>JBAQTB010000002.1:0-67697 GCA_049296775.1 Patescibacteria group bacterium
CCCGTACCTCTCTTGGTGCGGGTGTTTCTTTTTACCAGACAAACACCCAAGCCGGTTGAGCCAGCTTGTCCGAGTTGATCACCTGACCAAGCGACTGTTTGTTAATCGCAAAACCCCTAAAATGCACCGCCGCTAATTCCGGCGTGTCTGACGGATAAAATTCTAACAAGCTCACTGTCCAATACTGCGTAGGTGCGCTTAAGACTTCGGAAATATCTCCCGGTTCTAGCAATAACGCCGGCCGTAACCACTCTGGCACATCAGCCACCGGCATAATGCCAAAATCACCCCTGTCAACCGCCGAAGCTGACTCAGAAAAATTCTGAGCGACATCCGCCACCGACATACTTTGCGCTACCTTCTTACGCAATGACTCCATGCGTTCCAAGGCCGCCTGCTGATAAGTATCAGACGCTTCAAAAGCTGACGCCGTTCTCTGCGCCAATAAGAGTGGCTTAATCACGTATTTTCTATATTCCTTCTCACTCCAATGGGCCGCCGCCAGCTCTTCACTCAAAAATTCGAGAGTCAACGGATAAGCAGCCACCTCCTCAGCTGTCACTTTGACATCAAACTCATCAGCTAATTTTTTAACGTAAAGCCGGTGGACACTCAATTGCAAGGCCTGATCAAAAGCTACCTTACTTTTTTCGACCTCACCAAAAGCCCGAATCCCGTGCGCCATTTCAACTACTTCTTTATAACTCAAACTTTGACCGTCGATTTTAGCGGCCGGGATCCAAACTAAAGCAGCTGGCGCCCTAAATATGCCATTCATGGCGTGAGTGACCAGATAAAATTGACAATATAGCAGGTAACTCAAACCAACCAACAACCCGCCTAGCCCCGCGTAACCCCACCCCTTCAACCTCATAATTCACCCATATCTTCAAGGGCTTGGCGATCAAAAAAGTAGTACCACCACCTGGTTGGATTGCTAATACTCACATCCGTAGCGATACCCAAAACCTCACCGTCCGGCTGCTGAGCCTCAGGTAGATCAACAATAACTAGCTGCTCCCCAGGCTCCCCCATACCACGCTTAGTCCTAGCTTCTGACTCCAGATAATACTCGCTGGACAGATCACTAATCAGGGCTAAAGATTCCAGTTTTTCCCCCACTAACTTGTCATGCTCTGCCTGCAAGGCCGCAATATCTCTTTCGATCTCAATATTTCGCCAATATTCTCGGCCAAAACCCACAAACAAAAATCCCAGCACTATCAGGTTAATGGCCACGATCAATGAAACTTTCTTAAACGACATACACCTAAACAGTGTACCCTATTTTTGCTAAGGCCTTAAACGCCGCCTCGGCATCACTCCACGGAATCTTCTTGCCGTCAGCCACCGCCATCACCGGCTCCGAACCCTTACCCGTAATAATCACCGTATCACCCGGCTCGGCCAGCGCAATCGCTTTATCAATAGCCTGCTGACGATCTTCAATGATAAAAAGATTCTTCTGCATAACCTTACCCGCAGCCACAGCACCCTCCGCTACAGCCTGCATAATTGTTACCGGGTCTTCATCATAAGGGTCTTCATTCGTCACGATCACAATCGACTCTTCTTCACCTGCCAGCTTACCAATCAACGGTCGTCTAGCCACATCCCTGCCTCCACCCGCTGAACCGTGTACCCCAATAATGCGCTCCGCACCCGCCTGCTTGACTGCCGCCAATAACGCTAATAAGGCATACGGCTCATATGCATAATCCACCACCACGCTAAAGGGCTGACCCGCCTCAATCCGCTGATATCTGCCCGTCACTCCATGCAGACTTTCTGCTGCCACCAAAACATCAGTCAAGGCAAAGCCCAAACCAGTCACGGTCGCAATGGCTGCTAGCGCGTTCAAGCGCTCAAACTTAGCCGCCAAGTTCAACCGCGCTGGCACACTAGCAATGACAACATTCGCACCCAAGTCGTCCACGCTCAATTCTGTCCCTTGAAATTGCTCCTGGACTTTGATCTGAGACATGACTCGCTGCTCTGTCCAACCAAATTCCAGCAGCTTATCCGCGGTAAACCCCGCAAAATATGTCGCATGTTCATCATCCGCATTGACCACGATAGTTTTAAGCACTTTACGACCATCGATCATTTTATGCTGCTTAGCAGACAAGTGAGCAAATAAACGACCCTTAGCTTTTTTGTAATTCTCAAAGCCCCCGTGAGCTTCAATATGCTCAGGGGTTAGATTAGTAAACACCGCTACGTCATAATTAATTCCTAAATGTCGATGCTGCATGATCCCCTGTGACGATGTTTCCACAATCGCGTATTTGCAACCCGACTTAACCATGCGTCTTAACAATGATTGCAAAGCAAATCTGCCCGGCATGGTCATTTTCATGGCGTTGACGATGTCAGTGCCAGCGACATTAAAACCAGCCGTGGAGGTATAACCAACAGTCTGCCCAAGTGCAGTCAATAACTGCGCAATAAAATTGACCGTTGAGGATTTACCATTCGTACCCGTCACCCCAATCACAATCATGTCGTTAGCCGGCGCCCCATACACAACCACCGCCAGCTTAGCCAGCACCAGATGATAAATCGCCAATAACGGTTCCGGCACGAATTGTTTGAGTTTATGTAGCATAAAAACGACGCGTACCGCTTAAGCTACAAATTTCTAACCTCTTCGCGGAACTGTTCGCCGCGGTCGAATTCGTTTTTGAACATGTTAAAACTGGAAGCTCCTGGGGACAAAATCACAGAATCGCCAGTTTGAGCTAAGGATCTGGATTTTTGTACCGCCTCTTTCATGGACTCCGCTGTATGCAAGGTTACTTTACCTGCCAATTTTTCCCTCAGGATATCAGAAGCTGTTCCAGGGAATAAAATTACCGCCTTAGCTCCCCCAATCAAAGCCTCCGCCATGCTGTCATACGTCAACTTCTTATCAACTCCCCCAGCAATCACAATCAGATGTTCCTTATCTCCAAAACGCTTCATCGCCGCCACCACCGCTTCTGGTGCCGTAGCTGCTGTGTCATTGATAAAACTAATCTCATCCACCTCACGAATTAGCTCCTGTCTGTCAGGCACGCCCTTGAACTCCTTCAGAACCTTAGCGATATCCTCCACCGTCACACCTCGTAACATGGCCGCACACGTAGCAGAGAGTACATTCTCCAGATTATGCTCGCCGCCAAGCGCGACATCCGCCAATGGCAAGATCATAAACTCGTCACCATCACGACGGAAAACGATCTTCCCCTCTTTCACGTAACATCCATTATGTTCCTGATAGTTTTTGGAGAACCAGAACAATTGCCCTTTAACGCGCGGCTCCATGGCCCGCACCAAATCGTGATCCTTATTCAATACTGTGAATTGATCCGGACGTTGATACTCAAAAATAATCTCTTTCGACTTCTGATAATCTTCGTAGCTAGCGTACCTGTTCAAGTGATCAGGAAAGACGTTGGTTAACACGGCAATATCTGGGCCATGTTTAAGCTCAGTAAAGGCACCTGGCAAACTCTCCAGCATCCAAGAGGATAGCTCTAAAACAATCGGCGTAGAGGCATTATGCAAGAGTAAATCATCCAGTGATTCCAAAGGTGACACGCGAATATTTCCGGCCGTGATCGCTTTAGCGTCCAAAGCTTTTAACATTTCGCCCAATAGCAATGTCGTCGTAGTCTTGCCCTTAGTACCCGTTACCGCACTAATTGGGTAATGGTAATAGCGGAAAAACAAACTGACATCAGACTCAATCTGCACGCCTTTAGCCTTGGCGGCTTGAATGTATTCAGATTCACTCGGCACACCCGGATTCTGAACCACCACATCTACATTCTCAAAGTCTTCCTTACGATGTTCACCTAAAACAAAGACCGGTTGATAGATCGTCCTGTCAGGATACTGCGTACGATAAGTGTTGTACCACTCCATCACCAAATCAACCGACTCCTTCAGTTCCGTAGTATCTTTCAAATCTGTAATCACCGTTTGTGCTCCATGACGCATTAACCACTTAGCCGTCCCAAGGCCACTACCCTGTTTATAAATGCCCAAACCCATCACCGTCACTACCGCATCCTTAAAATTTTCGATTCTGGAGAGATCCATAAAGCTAAACAGAGACTGAGACTAAAGGCTGATTCACTCGCTATGATAGCAAAGCTAGCCGCGGCTTGCGAACATCTCGCAAAAACCAGGACTTACCCACTTCAATCAACAAGACCTTGACCAAACAAATTGCGACCACCAAACCAACCTCAAACGGCAACAAAGTTCCAAAGCCAAAAATCTCAGCTAATGGCGGAATGAAATACGGTAGCAAGAGCAAAGCCAAACCAGAAGCTACAGCCACAAGCAATTGAGGATTTTTAAAGGCCGACAATTTCCACAGTGGCTGCCTGAGTGAACGCAAAGGAAAAATCGCCAACAAAGAATCAAGTCCTAGAGCCAAAAAGAGCATGGCCCGCAGACTTTCCATAGCGTAATCAGACACGTACAAACCAGCGTACAGTGCTAACAAACCGCCCACCGCCACCAAGCCTACAAAAAACATTAAGCGTCGCATGCCGCCGGTTACAATTGGCTCATTTCGCCGGCGCGGTGGTTCTGACATAATGCCAGCCTCACCCGGCTCAAAAGCCAAGGCCACACTTGGCAAACCGTCAGTCACTAAATTAATCCACAAGAAATGCAAGGGCGCGAACGGCACGGGGTAGCCCAAAATCAAGATCACCATAATCAACACCACCTCACTCAATGAGAAGGTCAACAAGTACATCAACACCTTCCGGATATTGTCAAAGATAATCCTACCCTCCCGAATTGCAGCCACAATTGAACCGATATTATTATCCAAAATCACCATGTCGGCAGCTTCCTTGGCTACCGCAGTCCCACTCCCCACCGCCACTCCAATATCCGCAGCACGTAAAGCTGGCGCGTCATTCACGCCGTCACCCGTCATGGCCACAGAAAAACCTAACGTCTGCAAAGACTTAACAATCCGCAGCTTCTGTTCTGGCTGAATCCGCGCAAAGACGTTAACCTGCTTGACTCTGGACGACAACTCTTCATCAGACATTTTCGCCAAGTCAGAGCCGATGACTATATTCTCGGGCCCAATAACTAAACCAAGCTCCCGCGCAATAGCCTCTGCCGTGCGTGGATGATCGCCAGTAATCATGATGACGTGCACACCAGCCTCGGCCGCTTGTTTAAGTGCAGTCTGTGCTTCTGGTCGTAACGGATCACTGAGACCAAGTAACCCCAACGGCTTCAAGTCAGTCAAATGTTCCACCGTAAATTCCGCCTGATTGAGTGGTTTTTCTGCCAATAATAAAACTCTCAACCCTCGGGCGGTCATATTCTCAAGCGCGGCATGGTAACTCCGCAATTCCTGATCATTTAAATCAGCTAAGCCCAGCAACACATCTGGCGCCCCCATCACCACCGCTCGTTCACGCCCAGCTGACCTCACCAACTTAGCTGAAAACTTGCGCTCGGAATCAAACGGAATCTCATTCATCACCTGCATCTCTCTTGAGAATTTATCTTTACGCGCCAACAAATAGCGCATCACCGCCGTCTCAGTTAACGACCCAGTCACAAGCGGCGCTTCGCCTTTTCTCTCTTCAACCCTGGCACTGTTCACCACAAAAAAATCAGCCAACAAACTCTTAGCGGCCTCGCTAGGCCTGTCACTATCCGTTAACACCGTCCCGACCCTAAACTCCGTCACCGTCATTTCACCCGTAGTCACAGTACCAGTCTTATCCACGCATAAAATACTCACGCCCCCCAAAGTCTCAGCCGCTACTAATCTATGGACCAAAGCCTTGCGCTTAAGCATGCGGCGCATGCCAACTGTCAAAATTACCGTTACACTCACAATCAAACCCTCTGGCACCGCTGCCACCGCCAAGGCCGCAGAAGTCGACAACATCTCCACCAGAGACATACCCCGGAAAACACCTAACAAAAATACGCCAATCGCCGCTGCCAATAAAATCCCCACCAAAGCCCGTGACAGTCGCAATAATTCCACCTGGAGCGGCGTTCTGTCATCTGTAGCAGCCACTACCATGTCCGTCACCTTACCAAACTCCGTCGTCTTACCCGTCTCCGTCACCACCACCTCAGCCCGGCCCGCCGTGACAATGGTGCCAGCATACACACAAGATGCTCTGTCTGCGACCACCGCATCAGTCTCAACCGCCTGCACCGACTTTTCCACTTCTGATGACTCTCCCGTCAACGCCGCCTCACTGGTAGCCAAATTAAACGCTTTCAAAAGTCTACCGTCAGCCGTAACTTTGGAACCAGCCTCTAATAACAAAATATCACCCTTCACTATCTCCTCGGCATCAATACTCAACACTTTGCCGTTACGTCTAACCATGGCCGTGGTCGGCAAAAATGTTTTCAGAGCTCTTAACGCCCTGTCAGCCCGATACTCCTGAATAAATCCCATTAAAACATTAATCGCAATCACGCCAAGGGTTAAAATCGAATCCGCATATTTGCCAAGAACCAAGCTCAACGTGACCGCGATCACCAAAATCAACATGAGGGGACTCTCAAGCTGACGCAAGAAGATCTTGAGGACTGAAGTTGGCTTTTCCTTATGCAGGCGATTATAACCAGACTCCTTCAGACGCCGTTTGGCCTCTTCCGTCCCTAACCCAGTCTGTGAACTTTCCAACGCCAAAAGCACATCCTGAGCAGGCATGTGGTGCCACGGCAATAAATCTGACATATCGCTCACATTTTACACTAGCTAGTGGCCTCTTCACAAAATCAGTCTTTTCTGCTATCCTGCGGCTAATTCTTCTCATGGATGAATTTCCCATGCGCTGGTAGCTCAGTGGTAGAGCGAGGGCCTTTTAAGCCCGCGGTCGCGGGTTCGAACCCCGCCCGGCGCACCAAAATACCCCGATTTCGATCGGGGTATTTTAATTCTAGCCATAAACTACATTAAAATAATCCCAATCGCGACCACGCCGTATTTAGCAATCTCTGACTCCGAATAAAAGCTCAATAAATGTTCGGAAAAATCGGCATAAGTAGTCTCTGGTAAATCCGCGGCCTTGGCAGCATAAGCTGTTGGCAAATCCGCATACACGTCCAGACTGGTGATTTCAACAATCACACTCGTATCCAGCTCTGGTAATTTGGCCAACTCAATCCGCTCCCCCACCTGAAAAGCCTTACGCTTCTCATCAAATAGTCTAAATTCCAAGCGCTTCTTGCCGGCTTTGACGAGCTCGAAATTCTCGGGCGTGAGCTTCATTCTATGACGAACAGGCATAAATATAGCGCTAAGAATGAATTTAGACCTTCCCCTTCACAGCGTAGCACAACTCCTCAGATTAAACTCCATTAGCCGCACACACTGCTACCAGCTCATCGGCCTGCAAAACATAAGCTGCCCCGTCCGCAAGTTTCAACAGATCACTGTCCGGCTCAAAGTCAAAGTCGCCAGCCCGCAATCCATAAGACAAGATCTTACCCGTTTCCGCATTGATCACCGCCAAACCCACACAACCCTGTCCGCAGCCCCAAGTCGAGGCCAAGTATCGCCCGCCAAAATTAACACCCCTCGCCGCGTCCTTAGTGATCGCCGTGCGGTAATGCCTAGCGGCTATGTCAGTATCAAAATCGACCTTAACCCGCCCGGTATAGCTCTCCGCACTCAAATAATCCTCAAAGGCCAACTCCTCGGAACACTCTAACGGAGCCGCTATCTCCGGCCGCTCATCTACCACCGCTAGCTCATCAATCAAACCCACCTGCGGCAAAAATTCATCCTGAGCCAGGCTATAGACTAAACGCTGGCCTGTCGCCAACAAACACGTGGCGGCCTGGCTTTGGTACACCCACTCTCCGCCAATCTCCTCACACCGCTCGGGTAATGACAGCTCTGGCGCGGCCGGCTCCTGAATTTGCAGATAGCCTAAAATCAACAACCCCAGTCCAGCTCCTATCAAAATCATCCATCCGGACTTAAGTGGCATACTTACATATTTAGGACTTAACTTCCGGGGTCAGCAAAGCCACGCAGCCATGCACAATCCGTTCATCCGCATTCAGCGCAAAAATACCCCGAATATTGTGTGACAATTCTAACTGTCTGGGTTTATCCTGCAATAATTTAACGATCGCCTGAAGTAAAGTCTGCGGCGTCAAAAATCCAACCAACTCCGCTGCCTGACGTTCCACCACTGCCCTAGCGTTAGCTTCCTGATGCGAATCCAGGATCGGTAGCAAAATCGTCGGCTTACCAAGCGCAGCTAACTCAGCAATGGTGCCCATGCCCGCCCTGGCCACCACCACATCTGCCACGGCATAAGCGTCCGCCATGCCTTCATGTAAAAATTCTACCGCCACGTAATTAGCATCCAGCTCAGTCAGAGCGCCGAGCAGCTTACCTCTCCCAGTCAAATGCAACACGTTCGCCGTACGCACCAGCTCAGGTGCAATGGTCAGCATCAAACTATTGACGCTGGCCGCACCTGTACCGCCGCCCATCACAAGTACCGTGGGTTTGTCTGCGGCAAAACCGTAACGCTCACGCGCGATCTGTTGATCGCCAGCTTTAACAAACTTTCTCGCCATCGCCCCGACTACCTCCGTCTTATTGGCCGGAAAGCTACTCAAAGACTCCGTCCACGTGACGCTTATTTTAGTTGCGACCCTGGCCATTAATCGATTAGCCAAACCAGGAATCACGTCTAACTGATGAACCCAAACCGGAATGCCCTTTACGCGCGCCATCCAAGCCACCGGCACGCTGACATAAGCTCCAGCCGACATGACAATGTCTGGCTGCAATTTATTCAACATCCTGTAGGCCTGAAAACAACTAATCACCAACAGTAACGGTACCAGCGGTACCGTCCACCATCGCGTTCGGTCTAACTTAGGCGCTACGATTGACTCAAAATTAATCTTAGCCCCTTCCACTAACACCCGTTCCGGTCCAGTCTGAGTGCCAATCCAAGACACTTTGACATCAGGATCTCGCTTACGCCACTCCGTCACAACCGCAAGCAAAGGAGTCACCGGACCCAATGTGCCACCGCCTGTCATTAAAACATGATGAGCCATAACCAGATCAACCTTTATGCTTTTCACCTGAGACATTTAACACTATACCAGCTGCGGTAAGCGAAATAGCCAAAGCCGTACCGCCATAACTAATAAACGGTAACGGCACACCAGTGATCGGCATTAGGCCAACCATAGCACCGATATTTACAAACGCTTGAATCCCAAACCAAGCCATAATGCCAATCACTAGATAGCGACCAAAATCATCCGGTGCGCGCTCTGCAATCTTCAACCCTCTAAACAAGAACATCACATAAAACACCAAAAAACCACACATCAACACAAATCCCAACTCTTCCGACATCACCGCAAAAATCGAATCGCCTACCACCTCGGGTAAGTATTGAAATTTCTGCAAACTATGCCCGTAACCCCGACCGAACATGCCACCTGAACCAATCGCTAATAACGCCTGATTAATGTGATAACCAATACCGAGCGGATCTAGCTCCGGATGCATGAAGGTCAAGATACGTGCCGCCCGGTATTCAGAAAATTTTAACAATAACGCCAAGCCACCGGCCCCCAACAGACCCAAACCAACCAAGTGATAAATTGGAGCACCTGCCACAAAATACACCGTAAACGCCGTTAACACGATAATACCAAGCGTCCCCGTATCAGGCTGTAAAATCAGTAATAATCCCAGCACTCCAAGCACTGTTAAAAACGGTAACAAACCTTCAGAGACCGAACGGAGCTCATGCTTAGTGCGCCCGTCTAACCAGGCTGCTAAATAAATCAGAAAGGCTAGCTTAGCGAGCTCAGACGGCTGAAAAGAAAATCCGCCAACCGCAATCCAGCTATGAGATGTGCCAAACTCCGCGCCAATGCCAGGTATAAACACTAAAATTAACAGAAGAATAGACAAGCCCAACAAATGGGGAGCAAAGCGCCTCAAGTTATCGTAAGAAACGCGCATCGTGAATACACAGCCGATCACGCCTGGCAAAACTCCAAAAATCAACTGATGCTTCAAAAAATAATAGCCATCATCAAAACGATCATAACCAAGCGGCCAAGAGGCTGAGGCTAACATAATCAAACCCGTCACCGTTACACCAAATAACAGGGCCAAAAATGTTCTATCCATGTGCCATCCCCCAGGCTCAGACATATTTACCCAAGTTTAGCTACATCCAACAACGCTACGATCAAACCCACACCCGCTCCAATCCAAGACAAGACCCAAAAGCGCATCACTACTTTTGGCTCCGGCCAACCCTTAGCTTCAAAGTGGTGGTGAACCGGAGCAATGAGGAACAGCTTGCGTTTAAATAATTTCTTAGAGCCAATCTGTAAAAAGGTTGTCACGGTTTCAAGGACAAACACGCAGCCAATGATCGGCAATAATAAAGCGGAATTAGTCAGCAGCGCCACCACCCCTAGCGTTACCCCCATACTCATCGCCCCCGTATCTCCCATGATAAATCTAGCCGGATAAATATTAAACCACAAAAAGGCTAATAAACTTCCGACGATCACCGCACACAAGGCCGCTAAATCATACCTACCCTGTACCAAAGAGATAATCGCATAAGCAGAAAAGGCTGAGGCTAAGGTGCCGCCTGCCAAACCGTCTAAACCGTCTGTTTGATTGACTGAAAAAGCCGTCGCTACAATCACCACAATGAAAAATGGCACGTACCACCAGCCAATCGAAATGTCTCCGTACAGGGGAATATGCAGACTATCCCAACCTAACTTAACGTAAAACCACCAAGCACCCACGGCCGCAATCAAAGCGTACAGCACTAATCTATGACGAATATCTATACCACCCCCGTGTGTCCCGAGCTTACGAATATTCATGAAATCATCCGCCATACCCACCAAACCAGCCGCCACCAAAGCCGCCAGCGGCAACCAAGTTTGTGCTCTAGATAAAAAATTCAACTCGCCCGGCAAGGAATCAGGCGCTAACCAGGCCATCAGCGCAAAAAACAAAGTAATCACTAAGGTTGTTACCCACATCAATAACCCACCAAGCGTGGGCACGCCCGCTTTCTTTTTGTGCAATTCAGCGAACATAGGTGCCGTCACCGCACTCCGAATGGACTTACCTAACTTAAATTTATACAAAAAGTAGGTCAGCACTGGCGTCCAAGCAAAAGCCACCAAAAATGCCATGGTCGATAAAATCAAAATCTTGATCATGACAAAGCTATCAAGCATACTGCAGGGATAAGTAAACAATAAACACCGTCGCCGCCAGCAATAAGTACTGCATCACCACCGTCGCAAAGACCACCACGTGAGAAATCGCCTGGTCACGTGTCCACATGAATCTGGCTAGAAATAGATTCGCTACCAACACCATGAGACCAATCGCCGGCGCCGTAAAGATCTTCCACCATGGACCCACCGCATCTACCCCCACGTGAATGTTGTAGTGCAACGGAATGGCCGTTTTGCCGTAAACGATTGGTAAAACCCTCACAATTAACAAGGCCAACATCGCGAGCCATGCCAGCACCGCTAACAAAGTCGCAATTTTAAAATCGCGCAGCTTGTACATCTCCCTAAACGGAGCTGATTTTTTAACCGGTACGGCCATGTAATTACACTGCAATAACTTGTCTAACCTCTGGTATAGCCTGACATAAGGCCGTTTCTACTCCGGTTTTCAAGGTAATGTCTGACAAGGCACACCCATGACAGGTACCCGTCAAGCGGACCTTAACTACCCCCGTGGCCTCCAAAATCTCAACTAACTCAATCCCTCCAGCATGCAACTTAAGTGCCTGCCTGACAGATTCTAAGACCTTTTCTACTGCCTCACGCATACTACCCCAGTATACTCGTTTCATAACCGTCTTATCAACACTTGACGAATATTCCTAAATCGACTACTATTTCGACCAATGTCGAGCTTTGTCTATTTTGACTTTCGACTTGCGATTTTAGACTTTTGCCCCCAATATGGCACATAAATTAGCCCAAGGCTCCACCCGTAACGGCCGAGATTCCAAAGCCAAGCGCCTAGGAGTCAAGCGCGCCGACGGTCAATACGTGAAAGTAGGTGAAATTATTGTCCGCCAACGCGGTACAGTTATCCACCCTTCTACCAACGTCCGTGCTGGCAAGGACCACACTATCTACGCTATCCAAAGCGGCCTAGTGAAGTTCAATAAAAAGCGTATGCCAAACTTCATTGGCAAGCTCCAGCTCCGTACCTTCGTCTCAGTTGTTCCCGTAGCCGCCAAGGCTTAACCCCAAAAAATCAGGACACGTGGTCCTGATTTTTTATTGCTTGTATACTTAAAAGAAAAATCTCTAACCTATGTCTGAACTTACTAACGACCCAACCGGAGCTAGCACCCCACCCGTCAGTCACCCTCACCCGTCTAAAGCCAAAATTATCGGCTTAACTGTGGCCGTGATCGTCAGTCTAGGTCTAGCGGCCGCAGCTGGCGCCAGTATCTTGAGAACTTCCTACAAAAATGTACCCGCCGTCAACATTACCAATAGCTTCCAAAAGCTATCGGAATTAAAAACCTTTTCCTACAACCTAACCGTCGACGCCACTACCCCCGTCAAAGAGGTAAATACACATATTGAATTCCAAGCCGCTGGCAGTGCAGATGTCACCGAAAATAAGCAAACCAGCTTAAACGCCAGTCTCACTGTCAACCAAGACGATCAAGCAACCTTCGGACCAATTGAAGCTAAGATCATTCAAGCCGGCGAGGTCAGTTATTTAAATCTCCTCAGCCTCAATCTGCCACCCACGGCCGGACTTGATCTCAGTAATTATCAAGATCTGCTCCTCAATAACTGGATCAAGCTGGATAAAAATGAGCTCAGTGAAAAACTAAAACTCGAACAGCTAGAACAAGTTTTAGCTACAGAATTAAGTGCCGAAACCACTGAGCGTAACGCTAAAATTAAAAAGATCGTTAAAGACCATTTGTCAGAGATCTTCACCGTAACAGATCAAGGTGCAGATAATCTGCCAGCTGATACGGAAACAACCACTTACTACACGCTCCAGGTGCATCCAGACGGACTAATCACCCTAGCGGACGCCCTAACCGCAGAATTAGGTACGGAAGCAGACGACATCGCCAACAGACTCCGATCCTCAGCTGAGGATTTACAAGATCTAGACACCTTAGACGTCACCATCTGGGTCGGTGACCGCGATCATTACCCTCACCAAATCAACATACACGCCGCTCAAATTGATACCAAGACTGACTACCAGCTAACTCTGAGACTGTCTGACTTCAATCAACCAATCAATATCGACATTCCTTCCGAAACCACTAGCATCGATGCCCTGCTCCAACAACTCCAAGAACGCCTAACTTCACAAATAACTCAGTAAGCCTACAAAAACTTACAGAACGCATGCAGGCCCAAACTCAAATCAAATAATCACACCTAAAAAAGCCCTGGATAATCCAGGGCTTTTTGATAACTTTATTCTTGCGCTTACTTGCCTGGTATTTGCTTCTTCATCTCAGCCAACTCAGCCCGCGCCGCCTGTTTCTTCTTTTCATCCTCATCTCGATCCACTATCGCCTCCGCATCTTTTTCAGCCTTATCCGTCCAATCTTTAATCTCTCGGCGATAATCTCCACTCAAATCACCAAGTGCTAAACAAATATCAAGCTGTTGTTTATTAAGATCCCGCAATCTATCATCCAAAGGCGTCTCTGAGCCGAATATATCTCTTACAAAATTAGAAAAACTAAAACGTCTTAGAGACATCTGTATTGACGCGATTTCTTCATTCACTTTTAACAATTCTTGATACTTCGTAGACATCGCATCCGCCAATTTTCTTTCGTCTTCCTGTGTTTTAAGCTTATCAATGGAGTTGGCTTGTTCGATTAGTAACAAATTTTGTTTATAGTGTTTGACTATTCCCTTAGTCTGCGCAATGTTTAAAGCATTCCTGGTTAGAAGTATTTTACTGTCCAGCTGTTCCCGTAACCGATCTTCATTGAAATATTTATACGCCGCACCGTCAAGGAAACGAAAATTCAAGTCTACACTTCGCCCAATTTTCTCAACATAAGCACCGATAATCTTTTCTGCCTCATTAGCATCTTTATATCCAAATTCATTGGGCAATTCCGTGGCCAGAATCCTGAGAGCGGTCCAGACCTGTTCATCCTGCACAACGCTTTTACTCAGATCCGTATTGGTACGCTCCTCTGTCCTTAGAGTATCAACCCACTCACTCGCCTTTTCTGAACCTAGCCAGGCCTTTTTCGCTAAAGTAATTGGCGATACATAGCTTCGGCCTTTGTCATCATAGTTTTTTCCAAATAAAAGCTGGTCATTGATTACCTCACCATCCAAAGAGATCCCAGCAAAATCCTCATTCTTATCATCTCTCCTCACCACCTGGGCGAACTCTGCCATCACGTCCTGATCCAAAAACATAGCCCCCAACTCAGCAGTCAAAATCGCTTCAGGACGGCTCGAGACATCCCCGCGTCTACATACAGTCTTCAGTTTGGAGTCTTTACGCTGGGAATAGGCAATTAATTTAGACAAAAGTCTCTTATTTTTTTCCGTCTTCGCCAAGGCCTCCCAGGGTTCACAACCAAGATACACCGCTAATCGGTTAATAATTGACTGGGTCAAATCGCCACGTTCAATCACCTCCTTCAAACGTTCTTTACCAGCTTTTTCAGCAGCAACTGCTTCTGGAGACGAACCAGCTTCATTAGCCAATCGACGAGCGCGAACTTTTTGAAAGCCTGGGCGTAAATCTGCCAAGTCAGAATCAGACGGCATTGGGGCATCGCCAGGTGACAATTGCTTAAGCGCTTTCCGATAAGCCTTAGCCTCTGGGCTAAAAGCCGAATGTTTAGATTCTGGCATAAAAAAGTTTATTTACTCAGCTTCGCTGCTTTTAGCAAGCCTACAAACAACGGATGCGGATCAAGTGGCCGAGATTGAAATTCTGGGTGAAATTGCACACCCACAAAGAAGGGGTGATCTTTGACTTCAACGATTTCTACCAAACGATCATCGGGCGAGGTTCCAGCAATGACTAATCCGGCTTTTTCGAGTTCGGCGCGATACTCGTTGTTGAATTCATAACGATGGCGGTGACGCTCGGAGATCTCGGCTTCACCATAAGCCTGGCGTGAAGTCGAACCATCGGCGAGTTTACAGCGGTACGAACCGAGACGCAGCGTGCCACCAAACTTCTTGCCCTTTACGTTATCACCCTGACCCGCCATCAGGTCGATGACTGGATGTTTACTCTTAGCATTGATCTCCGTAGTATTCGCCGTTTTCCAACCGAGTTCATTACGAGCGAATTCAATCACCGCACACTGCATGCCGTAACAGAGACCCAAGTAAGGAATTTTGTTTTTGCGGACGTAATTGATGGCAGCAATTTTACCCTCAATACCCCGTGAACCAAAACCGCCCGGGATAATCACAGCATGCAAGCTATCGAGCTCCTTGAGTTTCTTAGGATCTTTTTCGTACTCTTCGGCATTCAACCATTCGATCTTGGGCATGACCCCAACGGCCGCGCCAGCATGCTTAATCGACTCTAGCACCGAAATATAAGCATCCGATAACGTAAAATTACCGGTCGAGAAGTATTTTCCAATCACGCCAATGCGCACTTCTTTATGGCCATTAGAACGAGCTTTCACAAACTTATGCCAAGCCGTGAGATCATTCTTCTTAGCGCGGAGTCCAAAACTCTTCAAAACCTTCTTGGCGAATTCCTGTTTCTCAAACATGTCAGGAATGTCGTAGATCGAACTCACGTCAGGCGCTGAAATGATGTGATCAGCCGGCACTTGGCAAAATTGAGCGATTTTATCTTTGCGTGGCTTATCCATCGCCTGCTCAGAGCGGCCAATGACAAAGTCAGGCAAAATACCAGCACTATTCAAAGTACGCACTGCGTATTGCGTAGGTTTGGTTTTCATTTCCCCGACACTCGGTGGCACCGGTAAATAACTAACTAGGGCAAACTTAACTCGCCCCCCATGTTTCACCTGCATCAGGCGGCCGGCCTCAAGAAACAAAATATTTTGATACTCACCCACAGTGCCGCCAACCTCGATCAAAGTAATATCAGCCTTGGCTGACTTAGCGGCAGCCTCAATACGACGAATGACCTCCTCTGGCACATGAGGAACCACTTCAACGCACTTACCCTCATACTCTAAATTACGCTCACGCTCAATCACCGACTGGTACACACGTCCAGTCGTCATATAATTGATCTTGGTAATGTCTACGCCCAAATAACGCTCGTAAGTCCCAATGTCTTGATCCGTCTCATCCCCATCAATCGTCACAAACACCTCACCGTGCTCCACTGGATTCATGGTCCCAGCATCCAAGTTAACGTATGGATCAATCTTGATAGCGGTCACGGCATAGCCTTTAGCCTTCAAGGTCAGGCCCAATGCCGCTGTGGACGTACCCTTACCCACTCCGCTCATCACCCCACCCACCACAAACAAAAAATGATGCTTCATACGATATTTTTTCTATACACCACTTTCTACCACGACAGTGATCGTAGCTTCAAATCCAGTTTCAAAAAGTATGTGGACATCTTGCGTACCCAGGGCAATAATCGGTGACATTTTGATGGCAGACTTAGGCACACTGTAGCCCATGTCCTTCAGGCTAGCCCGGACCTCTGTGGCCGTCACCGGGGCAGATAGCTTGCCTTTCTTGACCGGTACAGTAATCACAACCTCTAGCCCGTCAAGCTGCCCAGCTAATTCTTGCTGTGGAGAAATGGGCTCTTTCTTCATGACTTTCAAACGAGCAGCTTCATCTTTATCCGTTGCCACTGAATTTGCCACCTTCACCGCTAAATACTGGGGAAATAAAAAATTGATCGCATAACCGTCTGGTACATCAACTGTAGCGCCCTTCGGACCTAGGGCATTTATGTTTTCGAGGAGGGAGACGCGCATACTCGCAAAGCCTTCTTAATTATCCCTATCATATCCCGATAACTGGAGCGCTGCAGCAATTCAGCCGCCGGCACCCAGGCCACAGCCCGGATGTTCTCTCCACCTTTGACCGGTTTAGGCCGAATTAGTGCCGCATCCGTTGGTACTTCAAATAAAAAGTAATGAATGTACTTGTGAATAAGCTTACCCTTATGCACAAAGCGATCCCTAAACCAAATATCAATACTCTCTAATCTGCATACATAACGCAAACCTACTAACCCCATCTCTTCCCTGATCTCCCTCACCGCCGCATCTCGATACTTCTCTCCATCACGTACATGCCCCTTAGGAAAGGCCCACTTGCCGTAAGAATCTATCACCATACCAAACGCAATCCCCTCTGGAGTACGCTTAAAAACTAAGCCTCCAGCTGAGACTTCCGTACGGTGACGCTCTCGTTCCCCCTTAGTTCGCCTGGAGGAAATCGAGCGCCGCTTCAAGTTGGGGGTCTGTGCCGGCATGTACTTCATCCAAAGAATAAGAAACTACCTGATCCGGAGCAATGCCGTGCTTATCGATTGAACGACCAAGAGGTGTCAACCAGCGTGCAACCGTAATTTTTATCGCGCTACCATCTGGTAAATCACGATATTCTTGAACAGAGCCCTTGCCAAAGGACTGTTCGCCAATAACTGTCGCTTTGTTGTAATCCTGCAGGGCGCCAGCCAAAATCTCAGACGCCGAAGCCGAACCACCGTTTACTAAGACTACAGTTTGCGTATCTGCCAGGAGCGGAATGCCCATCCCCTTTCTATCGATCTTATCCTCCCCCGTATCCTCAATCACCACTACCTTATCACCAACCCAGTATCCCGCCAAGATGATCGAGGCATCCAGGTAACCACCAGGGTTGTTTCTTAAGTCTAAAATCAGCTCAGTTACGCCTTGTTCCTGAATTTCTTGTACAGCCTTAGCGAATAAGGAGGCTGTCTGATCATTGAACATATTAACGCTGATCACCGCCACCTGATCCTCTCTAACCTCCCAACTGACACTATCGATCTTAATCTCATCTCTAATGATCGACACTTCAATTGGGTCAACATCAGGCCTACCCAACGTCAAAACAACTGTCGTACCCTTTTCACCACGAATCTTCTCAACTGCTTCATTCACAGAGAGTCCAGCCGTAAGCTCCCCATTAATCTGCAAAATACGGTCGCCAGGGCGCAGACCGGCCCGTTCAGCCGGAGTTTTCTTAATTGGAGAGACTACCACCACGTTAGCGTCTTCATCTAACCCAATCTCAGCCCCGATACCAAAAAAAGTGCCGTCTAGTTGCTGATTAAAATCAGCTGCCAGCTCCGGCGTAAAGAACGTGGAGTACGGATCCTCAAGTCCCCACACCAAGCCCTGCAAGGCCGCATAAAACAAGTCCTTGTCAGAGGTTGGACTATCAACGTATTGCTCCTGAACTAACTGCCAAACATCCCAGAACATACTGAAGTTCACATCATCCTCTAGCCAAGCCGGGGCCTGGCCGCCTATCCCTTTAACCTCACCTTCTACCACGTCCACCGTTCCAGCTTCATACTTGCCCCGGCCCAAGCCATAACCAAGAGTCAGAAAAACACTGGCTAAACCTAAATAAAACAGAATTTTTAATGGTTTCGCTAACGGTGATTGCATTTTAACTTCACTAAACATATGGAACGATTGTAGCACGCTAGTCTCAGACTGGAAAATCTGCTATCCTCCTCTCATGCACCTAGCTTTAAGACGCGTCATCTTTGCGATTTTCCTACTGATTTTTTTGATTGGTGCGCCTACAATCGTCTTTTACACGGCTGGATATAGACTCATTATTGCCAACCGTCACATTCAAAGAACCGGCGCGTTGGCCATTAACACCCAGCCCCGTGGCAGCTCAATAGTTCTTAACGGTCAGGACCTCGCTCAAAAATCCCCATACGTAGTGCAACGCATTATGCCGAACACTCACTCCGTGACTCTGACCAAAAAAGGCTATCATGACTGGAGTCAACGCGTTCAGGTGGATGAAGGCAAAACTACCTACATTAGCACCAGATTGTTTGCGGATGCTCAACCTACCCTCCTCAATGCAGCCAATTCAGCCTTGGCTTTACGCGCCAAACCCAGTCATGTTGAACCCCTAGATGACGCGAGTATTCATTTTATAAATAATGGCGCTAACGTAGAGGTAAGAACTGGCTCAGTTGTCTCTAGTCAACTTATCGCCTTGCTTCCCCTAAGCGACTACACTCTTCTGGAGGAAGATGCTGACTACATCATCTTAGCCAACGAACATCTCCAAGCTTATGTCATTCAAAGGGATGGCGGCAATGTCGTTGAGTTGCCTACAAAAATTACTGCTTTCGACTGGCTAGATGATAAACACGCCCTAGTTTGGACGGATGGCTCTGAAGTCAACATCTACGACGCCATCAGCCAAGAACGTACTTTCATTACCCGTGAAGGCAACTACATCGCTGACGTTGCTTGGCACCCAGAAGCTGATAGTTTCTTTGTGGTCAGTGGTGACTCAATCCAAGCTTACGACATGGCAGTACACGCCACTAGATCCGTAACTCAACTCTTAAGCGATACCCCCGTTCTAGATATTTGGCTAGATGCCGCTGGCAAAAATTTATACTTCCTAGACAGTGCCCCAACCAATACTACCGACACCCTATTTGTAAATCAGCTACCTTTAACTCTGTAAAAAGTCCTGCAGCGCCTCTAGTCTAGAACGTAAGGGTGAAAATTTAGTTGAGAGTAATACCGTAAAACACCCTCTAGCCGCTGGCTTAGGAAACGCGGAAGCCGGTACCGGACGCCTGGTAACCGTCACGCCCTTCAATTTGAAAAATTCTTCAGCAAAGGCGTACCACGTCACGCCCTCACCGCTATTCACTAGGTGATAAATTCCAGCCGGATATGCCTCATGCACTAGCGCATAAATGCCTTGAGCTAAATCCGGAGTGTAAGTTGGTGATCCGACTTCTTCATCAATGATATCGAGCGCCGGCTTAGACCCAGCTAAGCGCAACATCATGACCACAAAACTCTCCTTAGCATCCAATGAAGACGCTGGCTTGCCAAAAAGACGCGCCGTTCTCACAATGTAATATTGGCCACCCACTTGCTCCACCAATTCCTCACCGGCCGCTTTAGTTTCGCCATACTTACAAATCGGACCGCGAATATCTGTCTCTACATAACCAGAGGCCTTCGTTCCCGGAAAAACCGCATCTGTACTCACGGTCACAAACTTTGCGCCTAGCTGCTTAGCGGCCTCCGCTAAATAACGTGGCCCCAGCGCATTAATCGCAAAAGCGACCGGATATTGATCCGGCTCCTCAGCCTTATCTACCGCATTATACGCGGCGCAATTCACAATCACTTCTGGCTGATACTCAGTCACCATCCGTGTCACCGCTTCTCGATCAGTAATGTCCAGGCCGTCCCGGTCAAAACCCACCACTTCATGACCGTGCTGCGTAAACACGGCCATCACATCCTGACCCAAAGCACCTTTGCGACCGGTCACTAAAACCTTCATACGCTAAAATGGCAAAACTAAATCCTTGAGCTGAGGGGCGGCTTGATCTCGCGCTGAAATCACTGGCTCACCTTCTACTGGCCACGCTACGTTTAGCTCAGGGTCGTTCCAGGCGACATTCGCATCTCCAGCTTTGTCATAAGTTTCCGTGCACTTATACAAAACTTCGCTATTCTCCAAAGCATAAAAACCGTGCGCAAAACCCGCTGGCAGCCACAACATCTTATTGTTCAGTGGTGACAACTCCAAACCAAATGATTGCTTGTAAGTTGGTGAATTTTTACGCAGGTCAACAGCTACATCCCAAATCCTCCCCCGGCTACAACGCACTAACTTGCCCATCGCCTTAGGTGGCAATTGAAAATGCAAGCCCCGCAAGACACCGGCCACCGAACTAGAGTGATTGTCCTGCGCAAAGACCGTCGGCAGACCGGCAGCCGCAAACGTATCCGCGTTAAAGACCTCCATAAAGAAACCGCGCTCATCGCCCAACACCTTAGGTGTCAAAATCAAGAGGCCGTCAATGGGAGTTTTTTCAATCGTCATAATAATCTGCCAAATTGCATCTTAAACCACTCACGGTATACGGCGCTCTGTCTGATTGGTCGCCACCAAGCCTCATTTCTACGGTACCAGGTTACCATATCCCTTAACCCGTCCTCAAAAGTCCTAGTTGGCTGCCAACCCAACTCTCTGTTGATCTTAGAGTGGTCAATAGCGTATCTGCGATCCTGACCCGGCCTGTCTTTCTGATACTCCAGCATGCTATCTGTGAGTCCCATGACCTCAAGCAATGCCTTGGCAGTATCTAAAACGCTCAACTCAGAATCTCCGCCCATCATGTAAGTTTCTCCAACTTTGCCTTGCTCCAGAATCGCAATAATTCCCCTAGCATGATCTTGAGCATGAATCCAATCTCTAACCTGCCTGCCGTCACCGTGAATAAAAATCGGATGACCGTCAATTAAATTGGTTATACTAATTGATAAAAACTTTTCTGGATGCAAAAATGGTCCGTAATTATTGGTACAGTTTGAAATTGTGGCTTGCAAGTTATGGGTATCGATTGCAGCCCGCACCAAATGATCAGAAGCAGCCTTGGTGGCACTGTACGGATTTCTGGGACTATACGGCGTCTGCTCATTAAACTTTGGCGCAGTTGGCTCTAATGATCCAAAGACTTCATCGGTACTCACGTGGTGCATGCGCTTACCGTGCTTAACGCAAGCCTCAATCAAACGCTGAGTACCCAAGATATTCGTCATGATAAACGGCTCCGCATCCATAATGGACCGGTCCACATGCGTCTCAGCCGCAAAGTGCGCCACCATGTCAACAGATTTCACCAACTCATCCACGAGCTTCTTATCTACAATTGAACCGTAAACAAACTTGTACTTGGGATTGATCTGGATATCGATGGTATTGGCTAAGTTCCCAGCGTAAGTCAAGGAATCCAAATTAATCACTTCCCAATCTGGCCGTTCAGCTAAAACGGTACGAATGAAATATGATCCAATAAAGCCGCAGCCACCAGTTACCAGCACTTTCATAGTCACCCTTAACATTACAGCAAGCCAGTAACCACGGTCAACCCTAAAAATTAGCTTTCAATTAGCCAAATTAACCTGCAATTGGTTTGATGAACTCTAAATTCTCGCCTGAATCTCCATCGCAATGGTCGCTAGCTCCTGATCAGAAGGATGGGTCTTAGTAAAAGTTCGAGGCACGCCCGCTTTGCGCGGCATGATATGTAAGTGCGTATGCATAACATCCTGACCAGCTGATTCACCATGATTCATGCCAAGGTTATAACCATCTGCACCTACAGCCTGCATAATTTTTGGTGCCAAGAAATGAACAGCCGTAATTAAAGCCTGCGCGTCTTCAACGGTATTGACGGCAAGATTCTCGGCATGAGCTTTTGAAATCACTAAAGTGTGGCCAGGGCTAACCGGACCAATATCAAGGAAAGCTAAAACGTGTTCGTTCTCGTGAACTTTATGCGCCGGGATCTCACCAGCACTAATCTTGCAAAATAAACAATCAGTCATAACTTAGGCTTCAGATTTATACATGAATCTTAACAGTACACTCGGTAAACATAATGCTACACCTACAATCACTAACCTGTATGCGCCCAACGCCACCAAAGAGTCAAAGGCGATCAACGCTAGCAACACCCCAATGCAGAAAGCTACAACGCTAGCACCACGCCTAGCTCCGTCCGTCCCCGATGTTACGGATAAACTCACCAATCCTGCTAGCAGTGTCCCCAGTACTAGCCAATAAAACGGCAAAACTGAACTCACAAAACCTGGAACCTGCCACTCAATATACCCAAAAGCAAAACATGACACACTGAGCATCACGTACACATGAAAAGCTAAGTAACGCATATTATGGCAGCAAAAGTTTAATGACTTGTTTAAACTCTGACAACAATTGCCGAAGCGTCAACGGTTCTCTAGAAAAAGTCACCTTAATGGCATGCACCGCCACCTGCTCATGACTATCAGCCGCACCCGGCGCAGACAAAGTAAACTTGTACGCGCCATTTTCAAAGGCCAAAGTCGATGTGTCAAACGTCGCCTCAGCCACCCGCCAACCGTTCTCCTCAGTCACTGGCGCTAAGTTAGCTAAAACATGCTCTATCCGACCATCATCAAGTGACGTGTACGGAGTCACCGGCACTGGATCAGGATTAAAAAAAGACGCACGACTAAACGCATACTTACCTTCACCGGTAATCTTCAAATCCCCCACCGGCGTTTGTATAAGCTTAACTCCGACTCCACTCACCGTCGTAGCATATTTTGCCCCTACTTCGTCAACTGCAACCCGCGTCTCGCCAGCTATGACCGTCTGCAAACCTTCGCGGTGCTGTGTCTCTAAGGTAACCCTAGCTGCGTCTGTATACAGCTCGGTCGCCCTAGGCGCAGCCAAGTAGCCCACGTCATCACCAATAAACACTCGATTTTTCACCACCAAGTAACGCGCCGTGGTTTGCACGGAACGCCACACCAGATCTGACGTTCCTGACAACACAATACGGTACACACCCTCCGGCCACCCCTTGCCCGTCAACTGAACTTCCCGCAGTGTCGACGGCTCCTGATTATCATAAATATTCCCATCATCTTTCAAAACATATTCCGTCATGAGAGAGCCAGACTCGTCATACACCTTCACAAAACCGTCATCCGCACCATAAGTACGGTTCACGTCCGTGTAAGTCACACTAAAATTAAACTCCTCAGATTTCACATACGTCAGCAACTCATGCGGTCCCCGCAAACTCACGTCAAAAGTCTGCACCTGACCAAGCGGTGTGTAATTACTGTCCCTAAACGGAGTCGGAAACTCTGCCCGGTACGTAGCCACCAAAGTTCTGTCCGGTGGGGTTTCCAAAAAAGTCTGATAGGCTAAACTTTTTGGATCTTTACTAAAGATCGCCAAGCCATCACTCAAGTCATACCTCGTCCAAGCCAAATCTTCTAAAAGAGCGTGTGCTAAAGGCTGAAAATCAAAAGCCTGTGCAGCAATATCTTTTAAACCGCCAATTTCAAAGGTCGGGGTTTCAGCTGGATCAAAAGCAACTTCCAACTGTATATGTTCAAAATTACCTGGCGGTGGCATCACAGAAAAATACACTGGCTCATCCAACAAATGTACAAAAGCTCCGTTCGACCCCGCCATAACCGCACTCACCCGTTCATCCGGCAACAAACGCTGCACCACCGGGGAAAGATCGCCTACCACATAATGAGCAACCTTCGTACCACTCGGCACTAAGTAATGGTTAAGCAGTAACAAAAAACCTAACACCGGCAAACACCATATTCCCAACTGTAATAACCGGATGGACATGCTAATTTTTACTTAAACGATACAATGATTCTTCCTGCAAAACTACCACCAACTCAATCTTCACCCCCAAATTAAACAGCTTCTGCTGATTCAGATACTCGATATCCTCAGGTGGCAAGGTAATGCCAAAGTAATAAACTGGTGCCAACTCTAGCATGTCCGGAATAGCGGCATACGTAGCCTCGCTTCTCAGTGGCCCCACCACCCTTCTATCAGGAAACAGGTATTTGTCAGCCCGATCCACAATAACAATCCCGTCACCTTCAACTAGCTCCAGTATAGCCGACCTCTTGGCCTCAAAGGTCGCCAAGGCTTGCAGGCTCGGCACAATTCCGTCATGACCAAAAAAGACTAACCTGAACGATAAGCTAAGCACCAATAAGCCCAGACCGGCTACAAATAACCGGCGCAATCTCCCATGCTCGCCCCACATATACGTCACCGCCTTGCCCGCAAACACACTGGCTAACGCAAAGAGCGGCAGCCAATATCTAACGTGTGAGTTACCTAACGAAATAATTTTAGGATCAGGATTGTCGATAATCCTCCAGCTGCCATACACCACCCCTAACCACATCGCTAAAGCTAGAGTAAACATCAAAACCATCAACCAACGTCGTCGTGACTCGCCTGTTTCCATGGCCACCAAAACCATACCCGTTAGAGCCAAAATGCTCATCCACGGATACAGCTTAAAACCATAATTCACCACGTTATACCAAATAACCCGCTCATTGAATCCAAAAGGCAGCAATAAGTTCCTACCGGCCACATCAGTCGCGACCTCACTGACCGGCGCAGCCTCCAGCGCTGGCTCCGGATAAGCGTAATGCACGGTGTAACCATTCAGCACAGGGCTGCCGTACAAAGCATAATTCACCAATCCCAACACCCCCAGCATGAGTGCGAAACCTACCAATACGCCAGCGATACCTTTCACCGTCACACTCCGTCTAGCTAACCACAACCCAACCACTAGCGCCGCACCTACCCACAGCAATTCTGATGTCCTGATCACACAGGCCGCTCCAAACCAAGCTCCAGCCACTAGATAATCACTCGCCAAGGCCCAAGCCTCAAATTTACCCTTCGATCGCTTAACCAACGGTCTGCTCAGTAACCACCACAAGCCCACCACCAAACAAAACAAAAAGGCGACGTTATGCATCATGACCCGACTACTGTAATACCAAAAAGCCGGATGAATCAGGAGTAAGAGTGCTGACCAATCAGCCAGTTTTTCATCTTTAAAAAACTGTCTCACGCTCTCACGCCACAACCAAATAGTCAGCACCGCCAAGAGCGGCGTCACCAACAGCATCGCTGACTGACCAAACACATATCCGACTGTACCCAGTAACAAAATGAACCCGACAAAACTCGCTGGGATGACAGTGTCGCCATACCCAATCGCACTTCTTGGATGCAAAATTCCACCTAACTGCAAGTTAAGCGGCTCGGCAATAGCTAATTGACCTGTCTCCGCCCAAGCCTGGGCAAAAATATACGTCGCATTTTCATCCGGAGAAACAAACAGACCATGGTTAAGCGGCCAGCTCAAGGCTAAAATCGATAGAAAAAATCCCACCAGTATTAGCCCACGAGCCCACTTACGCCAAAACATATTAAAGTGAGTACGTGATCACTGCGATACTCGCGAACACTAAGGACACGAGCAGCACCAATTCACCCAAGTCAATCAAAATCGGCACATCCAACATGATCCCGAGCAACAATAAAGTTAGCGAACAAAACTGCAAAAACATCTTACTCTTGCCCCAGGCATTCGCCGCCATCACCGTACCTGCATATTTAGTGGAGGCCCAACGTAAACTTGGCAGCATATCCAAAGACAACGCGGCAAAGACCGTCACCGGGTTGAAATACTGCAACGCCACCACTAACGCAATGGAACCGATCAAAAACTTATCTGCAATCGGATCAAAGAAAATGCCCCACGGAGTGACCTGTTTTCTCACCCTAGCTAAAGACCCGTCAACGGCATCCGTAATCGCAGCCACGATAAACAACGGCACTCCCCAAGTGTAATGTTCTGTAAACAAGAGCCACAACACAAGCGGGGTCATCAGAAATCTCAGCACCGTAATGTGGTTGGGGTGGACGAATTTTGGAATAAACGGCAAAATAACCACTCGCAAGATGTAGTCATGCGGGTAGAGTTTGGTCAGATCCCTAGTTGGTCTAGTCATGCTATGCTGCTAACAAATATTGATTAAACTACCATGTTACGCAAATTTTTGCCACTCCTGGCCCTGCTGCCGGTAGCTCTCAGCACCTACGCTCTACCCCAGACCTGGTTTGGGGCTCTGGCTTTATTTGGCTACTTACTAGCCTGCGGACTGGCAGCCGGCCCTAGATTAGCCCCCAACGCTATCAGACCGCTCCAATTAGCTATGGGAGTCATGGCGACCACTGCCACCCTCAGCCTGTTAGGTAGTGTAGTTTATTATAGCGCAACCGTAACTGACGTGAGCCTACTGATCGTACTCAGTGTCACCGCGATCCTCGCTGGCCTGATCTCACTCCCAAGTCAGGCTCCGGCCTTACAGTTTCCCAAGCTCAATCTCGATTTAATCTTATTTGGCTGCGGGCTCCTCTGTCTCGCCGGTTGGTGGCTGCTCATGCTGGATACTCAAATCCTCACCGCCGTGCGCTCCCCCTGGATGATCTTAAACCCCACCAGTTTATTAACTCTCGGACTGGCGATGGTCTGTGCTCTAACTCTGTGCTTACGCGCACGCTCCCAAGGATTGGCACTAACCCTGCTCGCCGCCTGCCTGCTCTCAGGCACCACGCTAGCCGCCCTCAGCTACCCACTCGGTTATGGCTTTGACCCGTTCTTGCACCGCGCTACCGTGGCACATATTGCCGAATTTGGAACCATCACGCCCAAGCCGCTGTACTACATCGGGCAATACGCGCTGGAACTCATCGGAGTAAAGATTTTTTCCCTACCTCTCTTTAGTCTAGATACCTTTCTAGCGCCCGTACTCCTGAGCTTAGGCGCTGTGACTGCCTTAGCTACCAGACAGGCCCAAGTTAAAGCACCCACTATCATCCTGGCTAGCTTGATTTTTCTACCGCTGTCCGCCTTTGTTCAAACTACTCCCCAGGCGCTCGCCTTTGTCTTTACCGTCTGGGCACTGCTCTCTCCCCCTAAACCGCTTTACGTACCCGCCCTCTTCGCACTTGCCGCCCTAATTACACACCCGTTAGCCGGCATCAGTGCCGTCATTTACGTGGTCATGCTAGCGGTTAGCCAACTTGAAGGTCGCTATACAAATCTCAAAATCCCCGCCCTAGTCATCATCACCTTAGCGGCAGCTATCTCCACCCCACTCGCCTTTGTCATTCAAGCCAAACTTGCTCATTTAAGTTTAAGCTTTACCTGGCAAAATATCTTCAAACTCTGGGATCTCCCCATTACACACTTCTTTGGCACTCAATATTCTGCCTGGGGCGATACTGCCTATTTCTTCATTAGTAACGCTTTTCTCATCGTGCTGCTCCTGACCATTATTGGCGCAATGCTCACCCCCAAAAACCAAACCGGTTGGTATATTCCAGGCCTGGTAGCTCTCACCATGTTTAGCAATTTCGTCATCCTCAGTTTAGGCTTTGACTTTACCTTTTTAATCTCTTACGAACGAAGCGATTTTGCCCTGAGACTCCTGACCCTCACCACCATCTTTTTACTCCCCTACGTCTCTGTACTCTTTAGCTACCTCGCCACCAAATTACGTACACAACCTGCCGGCTTAAGTTTAGGCGCCATCACCTTGCTAGCCCTGGTGTTTACCAGCCAAGTTTACGCCGCCTACCCCAGGCACGATAACTACACCCGGTCATCCGGATTCAATTTAAGTGCCACTGATTTCAACACCGTCATCGCCATTGATAAACACGCCAATCAAGAAAACTACATCGTCCTCTCAGACCAAGCCTTAGCGGCAGCCGCCGTACAAGAACTGGGCTTCAAGCAGTATTACCACGGTGACATCTTCTTCTACCCTATCCCAACCGGTGGCCCCCTATATCAGCACTTCCTTGATCTAGTAGAAAACAAACCAGATCTCGACACCGTGTACCAAGCCATGGACTTAGCTGGCGTGGATTTAGCCTATTTCGCTATCCACGATTACTGGTGGCAAGCACCCCAAATTATAGAAAATACCAAAGGCCTAGCAACTGACTGGTTCGCTATTGGCGACAACGCCGTGACTGTATTCGTGTTCAAACGACAGGAGTGACGAGGAAAGAATTTAGAATTTAACTGGAACAGACACAACCTCTCATCAGACCCTAGATTCTAAAATCTAAAGTCTGGCTTTATTTACTCTGCGTTCCACGATCATGTGCTTAATGATCTCGGTGAGGCGATCAGCATATTTATCTAAGGCGAAATCCGCTACCGTCGCGCGAATGGCGTCGCCGCTAGCAATCAACTCGACCTTGTGTAGATCAAGCTCTTGAATGGCTCGCAATAAATCATTTTCATCACCCGGGGTAAACAAGAAACCAGATACTCCCTCTTGCACCAGCTCGCCCACGCCACCAATTCTAGACGCCACCACCGGCAAGCCCGCGTTCAAAGCTTCGTAAATGACAGTTGGAGAATTCTCATAGCAAAGTGACGGCACCACCACGGCATCAACCACTGAAAAGAATTTGCTTAATTCGCCAGGTGGCATAAAGCCTAAATAGCGAATATTCTTATTCGCCTCAGCCGCTTTTTCAACCACAGAACGTAGCGGACCGTCTCCTACAATGAGCAAATGACACTCCTGCTGAATGCGTGCGTACGCTTTCAATAAAAACTCAATACCTTTATGTTCGGCTAATTGACCAACAAAAAATAGTCGGAGTGGCCCCTCTGGACGCTGCAAGGCACGCGGTGCGCCCTGAGCGGGTGGCGGATTCCGCAAAACTTTCAAGGTCGTACCGCCAAAAAAACCAGCCTCTAGATACGCCTTACCTAAATACTCGGAAGGGGAAATCACCACATCCGGGTCCCCAATCCTAGCTCGGCATACTTGCCTATAAACCGCATAAGCCGGCTTGACCCACAACGGCAGTTGCTCATGACCAGCCAACAATAAACCGGACGGATACAGCAATTGCAAATCATGCATGACATGCACGTGCGGAAGATCAAGGGCACGAATAACTCTAGGGATATTCAAACCGATCCCGACCAAATTGTGAGTAATCACCACATCTGGGCGTTCGTCTGACAAAATTTGCCGCACTAGATTAGCCGAATGCCAACCCAAGGCATCGATAATATGCCAAAATAACCTAACAAATTTTGGATACTTGTAATCGTCTAAAGTAAAATACAAATTCTTTGGAAAGAAACGGTAAACCCGCTCCGTGCTCGACCGATCCAGCGTAATTTTCTTACCGAATCTCTTGGGCTGTCCGGTAATCACAAACACGTCGTGACCCATGGCCAACAACTGTCCGACCGTACGCACAATGACGTTCTCAGCTCCACCACGAGAATGTGGCGGATACAGATTTGTAATAATACCAATCTTCATAACCCTTAGCTCATCAGTCTGTTGTACACCCCCAAGAGTCTATCCGCAAGTACATCGAGCGTGTATTCAGTTTCTACTCGTTCCCTAGCCTTATCTCCTAGTCTTTTAGCCAAGCCCGGATCATCTAAAAATTTCTGCAATGCAGCCTCTACAGACTCCTCGATCCCTGCTTCAGCCAAAAGCCCTGTCTCTCCGACCGAAACCAGTGTCCTCACGCCCGGCAAATCCGACACAACGGACGGCAAGCCACTCGCAGCTGCCTCCAAAGTCACCAAACCAAACGCCTCACTCTGACTAACAGAAGGCAAAACATGCACATCGGCCGCCTGATACAAGCCCGGTAGCTCGTCTTGAGATACTGAACCAGCAAAAATTACTCTATCCGCAATTTGCAAAGTCTTCACCAAATTCTCGTAATCAGCGCGCATATCGCCATCACCCACAATCAACAATCTCCAATCAGTTTGAGGAGACAAGTATGCCGATGCTCGCAACAGCACATCAACACCCTTGAACGAATGAGCTTTATCTAAACCACCTACGAAAATAAACACCGTGGCCGATTCGGAGACGCCGTGCCGCGTACGCCAAGCTAAATTCTCTCCCGGCGTAAAACGTTGCACATCAATTCCAAACGGCATGTCGATCAATTGCTTGTGATGCAAACCAACTGCTGCCGCGTAATCTAACGAACTCACACACACCGCCTTGGCTGCACGCAAAACGAATGGCTCGAGCACCAAGCGGTGTAACTTAAACACTAGATCTCGCCAATCTCCTGCCAACGGCTGCATGTGATAAGTCAGCACCATGGGCTTACGCTGCCACCAAGCCCACAACGCCACAAAAATATCTGTGCCGTAAAATGGGTAATGTAAATGCACCAAGTCACAACCTTTTAGCGCCTTCATTACGCCTGGCAACACAGCCGCATTCCCAAACGAAACGATTGGTCTTAAATACTTAGCCTCCACCCCCTCTGGACGCCCCGGATACTCCGGCGTCAATACCAAAACCTCAGCAGCTCTAGCCCGGAGTTCCCGGGCATCACTGGCCGCGACTGCACCCATGCCGCCTCTGTACGGTGGGTAAACTGGTGTGACAATTCCAATCCGCATACGCCTTACCATTTGATCAGCTTACGCCCAGCCTGAAAAGCATCATCCACAGCCGGGTTGATAAACTTCTCCATCACTGTACTCGCGGTTTCTTGATGCTCAATTTTGCCCACAACCAACTTCAGAAACTCGCTATCCTGAATGACTCGCAAAGACTGAGCGCGCTGCCGCATAGTAAACAACAAACGCCAAGTCTGCGGCCTAAACCACTGTCCAACAGCCCATAACTTAGCCTTCAGCCAGCCGCCCTTCAGTGCCATCACCCAAGTGCCTGCCTCAATTGCCGACAATAACGGCGCAAATACTAATAACGTTCCGGGCTTATAGTAAGCCAACACGACCACCTGCCTGTACAACTCCATCCAAGCAAATTTCTTAGGGTTGCGACTGAATTTATAATCATGATACGCAAATGACTGAGTGGCTAAAACGTTTTTATAGCCTGCAAACCGTAAACGCATGCCCAGTTCGAGATCCTCGTGATACATGAAAAAACCTTCCTCAAGTAAACCTACCTTCTTAAGAGCAGAAACTCGGTATAAAACTGCGGCGCCGCTGGCATACGCGATTTCCTCACCATCCGTAACCGCAAGCTCACTCATCAATCTTCCATTGTCTTTAGCAAACCCATAACCGGCAATATGAATAGCTCCCCCGGTGACATTAACCTTCTCAGGCTCATGCCAATAACGAACTAGTGACTGCACCGAGCCAATCTTTACGTCCGTCTCTGCTAGCTTCACTGCCTCAGTCAAACAGTCTGGTGCCAATTTCAAATCGCCATTATGCAAAAACGCGTAATCGAAGTCTTTATCTAAAACGTACTTCAAGGCCAAGTTATTGTTAGCGGCAAAACCCCTATTTTGACCGTCATCTAACAACACCACCTCCGGCAAGTCCTGACCAGAACGGGGCAAAACTTTTTCCCGAATCTCATCTGCAATCCCGTCAGGCGAACCAGCCGGCACCAAAATAAAGGTCAATCGATCTTTTGGGTAATCTAAAGCTGCAATCGCGGCCACGATCTCTGTCAGATACGTCCGCATGCCGTAGCACAAATATACGATCGCAATTTTAGGTTGCATAGCCAACGTTATTCGTGTTTTAAGTCAGCCTGTGGGAGAGTTGCCTTATCTATCGCCGCCTGCCGCACTAACTCCGTAATTTCGGCTGACAATTTCTGTTGCTCAACCAAGAGTCGGTACACCAAGTAAAACAAGAGCACGACTGCTAGGTACACCAACAGATCAGCTCCTCTACCTACGCCAACCTGTTTAGCTAAAATATCTGTGGTCTGAGGCGTGATCGCCACAACAGCCACCAACACCCAAAAAGCACTCAGCACTAACCACCAATACTTGGACACTTGTTTACGCTGATACTGTTTCCAAACCTTAAAACTCGCCAAGGTCGCAAAAATTACTAAACCAATTTGAAAGACCATATTAAACCAACTTCTTCTTAATCAAATCTCTAGCGATTCCAAACGCACGCCAGGTTGACGGACTCTTATCTAAAGTTTCCTCAGAATATTTAATCGTCACTGGGCGCTCCTGAAACCGCAATCCCTTAGCCTTAATTAAATCTAAAATCTCCGAGGCGTGCGCCATTCTATCTAGTGAGATGCGCAAATCCATCGCCGTTTGCCTAGACAGAGCTCGGAAACCATTCTGAGAATCCGTGACCTTAATTCCAGACACAAGTGCCGTAAAAATTACGCCGGCACCCAGCACCAAACGCCTGAACAGCGGCATATTCAAGGCCTTCGTACCCAAAAATCTAGAACCGATCACAATATCAGCTTCATCCGCCAGAATCGGCGCTACCAAAGTTGCAATATCCTGACCCTGCATCTGACCATCAGCATCAAAGTGCACAATCACCTCAGGCTGCAAATGACGCAAAGCGTAATCCGTTCCGGTCTGCAGGGCCGCACCCTGTCCCCTGTTAACGCTATGGCGCAAGACAATCGCGCCCGCCTGCAACGCAACCTCACCGGACGCGTCCGCACTACAGTCATCTACCACTACCACAGCATCCACGTACGCCAAAGCATCCGCCACCGCGGCACCAACTCTGGCGGCCTCATGATAAGCTGGAATAATGGCAATGATTCTCATATTTACTCTACGTTAACCCCCATTCGACCCATTCGTCAATAACAGCTTATTGGCCCGAACATAATCAATAGTTTTCTTCAATCCATCCTCTAGTCTAACTAACGGTAACCAGCCCAACTGTTCATGCGCCTTGCGCAAGTTTGGTAAGGCCAAAGGGATCATATGCGCCAAATGCGGTTCATATTCAATATTTACCTCTGACTCCGCCAAAGTCATCATCTTCTGCGCCACGTCCGCAATCTTCAAGCTGACATTACTGCCCAGGTTCACCGGACCAATGCCCTTCTCTGCCCGCATGACTCGCAATAAGCCGTCTACCACGTCAGTCACATACACTAACGAAGTGGTCGTATTAACATCTCCAGACACAGAAATCGCCTTACCGTCCAAAATGTTCAATACAAAATCGGGAATCTGATGGCCGTGAAAAAGTGGCATGCGCGGACCGTATGTCCTAAAAATTCTGGCGATCTTAGCGTCTAGCCCGTACACATCCGCATACGTAGCAAACATAGTTTCTGCAAAACGCTTGCCTTCATTGAGGGCTGCCCGTGGGTTCAGGTGATCCACCACCCCTAGCTCAGACTCATCCACTCCGTCTGCATCCGGCTCCCGACTACCATACACTGTGGCCGCTGAAGCCAATAAAATTTTAGCTTTATATTTCACCGCCACCTCTAAAACATTCCGTGTGCCTACCGAATTGGCTAACAGAATTTGCAGCTTAAATTGCTCGTAACCCTTAACAGCCGTTGGCATGGCTAAATGATAAATCTCTTGTACTCCCAAAAACTTAACTTTGAACTGTTCCAATTCTGGATAGCCCTCCAAATCAAACGGTTCATTGATATCCAAACGTAAAAATTGAAAATCAGGATTACGTAACATGGGTTCAATATTGCGAATGTGTCCGGTAGAAAAGTTATCAATGCAAATCACTCTATTCCCGTCCTTAAGTAAGGCTTCACATAAAAATGAACCAATAAAGCCTGCGCCACCCGTCACCAACACCGTCTTCTTATCCATACGTGTTACGTTACCTGTAAATAATCCCCAAACATCCCTTACCAAGCGTCAAAATAGCCACCCGATTCACCTATCAAGCCCGTGCCAACCGCATCCAACAGATCGCCGGTTAAAGAATAAACTAGAACATCTCCAGCCACATTTTGCGGAGCCAACACAATATCCGGTTCACCATTGATATCGATATCTGCCACGCTAACATCAAGCCTGGTCATAGCTCCAGCTTGAGGGACATCGATCCCACCCCAGTATGCTCCAATCTTATTGTAAATTCTCACCTGAGCCTTAGCGCCAGCGCCGCCAACCGTGATAATTTCGTCTCTGTAATCACCGTCTAAATCACCCACGTCTAAACGCACGCCCTGCATATCACCTGGAAAAGCGACAAAATCCACTACTCGACTACCGTCAACATTGTAAACCGCCACCTTAGACTCACCCGTCTCAGAAAAAACTACGATCTCCTTTTCCCAATCATCATCCACATCCGCCACCGCCACTGACAACGGCGCCCCCTCCGCAAAACCTGTCACCGTAAAACGCTGTAACTCAAGCCCAGTTTGCGACCAAATAATCACATCATTACTCACACCCTCACCCACGGCCGTAATGACTTCATAAATCCCGTCACCGTCCACGTCTCCGGCCGCCACGTTCACTCCCTTATCTGACTCCTTGTCATACGCAAAAAACTCAGACACCACCGCGCCGTATGGTTTAAAAACTCTCACATGTGGCCCACCACTCGGTCCAGCTCCAGTCACGATCTCTGGAATCGCATCCCCGTCTAAATCTTGAGCCGCCACCCGCACTCCCCCGCTAAAATTAGCAGTGTAAGCGCTAAAACTTGCATACGGCGTGCCGTCGGCTCGGTATACGGCTACAGTTGGCAAAACCCCAGCCGGCGCCCCCACAGCCACAAACGAATAGTGCGCCGAATCAGCGTAATGCTCGTCTGACGTTGGTACAACCGGCTCAACCGGTGACGCCTCGATCTCCTCTGCCGGTTTCGTCGTTGTTGGTGCGCTCGCGGCAATAGCTGGCGCAATCTGCAAGGCGCGCTCCACATTCAACCTGCCAACACCAATCGCTCCGATTCTGCTCAAAGTTTCTCCAATCGGATCCACAGACAGTTTCAAAATAGAAAAAACTTGGGTTGGGGTTAAACGTGGATATTCTGATAACAACAAACCAGCCGCTCCAGACACCAATGGAGCAGAAATTGACGTACCGTTCCATGGCCCGCCATACGCCTCCGCCTCACCTTCCAAATAATCCAAACCGTAAATATCCACTCCAGGCGCACTCAAATCTGCACAATTCGCTCCATAATTAGTAAAGTCCGTCTCTTCGTCCAGTCTACCCGTAGCACTCACACCCAACACCCAATCATCCACATCCGAATGAAAACAGGCCGGATACACTGGCGTAATATCTAAATCAGCCGAATCATTCCCAAGCGCTGCCACAATCACTACTCCAGCGTCATACGCCCGGAGCACCGCCGTCCGCAAACGTGAACCAGAAGCCGTACCAGCAAAACTCATGTTAATCACCTGTGCACCGTTGGCTACCGCGTAATCAATCGCTTTAGCCGTGGCGTCTTCACCGCCTACCCCGTTTTCATTCAAAACCCTGATCGGCATGATACTCGCCTCCCACATCACGCCCGTATAACCAATTTCATTATTAGCCTGCGCGCCTATCAAGCCGGACACCAACGTACCGTGGGAAATAGCTCCCATTCCAGGAACGGCGGCCGCCTCTGGCTCAGGATTCTCATCATTACTGACAAAATCCCAGCCATGCACATCATCAATAAAGCCGTTACCGTCATCATCCTTACCATTGGTAGGAGTCTCCTTAGCATTAACCCACAAATTCCCCACCAAATCCGGATGGTCCAAATCTACCCCCGTGTCCAACACAGCAATAATGACGCCTTTATCACCAACGGCAGCATTCCAGGCGGTCGGAGCATTGATCCTGTTTAAATACCATTGATCACCAAAATAAACATCATTCGGCGTTCTGGCTTGCACCAGGGAAAACGGTAAGCTAGCCAAAACCATGGCTGCCAGAAGGGATTTGTACATACCCTACCAGTATACCGCATCAACTTTGTTTAGTCTGTGGCTACGCAGCTGGTTTTGAGCATTTCAAAATCATCTTTTAAGGCTTGAGTATTTGGATCCAGCGCCACGGCTACCTCATAATGATCCACCGCCAAAGCACACTCTCCGCCGGCCGCGTACCAATCACCCAAACCCGTCATATTCCACACCGTCTGACCACGACGCGCCAAGTCATCCTCATACAAATGCTTCAAATCCTCACGACGCTCAGGGAAATGCGCTAACAAGAAATTGGCAAAATCCGCATAATACTTCTGAACTCCGGACTGAATTTCCAAAGTCTTCACAAACGCATCTTCAGCGTTCTCATAATCCTCCATGTCCTCAAGTACCAAGGCGTAATTATTCCAAGCTACGTAGTTAATAGAGTTCCCGGCTAACTGCTTCTCTAGCATCTCCCTAGCCATGACCAAATCACCCAACAAATACGCATCAGATGACGCGCTCAAATACAAGTTTAATTCGACATCTTCATTCGCCGCTTCTGTTGCCGCAATAGCTGCCAAAGTTGTAGCTAAACGCTGCTCAAAGTACTCCCGGGTAGGTTCATCAATCTCTATTAGTTTCTCTGTGACCAAGCCTTTATACGGATCATGGCTCTGGGCTCCTAAATACAGGGCGTAAATACCCAAACACACCAAGACTATCCCCACAATGACACTCACTCCTTGAGATCGAGATAACTTCATATACCCCAAAGAGTAACCCATTTTCCCCCATTTGCCAACTGGTCGATCTATCCTCCAAAGCCTAAGACGCAGCCACCGGATGCCAGGTGTGGAGGTCGAAATTAGACAGTGGCGTACTTTTAGCACTAGCGGCCGTTAGAGCGGCGCGCAAACAGTGATATTCGATCAAGAAATTATGCGTACCAGCACACCATTTCGCCGCCTCATCTTTGGCGACCTGGATAATTTCTTCAGCTGACAACCACCTAAACCGGTCGACCTCTCCAGGTTGCGGGATGAGCTCATGAACAGTCTCGTCGATTAGAACTACATACTCACGCACCCACAATCTAGCTTGATCCAGTCTAGTGGTACGCCAAGCGATCAACTGCTCCGCGGCCACGCGAATACCCGACTCTTCCTCCAATTCCTTCAGAGCATTAGTTTCATAACTCTCCCCAACGGCCACGTGACCACCCAAATGCGTGGACCACACGCCAGGCATACGCTCTTTCTGCATAGAGCGCTGATGACACAAAATCTGGCCCTGGCTATTCATGACAAAGATATTCGTTGACCGACACCAAGCCCCTTCTTTGAGAGCCTGAGCACGCGGCAAAATACCAAGAGGCATGTTAGTCACCGGGTGAACAATCGCTAAAGCTTCCATAAAATAAAAACAAGAGAGTTAATTGACCCTCTTGTCTCAACATTTCCGACACGTTCCACACCAGGCTAAACACCCAACTGGAACTTGTACTGGTCTTGAGGCAAAAAGGCTTAAGATCATATATACCAGAAACCCGGTCGCCCTGCAAGTCGAATCTGGGTAAAAACCAAACCCGCTCTAGGCCTGAGGCCGAGAGCGGGTTGGTTGTCTAAACACTCTGATTAAGAGGTAGAGACGCTAGCTGTAATCCATAGACCTGGAGTGAGACAAAGTCTGCACTTCAGTGCCGAGTGGATTAGAAGACGAGCGTTCCGCCGCTAACAGTGGTGTTGTCAACAAGGTAGGAACCCCAGAAGTCGTCTGAAGAACCGGTATGACCAGTTACACCGTCATCCTTCCACAAGAAGGAAGATGGCAAACGGTAGATAGTGTCGTCATTGCTGACGTCAGCTGTAGCTACCAATGGTGAACCGAGGTATCCACGAACAACAGTCAAGGTTGTACCAGAAGCCAATGCAGTAACAAGCATACGCTCGTCAGCAGCATCTACTCCGTCTCCACCGGCTCCGTCAGCGTCAAGGACGATAACGTCACCAATGGCGAATACGGCACTTGAGTCAACTCCGAGAGTGGTCGCAGTAGCGGCCAAAGCAGCTACGTTAGAGTCAGTCGTAGAGTCAACGAAGGTACCAGTGATTGGGTCTGAAGGGATGTCGAGACGAATAGAATCGTCTTGAGCTGCGCTAGCACCTGTAGTGTCCAAGTAGATAGCGAAGGTCTTTGTTACACCCTTAGGCACAATTTCAGTGGTTGGCAATACCAAGTGGACAAAGCCAACGTCTGCTTCAGTGCTATTACAAATTGCGCCAGTAGCCTTCAACAAGGTCCATGGGCTATCTGTTCCACCTGACATTTCTGCCAAGGTGTCGTTCTGATCGGTGTCAGAATCAAGGTCGAGAGTGGTAGTGGTACCATCATCGGTCAAGTTGTAGATATCGAAGTCCTGAGGTGCCATTTCACCGGCATCAGCTGCGTTATCACAAGCGTTCCAATCGTTAGTACCAGTGTTTACGTTGTCAGTGGCGTTCATCTTGAAGGTGAAGCGGCTCAAAACTACATCCTCGTTAGAAGAAGCAGCGATGTTGAAACGCAAGACCTCAGAACGGCCAACGACAGCGCTACCAGAAGGGCTCAAAGATGACAATGTCACAGTTGGCTTGGTCTCACGCACCACGAAGGTGTGGATTCCATCAGTACCAACAGCATCGTTACCTACAGCACCCTGGTCATCGTCGTCCAAAGTTGCACCTGAACCAGCTCCAACAGCTTTGAAGTTGTCGTCGTTGGTAGTGTCAACAAAGAGACCCATACGAACCTTCTCGTTTGAAGTAGCAGAACCACCAGCGTCGCGATCAGTCAACGGAACGCTGACCTTTACGCTTACGTCTGCTGGAGTACCGACAGCTACGTACATATCAAGTGCTGAGAACTTAGCCTCATTACCAGACATAGCTACGCTCTTAGTTCCAGTAGAACCATCAGCCTTAGGATAGGTGATAGTTACCAAAGAAATGTTGTTAGCGTAACCAGTAGAATCAGCAGAAGCCAAGTCGTCTTCAGCTTGCTCTTCAGAGAAGGTCAAGGTCTGAATTTCGAAGGCTTCGTTAGTTGCGGTGAAGCGGTAAGTAGCTACCTCGTTAGCAGTGCTAGAGGTAAGTACAAAGTCCGCAGATGGAGTTCCAGAAGCTGCAGTAACTGCCAAAGTTCCAGAATCAGCTAAAGTTACTTGGTTGTTTGGAGCAGTAGCACCGTTTGGATCATCACCTACAACTGAAGCGGCAGCGAGAGTATCGCCATCGTCATCTTCAGCCACTACGTCAGTATCCTCATCGTTAATATCGAATGAGAAGTATGCGCTACCGGACACGCTCGTGTTAGCAAAGTTACACTTTACTGTCATGAGCTCGGTACTACCGGCATCGATCATCCAGTCGATGTCTGCGAAACGAATGGTTTCACCACTAGTTGCAGGACCTTCTGGACCATCGAGTAGAGTGTCCCCATTGAAAAGTGAACATGACTCGACGTAATCATTTACATCAGCGTTTGTTTCACCACCAAGGGTCATAGTCTCGTCACCGTCGTCATCACCGTATGCACTCAAGGTGAAATCAGTGATAGTTACGTCAGAAGCCTCAGAAGCAGCAGCGTTGAATGCTACTACAGTTACATCGTCCGTACCATCAACCGTGGTCACATCACCAGGAGTGCTGGAGAGTGAGAAGGTCAAAGTTGCGGCCTTAGCTACCTGGTTGTAACCAGTTAGATCAGAACCTGGAACGATGTCAGAGCCTGACAAAGCGTCGCCGTTAGCATCTTCAATTGACAAACCGCTGATGTCAAAAGTTGCTGACAAAGTCTCACCAGAGGTAAGGCTGTTATCAACGTCTACCGTAACTAGCAAGTTCAAAGTCTCGCCAGCACCGATAGTAAAGTCATCAGTGAAGTCAATGATCTGCAATGCGTCTTCAGCAGCGCCAATGAGAGATGTTTCATCAGACTCATCATCGATGACAACATCCAACTCAAGTGGACTCAAGAGAGTAGCGCCAGTATCAGCGTTTACAATCTTAATGTCCTTAACGTTGGCCTCAGAACCTGTGTTAATCAGACCATCGTCATCCTCAGTACCAGCACCAGTCTCAACACCATCGTTTGGATCACCGTCATTGTCGTCGTCGGCGGCTACCATGATGTCAAGATCCTTAACGGTCACTTCCTGAGCGGCAGTGATAGAGAAGGCCAAGAGAACCTGGTCCTGTGAATCAACCTGGATATCTCCAGCGGTAGGACCATTGAAGGCGATAGTTACTTCGCCACCAACAATCGTGCTGAAGGAACAGTTACCAGATGAAGAGGTACATGAAGTACCGTCATAAGTACCAGAAGATCCAGTATCAACAGTCATACCAAAGCCGAAGTCGCCACCAATGGCTACTACGTCAATAGCGTTGTCGATGAAAACCTTAACGGTCTCCGCATCCTGACCACCAATGTTGGCGGTTACAGTGAAGATATTGTTACCACCTTCTTCGATCTCGAATGGGCTAGCAGACATGTCGAATGCTACCAAATCGTTACCTACGATAGAACCAGAAGCCAAGAAGACGTTACCGTCCCATAGCTTGTAGTCAGTGTGGTCAATCGCATCATCAACGTTCAAAGTCATCATCTCTAGAGATGCAGACTCGGAACCAGATGCAGTCACCTTGAACATACCAATTTCAGCATCGTCCTCACCAATGGTTGGATCAGAAATGGTGCCAGTCTTGGTTACGGTCACCGTACCGGAATCTGAACCGGTCAAAGTGAAGACGTTACCCTCAATTGGGAATGAACCACCCACGTCACCTGAGCTTGTGACATCAGATGCACTTGCAATCTCGAAGCCAAAAGTGTCAGCGGCGGTCTGAGTGGTAGACATGGTTACGCGCACTGTGAAAGTGCGGTCATCACCTGCTTCAACATCGAGACCGAGGTTGGAGAAGGTTACCTGTCTTGTAGAGGCGTTGATTGAGCGAGACTCAGTCAAACGTGAATTACCTTCGTAAAGGTAAATTGCACTGATGTTTGAAGTTGAACCTGCACCAATCATTGAAAGAACCAATGAATCGAGTGAAGCATCTTCTGAACCAGCATCAGCCTTGAAGCTGAAAACTTCAACCGCGTTAGCGCCTCCAGTTACGGATACGCCAGCTGGCATAGAAGAAGATTCTGAGAGAGTAAGATCACCAGTTACGGCGGTCTCACCTTCTTCAGTCTGAGCAGCATCTACCAAAGCCAATACGCGGCTAGTGATATCAGCGCCCATAGCTAGAGAACTATCGTCAATGTTGCTGCCATCAAGAACGAACTTGCTCCAGATGTTGTTTGCAGTCATACCAGACGCAGTCACCTCACGCATTTCGCCATCCCATGACAAGTAGGTTACCCCACCCATCATGTAAACAGCGCCCTCAAAAGCGGATGCGCTCATGAGAGAAGTGCCTACGGTGTAATCATCAAAGAATACATCTGGAATATCAATGATATTTGCTGCCCAGTTTGAACCAGCGAGGTCTACAGCTGCAGCCTCAGATTCAATCCAGTGCAACATGCCGTTGCGACCTACAGCGTAGGTCTTGGCATCAGAAGTAACCTTTACGAAGTGTGTACCTGGGCGAACAACGATGTTGCCACCAAGGGTGATGCCAGCCAACTCAGAATCTGAGATGGTTTGAACACCGCTGAAATTAGCGTACCAAGAGAAGTAGGTCTTCTCGTTTGGAAACGCGTAACGCAAACCGTCGTAACCCTTGTAGTAAACCGTTGACAATGAAGTGCCCTTAATGAGCTGTCCATCGGCTACGGCAGCCTGTGCGGTGAGAGGGCTCACGAGAGCGCCTGCACCAATTGAGAAAGCAATGGTCGCAGCAGCGATAGCTGCTGTTAACACACGCTTTCCTGTATCTAATACGTCTTGCATAATTTACCTAAATCCTTGTTTCCCCCATTTGAGGGTTTTTCCCTCTAAGGGGTAAAGAATAGAGGCGATACCCGACCATGCGGTCCCGACCTTTTGAAGGCATCCACCTGGGGACATGCTAATTGCAATCCCTTCGCCGTGTGTCTCTCGCTCACCTCGCCCTCCCGAAGTCCTGAGCAAAGTCGAAGGATCTTAGGTGGAAGGGGGTTAGGGGGGGAGGTCGCGAGAGCTCACACGGGCAAGGAGCTACAATGACTCTGCTTTTGTGTCTGTAACCGGCTCCGCTTCAACGACAATCGGTTGTTGACGTGCGGTCATGATTGTAATCTCGATTTGTGCTAGCTGAGCTTCAATGCCTAGGAGTGAATCATCAATCTCTCGCAAAGTTGCAAACGCGCTTCTGTAACCACCAATCCCGAAACTGCTCATAGCGTGAGACAGCAGGGAGTCTACTGCCACAATCGGATACTCAAAGGCGAGCAAGTCTGCATCAGTTGGCACGTTATAGCTGTCGTAGCTCACACTCTCATCTGCTAGTGCGGCTCTGATCACTTCAATGCGCTCTAGATCAAATCTCTGTCTGGCCTCGATCTGCCCCAGACCACTCTTGAACATCTGCTTAAGTTCATACGCGCTCAAGTCACTCGGCAACTCCTCATGTACCTCGACCGCAATTGTGGTCGCCGCGCCACTCACTTCCTGGGTGACTATTTTAGCGTCCAGCGCATCCTGAGTGGCTTCTGGTGAGTCGGAATCCGCAACCACGTTATCTATATTGGAGTCATTGGCTTGTAACTGCCTCTGAACTGACGTCGCCGTGGCTAACACCGTCTCACTCCCCTCATCTTTTAACTGCCGTAAATTCTCGCCCGCCGAGGCCACTTCTTGCTTATAAGCGGCGATCGCTTCCTTAACTAACGGCGCACTTACCAGAATATCCTCAGAAGCATCCTGTAGGTCCGAAGCCTCTTGCAACCGCCTGCCCGCAAATTCAGTATGCAACACCGCTTTCCTATCTAGTGACGCTAACTTGAGCTGAGCCTTCTCTGTAATCATCTTTACTGAGTACAACCTTTGACCGGGCAAACTATCCGCCGCCCTCACTGTGGTCATCCAACCACTCGCGATCACTACCACACTGAACGCCCCAGCCATGGCCGGCTTAGACAAATATTTGCCCAAGTTCCATTTTAAATATTCAAAATACATGACCGCCGCACTTGGTAATGGCTGTGCAGCCGGTTCTTGCGCTCCAATCGCGGCCGCAATACGGTCCCAGCTCTTGGCCACAGCTTGGGCATTCATCGTCGCAAAACGAGGTTCATGCTTGAGCTGCTTTAATTGTTTTAAAAGTTTATTCACACTTTTGCTTTTAGAGCCTGCTTGGCACGGTGCAAAAGCACACGTACGGCATTGGGAGTTTTACCTAAAACCTCCGCGATCTCTTCTGTGGTCATCTCGTCCTGATAGCGCATCTCAAGGACCTCTCTATGGTCATCTTTCAAACTCTTCATTACTCTCACCAACTCTCCCGCCTCTTCTTTCACCTGCGCATCATCCGTCAGTGATCCCGGCGCCTGCAGTGTGCTCTCAATGGCGGGTGTCAGCGGCACCGTTCTGCCACTCTTGCGGTAATAATCAGCGATTAAATTCCGCGCGATCCGGAAGAACAAGGCTGTGATGTTGTCTACCTGCTGAGCGGTCATGTATTCCCAAGATCTCAGAAACACCTCGCTCGTCAGCTCTTCAACGTCCTCACTCCTATTCACACGATACGCAATGTAGCGCCCCACGCGAGCAGCGTGCAATGCATGCAGCTGTTTAAACGCCTTGGTGTCAGCAAAGCGATAAACCCTGAAAGTCAGAAATTTAATTTCGATGGCTGACATGAATAATGTCGGATGAAACGGTAAAACATTACAGCAGCGTATTTAGTCGCTTATCTAACACCTATTTTACAAATGGGGCAACAATTATGAATTTCCTATATCGTCTTTGGCTACACTAGAGTAGACAAACAAGAATGTCTCAGCTATCATTACACTCATTAAGACGCACTGGCCTAGTTTTTATTACACTGCTATGCAAACCCCTATCAGACTATCAGTTTCTGAAGCCGCCAAACTCTTCGGGATCAGTCCGCGTACGGTCAGACGCGCCCTGTCTGACGGCGAGATTACCTACATTGTGGTGCAAGGTAGATATAAACTCAATTTCGAATCCTTACTCAAATGGAGTCAGGAAACTACCACCGTGCGGAATAAGCTCGCCAAGTCAGGGATCGGTCAATTTGTGGATCGCTGGAAAATCAAAAACCGTCTTTACTCCCCCAATCCCGACTCCCTCAAACCGAAATCAACCCCCTAGGTATGCACCTAGACGAGTCCCTCTATCAGATCTTCCGCAGCCTGCCGGTCATTCCGTTTGCAGGCGCCATTAAAGCTCCGGCGCTCAATAGGTTGTCCGCGCGTCTGGCGTTTTTCAAGCACGGCACCCTCCCCCGTTTCACCTATCCTAAAGCTCAAGCATTTAATACGGTCGAATATCTAAACCAGCTCACCGCCGTACGCCACCAAATTGAAACCTTGCAATGCGAACAGATACTCAAGCAGTTGTATTTGGATAAACTTGCTGAACTCGAGCAACGCACCCACCTCATGCATGCCGCGGCCCAGTCAGACGATCAAACCGTGAGCCGCATCAGCTTAGAACTTTACGGTCAGCCTCACACCGACCTAGCTAGCTTTGAAACAGAGTTCACAGAAAAATTAGCTAAAGCGCGCGCCGGACAGGCCCACACGCACCAAAAAATTATTAATGCACCCCAATTCTGCGCCTTACTCGAGGCCGCACTACATCATTACCAAGTACCCCACTGTAAAGTTAAACTCTCTCCACGCAAGCGCCTCCAGTGTAGCCATAACCATCAACATCCCGGCCTTATCTTTCGCGTCCCCAAAAAACTCCTAATTAGCCGCAAGCGTGCTGAACGACTCATTGCCCACGAAATCGAGGTTCACGCCTTACGCCGATTAAATGGCACCAACAGTGAATTGCATTTACTCAAATTTGGCCTCGCTGGCTACCAAAAAACTGAAGAAGGTTTAGCGCTCTGGCATCAACATCGTCATGAACACAAGGCCGATCACCTACCCGGCTTCTGGGACGCCTGGGCCACAGCCCTCATCTTCACGCTCGGTTTTGCAGACGCCTTTGACCGACTAGTCCAGGCTAAACTAGAACTTGATCAAGCTACAGAGAAAACCACCACCCTCAAACAAGCCAAACTTAGCGCCTGGAACTTATGTGAACGCTCGAGCCGCGGCATCAGTCAGCCCGGCCCTAGCGGCATTGGCTACTTCCACGATCACATTTACAGACAAGGCTATCTAGAAGTCACCAGAGAAATCGAGAATCACGGTCAAGACGCCGTGCTTCCCCACTTATTTGCTGGAAAACTCGGTCTCAAAGATCTACCCGCTCTCAAATCACTCAATATCCGTCCCGGCGAATTACCCGATAACGTCAACGCCATGATCGTAGCTAGCAAACTTAAAACGAGCCGGTAAAGGCTCGTTTTAAGTTTATTCTAGAGCTAAGACGCCATCAGGGATCACGGTTCGTGCCCGGTAAACATCTAGAATGTCCGTAGCAATATCGTCCCAATTGAACGACTCTTCCACGAACGTACGGGCCACGTGACCCAAACCAGCAGCCTGCATAGGATCCTTAACCAGCTCAGTGATTTTAGCAGCCAAATCTTCCACATCACCAGCCTTAAAGATCACGCCATAATCATCCACAATCTCACGATTTTCCGGGATGTCAGCTGCAATCACGGCTTTGCCGTAACTCATCTCCTCCAAGACGGCAATCGGCAAACCTTCATTCACAGAAGGGTGAACTGCAAACCTAGCACCAGCGAATAAGGCTTCTAAGGTTTCACCGGCCTGGTAGCCGGTCAGAACCACGGAACTATCTTGCGCGGCTTGAGCCTTCAAGTCACTGACATACTTATCAGTAAAGGCTGAACCACCTACAATCGCTAATTTCAAACTCCTAAATAATTCTGGAGTTTGTGACTTAGCTAATTTCCAAGCCGCAATTAAGGTATGCGCGCCCTTGTGTGCCACCAAACGTGACACCATGACCACGTAGCCGTAAGGCTCTAAACCAAATGGGGCCAACAAAATCGGATCAGTGGCTACGCGCTGTGGCGTGATGCCGTTAGGAATATACACGGACTGTAAGCCATACTCAGCTAACGAATAATCCGTAATCGTTTTACTGACGGCAATTGTAGTGTGGGCAAAGGTGAGCGCAGCACGCTCTCCCAGCTTCAACACAAACTGCGCAAACTTACCCCACTTAGCATGGTAACGATCAACTGAGTGAAAAGTGGTAATCACCGTTGCCTTGGGAGCAAATACGCGCGGCATCCACGCTAACAATGACGGACCAACGCCGTGGAAGTGGTAAACATCTGGTCGAACAAAAATCAGAGCGTGCACAGCTGCAAGGAAGGTATGCGAAATCGCATCTGCAACCTTAGTATGCAAGCTCGGCAAACGCACAATCTGCACGCCATTAAACTTGGTCGTACCCTTGGGGGTATACCAATTACGTGCGTAGGCAATCACGGTATGACCTGCGCGCACAAGACGCGTAGAGATCTCCGAAACGTGGGTTTCCACGCCGCCAAACTTGCTTGGCATGCCCTTTTGTCCAATCATGATAATTTTCATAACGGACTATAATAGCAAAAAAATGCCATTTCGTCAATAAAATTGGCCAAATTTACCCCATTTAACCCTTATATCTATTGGAAACTACCTGTGGATAAGTATCTCGGAATAAACTTCTAAAATACGCGCTACATGCTTAGCCGGATCAGCCTGAGCCTTAGCATACCTATACGCGCCCTCCCCCATGCGTTCCAGGTCTTTTGGATGTTTCAGCGCCTGTTTTAACTTGCTAATCAAATCTTTCTCGTCTCCCGCCTTAAACACCAGGCCATTAACCCCATCTTTAATCTTTTCATGCAAACCACCGGCGTCACTCACTAATACCGTAGCTCCACAGGCCATAGCCTCAATTGACACTAAGCCATACGGCTCATGCCAGCGTGACGGCACCATCACCACCTCCACCTCAGCCATTTTCCGCCACAACTCTGGGCCGCTCAAAAAGCCTAAGTAAGTTAAATTTTCAGATGTCCTAGCCTGTTCGCGGACCAGCTCTTCATCTGGACCAGTACCAGCGACAAAAAATTGAGTTTTAGGCAACGCATTCGCAGCTTGCAAGAATAAATCAATCCCCTTGTAACTCTCTAACCGACCCGCAAATAAAACGCCACTCCTTTTTTTAGTCTGCTCACGCAAAGTTTCTGCAAACTCCAAGTTGCTCGCAAATAAAGTTAGTACTTCGATCTTACTCGCAGAATATTTGGCCGCCACCAAAGTATCCTTAACAAACTTGGCTGGTGATAAATACTTATCAATCGCCCGGTCATACAAACGCCATTGACGTTGCCAGGCATAAATCAGCTCCAACACAAAAGTCGCCAACCACGAACCCTTAATAAATCTCGTTCTAGCCACGGCTAAAATTCCAGCTCCCGGTGCAATCGACCTCTGACGTGCCGCATCCCACAACCCGTAATTAGCACTAACTAACGAATAATCGTGTGTCGTCATCACCACCGGAATGCCAGCAGCTTTACACACCCCTAAAATCGACGGCGATAAATGCGTATAAATGTTATGAATGTGCACAATGTCCGGCTTAAACGCCGCCACCACTGCCTTCATGTTGCGCCTAGCTTCAAAAGACCAAGCAGCTGTAACTAACTGCTTAACAAGCCCCAAACCCCAGCGCACTCTTGAAGTATCAGAATTTGCAATAAAATATTTATCCCAAGCACTCGGTAAATTCCTAGGATCACGCATGGAAAAAGGTGCCACGCTATGGCCCAACTTTTCCTGCAAATTCATGACATCAATCATGTAGCGACTCGCTCCGTCATGATCATGGAAATACTTATGAACGTGCAGAATGCGCATAGTTACAAAATTTTCTCACGTTGACCCAGGGCGATCACCGTTCCGGACGCAATCCAAATGTACGGAGCGATAGTTCGCACTTCAAGGAAGGTCGCCAAAAAGGCATTCAAGAAAAAGGCGATCATAGCGGCGCATGTTCCCAAAGCCAAAGCTCTAGTCTGCGGATCATCTGAACGTTTATACACCAACAAACAGGCCGAAAATAAAGCAAAGTACATCCACAAATATACCCCCAAGCCCAAAGTCCCCAACTCCCCCCACAAACTCATCCAGTTATTATCGATATACCCATCCGTGCCGTACACGCCAAACGGCAAACCCAACTCATCATAAACTTTCGTATTCCCTAGCGCAGCCACTACGCCACCGCCATAAGTACCCGGTCCATGACCAAAGATCGGTGAGGCCGGGACCACCTCAGCCACTGTCTGCACAATCCAATACAAGCGTCCCAAGCCGTGATACTCACCCACCCAACGCTCGTAAGAAAAAGCTTCAAAGAACCGATTTGTAATCGATTGGCTAGATACATCCACCAATTCGCGTACCACCAAGCCCGTAAACAAAATATACGTCATGAGCAACATCGGAATCACCGCCGCCGCAATCATGACGCGCTTATCCCGCTTAATAAACGCTCCAATGAATAAGAAACCGAGCAAAAACCCAAACCAAGCCGAACGTGAATACGTCAGCGCTAAAATTGGCAAACTCGCAATTAACAACACCCAAAACCACAACCGCTCTTTTTCGTCAGTGGCTTTTTCATAAATAATCGCCACCAAGAGCAACATCACAAAGGCCATGAAAGCCCCCAACTGGTCATATCGGCCGAGGGTTCCAAAAACCCTCTGTCCAGGATCCCAAAACTGCACCGTGCCTGCAGTTAACTGGATCTCGCCCAATGATCGACTCTCACCGGGCAATAAGAAAATATCCACCGGCTCGCCAATCACCGCCTGCGCCGCACCCAAACACACCTGAACTAACAAGATCAAACCAAGTGCCCCAATCACAAACTGCACCCAGCGCTTACTTGGCGCCAACTGCACCGTCACAAAGAACAGCAACACAAAACGTAAAATCTGCCGAATACCCAAAATTGCTGGCATGGCCGGCAAAAAGTTGATCACCGTACTCGCCGCCATCACAAACACTAGCAAGACAAAGGCCACGTCAATCGGGGTTGGCTTCAGTTTCAGTCTGCCGACCACCGCTTTCCACAACACCACTGCGACCAACAAATACACCAGCATCTCGGAACCATACCTGGCATACACATAAATCCCATCCGGAATCCACTTCAGGATAAATGGCTCAAACGGCAGGTACAACGGCAAAAATGCCAGCACCCAAGTTGGGCGCATGAAAGTAATTAAAGTCACCACACACGCCAATACAACGCCAACCACCAAACTTGGCGATACAAACACCACACCCACGATACTCGCCACTAATAAGCTAAATAAGCCAAAAATTGACCACTTGGCCCGCATTTCAGACTCAGCGTAAATCGAATGTAAATTCGGCAACATATAGAGAGTATAACAGTAAGCCCCGCATCTTTGCTAACTCCTAGGAGTCAAACAAAGATGCGGGGCCAGGCAACTACAGACAGTCAGGTGGGTTTAAAGGAAAACCCGCCTACCCAAGTTGGGCAAGCGGGTCGAGATGGAAGTGGCCTACCAGGTAGCTCGCCACTGGCTTGTGCCGATATCGAAAATTGGAATCACGCTCTCGGGATTGCCGTCAGAGCTGGCGATCCAAGTACCCGTAAAGGCGCCCGCCTCACAGTCATACCGAGTGGCACCGAACTCATCCAAATATTCCACACGTACCTGCCACACCGCATCCACCGACACGCAGGAGGCGTGAGTGAAGGTGGCTACTTTGCCAACCACCGTCACCGTCATCATAGCTGGTGAACCGGTCGTCCATTCGGACCAGAGGATCTGGTCTTCAGTGCCGGCATTCGGAATGCGTTGACCAAAGACCCGAACAACAGTTGCTCCGACTGGCGCGGTAAAGGCACCAGACGATTGGCTGAAACCGCTGCCACAAATCGGTGCTGTGTCAGTGGTAGCCGGGTTGCAGTCGTTGTCGATCCCGTCCAGAAACACCTCCTGGATACCAGGATGAACTCCGGCCACGTCATCATCGCAGTCACCGGGAGAAGCGCCGTCATCACAGACGGACCCCTCACAGAAACCATCGCCGTCGTCATCGAAGGCACCGGCGTCAACGCCAGTGTCACCAGTAGTACCAGTGGTTCCTGTCGACCCAGTCACGCCTGTAACCGCAGTCGAGAGCACCCCGGTGTGCGCCGTGACATCAACCGCGCCGGTCGAGCCTGTATCCGCCGTAGTAGCAGTCGCAACCGCATAACCAGTATATCCAGTTAAACCGGACGTTCCGGTTGGCGGCAAAACCACCACGCCAGTCTCACCCGTAACTCCCGTCGCTGCCACCAAGCCCGTGGCTGCGGTCGAGGTCACTCCAGTATCCGCCGTATAGACGACACTCGGAACCCCGGTATGACCTGTAACTCCCGTCTGACCCGTTGTAGCCGTTGGCAATATCACGAGGCCAGACTCTCCAGTCTCGCCCATCAACTCTGCCCCGGTATGCGCCGTAGCAGCAACTGCACCAGTCGAACCTGTATCGGCCGTGGTAGCCGTCGCCAGCATGTAACCCGTGTGTCCGGTCAAGCCCGTCACTCCAGTCTGCAGCAAAACCACCGCTCCCGTGTCGCCTGAAGTACCCGTCGCCTCCACTAAGCCAGTGGCTGCGGTTGAAGTCGCTCCAGTGTCCGCTGTGTAAACGACGCTCGGAACTCCGGTCTCGGCGGTCACTCCCGTCGAACCTGTAGTCGCTGTGGATATCACCACGCCACCAGACTCTCCGGTCTCGCCCGTGGTGCCTGTCGAGCCTGTCAGGCTATTCGACAACCCTCCGGTATGACCGGTCTGGCCAGTGACAGTGACGTTCGGATAACCAGTGTCAGCATCCACGCCAGTCTCACCAATCGGGTTTATGACCCCAGTGTGACCAGTCGTAGCTGTAGCCGGCACAATCACCACACCGGTATGTCCGGTCGAGGCTGAATCAATCGACCGAGCCGTGTCACCGGTCATGGTAACCAATGCCGTATCGGCATCGGAATCAGCATCGCTGTCCGTGTCAGAGTCGGCGTCAGTGTCCACGTCCGTATCTGCATCTACGTCAGCATCAGTATCGGTGTCGGTTTCCACCAACCTCAAACTACTAATGCCGTCGCAATTCTGGTCCACGCCATCCCCTGGCGGATCAACTGCCTTAGGATGAATCTCTGGATCAGAATCGTCACAGTCATGGACGTCTGGATCAAAGGCTAACGCGGCGTTACGTGAGGTCTCGGACTTGTTAGCGCACTCGCGCTCCAAGCCATGTCCCCAGCCACCACGTGACAAGCTACAGTCAAAATAACCGTCGCCGTCTTCGTCTACCACGCGGCCACAACCCATGAGCAACACACATACCACCAACAGTCTGTAAGTCACAGCTCCCCCCCTTGCGAGTCTTAATCGCAGTAAATCTTGTCAAAGCACAGCTCACCTATAGAGCAGACCTTGACCCTGCATCCTAGGCAGAAATTTAGCCAAAGTCAATAAGAAAACCCGCCTACCCAAGTTGGGCAAGCGGGTCAAGAGAAGGTGGGGGGGTTACCAGGTCGCGTCACACGCTCCGTTGCCCACGTTCCACACGAGTGGCGTTACCACGAGCGGGTTCCCACTGTAACTGGCGATCCAAGTGCCGGTGAAGGCGCTGGCCTCACAGTCATACTTAGTCGCACCAAACGTGTTCGTGTACCGAACACTCACTTTCCATGACGCCGCATCGGCGACGCAGGTAGAATGAGTGATGGTAGCGACCCTGCCCACTAGCGTCACCGTCATGTAGGCCGGTGAGCCAGTGATCCAGGTGTTCCAGAGAATCTGATCATCGGTACCCACATCAGGGATGCGTTCACCTACGACTAGATTGACCGTCGACCCTGCCGGTGCCGTAAAGGCCGCCCACATCTGACTGTAGCCACCGCCACAAACTGGCGCCGTATCGGTGGTGAGCGGATTGCAGTCGTTGTCGATCCCGTCCAGGAAGACCTCCCGGATGCCAGGATAAACTCCGACCGCATCGTCATCGCAGTCGCCGGGAGAAGAACCGTCATCGCAGACGGACCCCTCGCAGAAACCATCACCATCGTCATCGTAGGCACTGGAATCAATACCCCCGGTATCGCCAGTGTCACCGGTGGTGCTAGTGGTTCCCGTCGACCCAGTCACGCCTGTGACCGCGGTCGAGAGCACTCCGGTGTGCGCCGTGGCGTCAACCATGCCGGTCGAGCCCGTGTCACCCGTGATGACGATCACGCCGCCAGTGTCACCGGTCAACAGCAGACCGGTCTCCAGCAGCGAATCCGTATCCGTGTCGGAGTCAGTATCACTGTCCGTGTCCGTATCGGCGTCACTGTCCGCATCAGTATCGGCATCTGTGTCCGTGTCAGTGTCGGTATCGGTATCGGTTTCCACCGGTACCGTGTTACCACCCAAACCGTCGCAGTTCTGGTCCACACCATCTTCCGGCGGATCAACCGCCTTGGGATGGATGTTGGGATCAGTGTCGTCACAATCATGCACCGCCGGGTTGAACGCCAGCGCAGCGTTGACTGAACCCTCGGCCTTGTTGGCGCACTCGGACTTGTCCGCGTAATGCGGCCAACTCCGTGACTGCAAGCAATCAACGTAACCATCGCCGTCGGCATCGACCGTCTGACCGCATGCGGTCATGAACAAAACACCGAACAACATGAGCCATGCTTTACACCACATGTCACTCCCCCAGTGCGATCTAAAATCGCCATTAAAGCTCTCGTCACATTCAGACTGGGGAAGACCCCACAGACACAAAATGTAACTCAAGATTATAGCCTAAAAAACCAAAAAAGTCAATAAAATAAAACAGCGCGCTGAAGTACTTCCCTAAGGAAATACTTTAGCGCGCCAGTGGCACTCTCAGCCGTGATCAGTGACCAGCAGCCAAGACGCCGAAGGCCAGGAAGTGGACGGTGTAGCCGTCCGGATTACCCTCGACCGTGAGGTCGGAGTACATCACGTCCCCGGCGTTCACCGTGCCGATACTCGCGCCGTAGAATGGCGCGGTAGCATGGGCAGTGATCGCCGTGGCGTCATCCTGCAGATCGACGAAGGCCGCACCTGCGAGCGACGGGACAAATCCCAGTCGGCTGCACGGGTAGCCCTTGAGCAAGTAGTTCAGGTACTCACCGCTATCCTCCAGGAGGAGGAGCGACAAGTGCAGGCCGGAGGACTCGATGCCCGAGCACTGCGAGAGTGCAGAAAGGGCGTAAGCACCTCCCCACAAATCCACGGTGCCATTGGCCTTTTGCGTGCAGCCGTCGGTCGGCTTGTACACGCTGTCCGAACAGATGTCGACCGGGTAAAGGTCGATCCATTTTCCGTCCGCGAACCAGCCAGCTCCGGGAGCTGAGGTTCCGTACCGGTGCTCGAGGTCATCGTAGACCTCGTTCACACCGTTGCCGTCGATATCAGCCACGACGTCGGACCAATCGGTGAAGTACCGATACAAACGAAGACGTCCGTCTTCGTCCTGGCTTCCGTCGCAGTCGTTGTCGCGGATGTCCCAGAGCTCGGTGGCTCCGGGGTACTTGCGCGGGTCGTTGTCGTCGCAGTCGCCCTCTTCGGTCGTGAAACCGTCGAGGTCGCTGTCGCCATCGGCCTCATCAAACTCGTCGCACAGGTAGTCGCCACCGTTGTCGGCGGGGACATGTGCTTGGACATCGCACGGAACGCCGTTCAGCGTCACCGTGCCATCTACCTCGCTGTACGTGTCACCGTACACCAGGTAATCGCCACCGCTGCCGACGGTCGGACCGTTGACCTTGAAGTCATCATCGGGGCTAGCCCCGTGGATGACCTTGCAGTACTCGGTGCCGGCCACGACCACTTGGTCAAGTAGTGGCGTCCCCTGGTACCACTGGGAGAAGTCATTCTTACTCATGTTTGCCGTCCAAATGGTGGCAAACGTGACGCCAGCGTCGAAGGTGAAGCACAGCTGCACCGTCTCCGTGTCGTCAGGGGGCGTAACAGCACAGAACTCGAGGTGATCACTCACCTCATTGCAGTTCAGATCGCCGTCGTCGATGTCGCAAACCGAGCCACCCTGCCACTCGAGCGAAGCGCCAGGAAACGAGAACGGATAACCGTCGTCGCAATCACCTTCGTTCTCGGTGAAGCCGTCGCCGTCATTGTCGACGTCGAGCGGATCCGGGGGATCCGTGTCGGTATCGGTATCGGTGTCCGCGTCAGCATCGGCATCAGCATCGGCATCAGCGTCGGCGTCACCGTCTGCGTCAGCGTCGGCATCGGAATCGGCGTCGCTGTCAGCATCGCTGTCGGCGTCCGTGTCCGTGTCGGTGTCAGCGTCGGCATCTGCATCCGAGTCGGCGTCGGCGTCCGCGTCGGTATCCGTATCGGTATCAGCATCGCTGTCCGTGTCGGTGTCCGCATCGGCGTCGGCGTCCGTATCACTGTCGGTGTCGGTATCCGAGTCGGCATCGCTGTCGGCATCGGAATCGGCGTCAGTGTCTGCGTCGGCATCGGCGTCGGAGTCAGCATCGCTGTCCGCGTCGGTGTCCGAATCGGTATCCGTATCGGTGTCAGCGTCGCCGCCGGCACCCGGGGTGCCAAAGACCGGGCCCGTGGGCGCGGTCGTGGTCGGCGTCGTCGTATCCGTCACATCGGGCCCAACGGGCTCGGCGCAAGCAGCAACAACGCACATCGAGATCACAAACAGAAGTGAACGCATGATTAGCCTCTCGAGGCACGAAGCCTCATAGATTGTTCTGCCAACCCCACCATGGGATTGGCTTTTATTCATTTTTGAAACAACGTCGAGCGTCTTTTCAAACACCCGGTCAACGAAATTGTTGCTTTCGCGACCCCTTAATATAGCAGAAAATCAATAAAATGTCAAGGGATAACCCTACACAATAACCCAAAAACTAGGCTAATCTAAGCTAAATATACCCAAAAAGAAAGACCCCCATCACGCTAGGCGCAATAGGGGTCAGGTAGGGGGAAGATCGGTTTTTAGCCGACTTTCCCTAGAAACAGGTCGGGTCACGCTCTCCGAGCGAGGCCCCGTCGACCTCGTACGGTTTACCGTAGATGTCACACCCGAAGGTGATGTTGGTCACCTCGTGGTAGCAATCCTCGCTACCCTCGGAACGGGTTGTGAGCCAGCGGAAGTCTCCGGCATCAGCGGATGCGCCGAGAGAGTGGTCGGACCAGCCCCACCCATCGTAGAGTTGGGCCTCGTGATGGGCCGTGGTGATGCGGTAAGTGCCGGGGCGGAAGTACGCTCCGCACCAGTTGTTGCCGTCAAGCATGACGGGAACGATGGCGAGAAACGGGATCTCCCACCCCTCTTCTTGGACACCGTAGGCGCCGCTGCCGTAGCCGAAGGTGCCCATGGACAGGCACGACGGATCGTAAGCCTGAGCCTGACTGTGGAGCAGCATACACATGCCGCTCCCCTTCGGTCCGGCCGCGACGATGACTGACTGGGTCACGTCATCGATGCCGTTACTGTCGACGTCGCCAACTCGACCACCTTCGTGGTCATCGCCGCGAGTCACGACCGGTTCTGGCTTTTCCTCGTACGCCTTATAACAGGCGGGTGCGAGGGTCACGATAAAAAGGACTCCGATGAGTTTACGCATTTTCTTGTCTCTCCTGTCTCTTTGTGGTTTTTTTCGCCGAATTTGCGATTGACCTGACTATCAGGTATCGCACCGCGGAGATTGAATCCGGCGGTGGCAGAGCAGTAAGTTTGAGATTACTGCGCTATCATCGCTAGACAAAGTAAGTGGTCGGGGATGAGCTCAAGAGTATAAATACTCTGAACCCATCCCCTAGATGAAGTACCCGTTGGGCCAGGAAGTGTTGCTAGCTTCGGCGCTAACTAACTCCCTGCCTCAAGTTGGCTACTTCTTGTGATGCGGGCCGGAGACTCCGATCCGCAGCTCGAGACCTGCTTGCACCTCAAGTGCCTGCAAAGTCTGGCTCGTCACGCTGTTTCTGACCGAGCCAGTACCAGCCCGGAGGCTTGGCACCAGACTCAGGTCGAGACCCGCGGGCATGTTCTTGCCCGTCAAGTCGATGATGCCGACCAGGCCGACGTTGCCGCCGACATTTCTCGCGATGTAGGTCTGTTCTGACAGACCGTAGTCACGGATGACGGCGCCAGCGCGAACGCCGAGGACGAAGTTGTCGGTCAGCGCTGCGCCAACCGTCAACCCACCGTTCCAGGCGCCACTCGCAACCGAACCTCGATCGAGACGGGCCGACAGGTCTGCGTACGGAGCACCCTTACGGTGTCCTCCGATCCCGACGTAGGCGCCAAACGAGAAGGACGCCATCGGCAGCAACATGTGCGGCCGTTCGTCGACGACCTGCGCAGGCATAGTGCCCGCGCCTCCCACAGCCCCGACGGAGCCGCCCAAACGGACGTAGCCCATCAAGCTGTTGATCGAACCCTTCACGCCGGAATCGTCGTAAGGGTTTTCGACCGTCTTTTCGATCGTGATCTCATGGATCTCGATGACGGGAACGGGAGCGGGGACCGGCTCGGGCGGCCGGATGATGACCGGAGCCGGAGTCGGCTTGGGTGCTACCGGCTGAGGAGCCGGTGCAGGCGGGGCCGGGGTCGGCTCCGTCGTGCTGCAATCCTTCCCCGGGCACGGCCCATCGACACGCGATGGCGCCTTGACCGAATCGGCCAGGGCGATGTTCGCGAGCAAAGTCGCCATAACGGCGGCAAACATTGGGAAACAACGCATGATTTCCTCCGTTCCCTACGATATAGGGATAAGTGGTGGGATCTCTTCCGAGTCCCGGTTTCTTTACGTGGAGCCCAGGACTCGGCACTCCAAGAGCCCTACATTTACCGTCATTGGAGGAGGACAACGGTAAATATAAGAGCTCGTGGAAAGCCGATCCCAGCCAAAGCTACTCCATGAAAAGAACGCTGCAAAGTAGCATAAATCCTAGAAAAAGTCAAGTCCCTGGTTCATGGGGCTAAAGCAAAGTATCAAAAAATATGGCTTATTTTAGCCATATTTTCTGTAACCAGTAATTATCCTCAGATTTTCTTGACGCCACTAGTAGCGGTTGCTAAAGTTCGCTTTACAAAATCCCTTCTGGGGACCCGATGGAACGGTTGTGACGCCTCCTCCTCGTTGCAACTCGTGACCGTCGGGTCTTCAGAGGGTGTTTTTTATTACACTTCTGTATGCACTAATTGGTGTCTGCGGCGCAATCTTTCCGCCTGGATTAGCACATAAGCTGCTCCACCAATCGCGCCCAAGAACAAGCCAGACACGCCATTCACAGGGATATTTGGTCTCACAGGGTATCTAGAATTCAACGGTTCATCCACTACCTGAACAGTAATATTGCCACCAGAAGTATAAGTCCAACCCTGGGTAGTAATCACATAAGCCACGGCCTGGGCAATTTCTTGAGCCTGATCAACATCCGTGTGATAAGCCTTAATGGCTAACAAACCGCTACTTCTAGAAACTGAAGCGGAAATAGCGTTTTCCCACTTAGCGCGTCTTTTGATGGAATCGGCAGGGAAATACTCAGTATCGATCAAAAAGCCGGAGTTCATGACCTTATCGAAAAAGGTCGAAGTATACACAATGCTAGACAAGTCGTCGGCAATCCGCTCAGCGGAACGACTAGCTGTATAAGCATCAACAATCCCCAATTCCTGGGTAATCAAGATCCGGGTGGTTGAGCTGTACTCAAGCGGTCTGACTAATGATAGCAAGGCTGCTAGCACTAAACCAAAGGTCGCAAAGAGTAAAACGGTTGGCCAACCGCGCAGTAAAGGTGTGAGCTGAGTATATCTGTAAGACATGTTATTTTTAGTATACCAGAGTAGCGGCATCACCAAGGATGACCGTGAGCTCCAGTGGAGCCTGAGCGCGTACTACACTAAAGCGCGCAGTTTGTCCAGGGTTGTAAGTTGCCAGGATCTCCGCCAAGGACACTTCAGGGGTGATGGCTTCACCGTCTACGGCTGTGATTATATCCCGTGCTAACAGGCCGGCCGCAGCAGCCGGAGTGCCAGTTGGTACCGCAATTTTACCGGCCGGAGCCAAAACCAAGGCCCCGGTACTCAAACCCTGACGTAATTGTGAGTCTAAGTTATAAACGTCAGCTATATCTACCACATACGCCCCCAAACTCGCCCGGGTAGTCACGCCAGATCTAAGCGTGTCTTGAATAAAGTCTACGCCGTGATGAACAGGTACGGCCTCACCCGACTTAGTCACAAACGCCAACATCTCCCCCGCTGTCGACAGCACTGGTCCCGGCAAAGCGCTGGCCTCAGCCAACTCCCAAGCTCCCGCATAAGCCTCAGCTTGATGCGGACCAGAAATAATCGGCAATTCTGTATTCTGCACGGTGGTGGCCACAAACCCCGTAGCGGCGGACAAGCCAAAGACCATATCACCGTTAGCCGCATCTTCACTGGCACCAAAGGCGAGCGGGGTTAATCCGTTAGCCTCCGCTAATTTCAACAAAACGTAAGGCGTAGCGTCATCATTAACTTGTTCTGCAATAGTGTAACGCGTGCCTCTTATCCAAACTTCTAAACTGGTTTTAGGATTTTGCACGCTGCCTAGCTCATCTTTAGTCGTCAAAATCCAACCATTAGCACTCGCGACTACACCTAAACCCACTGCGGACTCCGGCCCAATCCAATTTGCCGGACTCAGGGTGTCTGTGCTCTTTAAAGTAATCACCGCCAAACTTCTAGACTGTGCTTCTCTCACTTTATTAGTGGCGTTAGCATAATCCAACGGATTGGAATTTGGCTTACGTGGTTCCCACGCTAAAAATCCTCGATCACCCAACAGCGTGTTAGCGTAATCGTCTAAAGATCTAGACGTAGCAATGCTAGTGACTACACCAGCGCCACCGCCGACCACCACGGCCACCAAAACTGTAATTAGCAGACCTCGATTGAAATATTGCATAAGTTATTTAGCTAAATCCAGGTCGCGGTCCCAAAGATCAACCCAAGCAGCATACACCCTGTGATTAAGTAGCGACGGACAATCACCGGCGTTAATTTTTCTAGCACATGCGCTCTGGCAATACCTAAGTAGACGTACCAAAAGACGGTGAAGGCCGCAGCGTGAGTCACAAAACTAGTCGGCAACATACTTAATGAGACGTAAACCTCTGTCATCAAGATTGCACCAGTGACCGCAAATAAAATCCCAGTTTCAAAACCAATTTTACTCACCCAAAAGACCGCCACCGTCGCCAACAACACAATTAAGAAAGTGGCAACAGCCGGAATCCAGAGCGGCAATTCCAAGAACAACTGAGCCATGTAAGCGCTCCCCGTGAAAAAGAAGGCGCTCACCATGTAGCACATTAAAGACAAAAACTCTAAGGAATAAGCTTGATAAGAGCTAGGCAAGTGATAAAACGCAAACACGTTCTCCGCGTACAGCGTCAAGGCCAAGGTCACCGTGATCGCCATGGTCCAGGCCCCGGCCGTGGTTTCAATAATCAAAAAGAACATGAGCGCCGAGAGTAACAATAAACTCGGCGTGCCCAAGAACACCCAAAAGGCCGGCCGACGCAATTCCCACAACAACAATCTAGCAAACAAAAATGGGATCAACGCAAAGCACAAAATCGCCGGCACTTTGAAGGCCAACGGCTCCCAGATCAAAAATCCAAAACCCACCGCGGACAGCAACAGAATCGCAAAAGGAGTTAAACGGTGGAGAAGGATCACAGGGGAAGCCAAGAATATTGAGCTTTAAGAGCGGCCAAACGCGCCGTACCGTCATCTGTCTCGCCGTTGACTAATTTACCAAACGCAACGACTAATTCGTAATGGACATTCAACATATTGCCCGGCACCCTGACCGCGATCAAAGCATTGTAAGTAGCTTCGGGGTCTTCGTCGACTTGGTAAGCTTCAAGCAAAGTGCTCACAGCTTGAGTGTAAGTCTCTTCATTCACCTTGACACTTGGCACCGTGACTTCACGCACGTCCTGATTGTTTTCCAAAAACTCCTGACCCTTAGGACTAAGTACGGCCGCAAAGACCACCGCCAAAATCACGGTCATGCCTAGGAGAATTGCCGGGAACCAATGTCTATCCATACTGTTAGATTATGCGATTAAACTTTCAGCCCTAAACCGTCTCAGCCCGTTTGCGGAAAATCTCAGCCAGGAATACGGACACCGCCATGGCTAACGGGATCGCCAGGATCACCCCAACCACTCCCCCCACCCGCCAACCCACCAAAGCCGCCAATAAACTTACAATCGGGTTAAGTCCGGAGACCTTCTGCATGATCTTGGGCACTAGGATATTATTCTCAGCTAATTGGATCAAGAAATACGCGCCCGCTGTGAGCAGCGCATGCACCGGCGAGATCGACAAGGCCAAAATGACAGCAGGCACCGCGGACAACCATGGCCCAATAAACGGAATGATCTCCATGAGGCCCGCCATCAGAGCCAAAATGATGGCGTACGGAATGCCTAAAATGCTTAACACGATATACGTCAATGCAAAAATCACCAACATGAGTAACAACTGACCGCGCAACCAAGCCCCCAGGCTTTCCCGCATTTTACCAGAGACCTGCATGACAAATGGTTGATATTCAGCTGGAGCTACAAATGCGATCGCCTTCACCAGTGCTGTTTTCTCCGCCACCAAGAAGAAGGCCAACACCAGAACCACAATCACCGCTACCACCGCTCCGAAAGCATTAGAACCAAGATGCAAAAGCTCTGGTACCGCTGCAGCCACACCGGCACCGCGTACCGTATCTAATAATTGTTCCGCATTAAGCGCCAAAGTCTCCACCGAGAATAATTGCGTATAATCTATCTGTTCACTCCCGGCCGGTAAGTAAGGCGCTAAGAAGACTGAAAAATTCTGAATCTCAACCAAAACCGGTGGCAGCACCAAAATCATGGCGCCCACAACTAAGGCGATCCCCACCACGTACACAATGAGGGCGGCGAGACCACGCGGAATCTTAAAACGCTCCAAGAAATCGGCGAACGGATCAATGAGAGCCGCTAAAAATAAAGCTGCAAAAAACATCACTACTACGTCTCTAATCAAATAGACAAAGCCGAGCACGAGCAAAATCAACAAAGCCCGAATAATCGTACCGGTAGAAATGGTAATCGTTTGGGGCAAACGTGGGAGTTCTTTACGTTCAGCCATAATTACTTGTATTGTAACAGAGAATCCTGTTGTCTATCTACTTATGCCAACCTTGGCCACCAACAAGAAAGCGTATCACGACTTTGAAATTCTTGAGGAATTTGAAGGTGGTTTACGATTATCTGGCCCTGAAGTCAAATCAGTCCGAGCTGGCAACGTGAGCTTAACCGGCTCTTTCTTAACCATACAAAAAGGTGAGCTCTATCTGAAGAATGCCCACATTGGACATTTTGCGCCAGCCGGCAAAGATCAGCCGGAAGACACACGCCATGAACGCAAGGTCCTAGTTCACAAACGTGAGCTTGGTAAACTGCGGGCCAAACATGAAGCGGATCGATTGACAATTGTGCCAATTTCCCTGTATACTTCGCGAGGTTTTGTGAAGCTCGGCTTCGCCCTAGCTAAGGGTAAAAAGAAGCATGAAAAACGCGAAACCCTCAAAAAGCGTGATTTGGACCGAGAGATCCGAGCACGTCTCAAAGAGTAAATTTTACTGGGTCTGCCAGGTTTCGACGGCAGCACAATTGGTACACGATCACGTCGGACTGGCACCATAGTCCGTTATCAAGTGGTGCAATCCTATACACGCCAACGTATTCGAAAAGGTAAAGGCTGCTTTCCGCATGCCTGCCTTCTCTCCGGTCCTCGCTTAATAGCGACTTGACCCGCTCCATCTGTAATGTCTCCTAGCAGATTCGAGTGTCATAATCTGGAAACTTGGTGCGCGCCTTCCGTCTGCGTGTGCGACACTGGCGACGGAAACGCAAACTGCTTTTTCTGTCACGCTTTTAGTCAGTTTGCGTAATCAAGCGTGAATGAACGTGGAAAACATCGGTATTGAAAGTCTGTTCCGCACATGGGTTCAAATCCCATCAGATCCACCACTAGCTCACTTACCAGATAGACTCTCGCTCGGGCATCTTAATATGCTGCCAAGCTGCCCTCACTTTCGTCTATCTGCCGCCTGTCTTGGCCTCCCTACGGGTCGGCCACTGGCTCGCGACCTGAGTAAGTAGTCGAAGTTTCAAAAGAAATTATTAAGTAATAACCCCACTGCCATGCGCATTCATAGACACCGCCGCTTCCAGAAACCAAAATTCTCAGCTCCAGAATATAACGCCAACGGGCGCATTATTGCGGCTGAAGTTAGGTTGATCGATGAAAACGGTGCACCGCTTGGGGTTATGACCAAAGAAGCGGCAGTAGCCCTAGCTACTGAACGTGGCCTGGATATCATCGAGGTTTCACCTAAAGCTGTACCTCCGGTATGTAAGCTGGGTGACTACGGTCAATTTAAATACCAGAAAGAAAAAGAGGCCAGAAAGCAGCGCGCTCAATCTAAGGAGGTAGAAATCAAGGGCATCCGCTTAACTCCGCGTATTGGTGTAGGTGACCTAAACATCCGCGTAGAGCAGGCTAAGAAGTTCTTTGAACAAGGCGATAAGGTCAAGGCAGACATGATTTTGCGTGGTCGTGAAAAAGCTCATGCTGACGTAGCTCATGCCATTTTTGATCAGTTCGTGGCTAAACTTCAGGAGCATTACCCAATAAAAGTTGAGCAACCGCTCAAAAACCAGGACGGCCGCATGAACATGATTCTAGCTCGTCAGACCTAAATCCCCCGCTCAGCCTTGACGGTACAGACTAATTCAGTTACACTTTTGCAGACTTTTTCTACGTTTATATGGCAATGAAGACTCACAAAGCAACGGCAAAACGTGTAAAAATCACGTCTACCGGCAAGATAACTAAACGCAAAGCTGGTCAGGATCACTTCAATTCCCGTGAATCTGGGAATGTGACCCGCAACAAGCGTACAGATATCAAGATGCCAAAAACCCTACAAAAAACCATCAAATCATTACTTCCCTACGGGAACTCCTAAGGTATGTCTCGAGTTAAACGCGGTACACAACACGTTAAGCGCCGCAAGAATCTCTTGAAGCGCGTTAAGGGTTTCAAATGGGGCCGTAAGAGCAAGATCCGTCTTGCCCGTCCTGCCATGTTGAAGGCCGGTCAGTACGCTTTCCGCGACCGTCGCGCCAAGAAGCGCAGCTTCCGCAGCCTCTGGACCCTCAAAATCAACGCCGCTGTGCGTGCTTACGGCTTGACCTACTCCAAGTTTATCGACATGCTTAAAAAGGCGAATATTGGCCTAGATCGCAAGGTTTTGTCCCAAATCGCTGAAAAGCAGCCATCTATCTTTAGTAAGATTGTAGATACTCTCAAGGCTTAACTGCCCAGAGCACAAAAATCGTCCTAAGCCTCAGGCTAGGGCGATTTTTTGATTTTAGCCCGTAAGATATTGACAAATCATGCTTTTTCTGCTATTCTACTCAGTCGCTAGTCCAGACTAAGTTTAGTCAGACAGGCGCCATTTTCGTCATTTCACAACTCAAAAACAATTTCACACAAGGAGGCGTCGTGGAGACACCTCGCAAAAAAGGACGTCAATCAGGCGGACTTCAGGTGGTCAAAAAAAAGACCAGTGGGGACAACACGGTCCCCGAGGATTCCACCGAGCCCGCGTCACCGGTCACTATCCATCCTGATCTCGGCAGAACCGGGATCATGCAAATGATGAAGCCCGATCCAACAAAGCCTGCCAAAGCCGATCTCGATCGACTCCTGGCTACAGACACCGGCGACTGGATCTCGGCCGTCGACGAGCATGAGCTGACGCCCTTGCCAGGGCCGAAGCGGCGCGTCTCAGATGGTAAAATCGACATCTCCACGCCAATGCCGGCCCCCAGAACCATCGTGGGCGGCGACATGCCGGAAGAACCAACACTAAACGGTCCGCCAGCGGCTCAAGAAGAGCCACTGACACCCGATGAAAACACCGGCGGCTTGTCAGTAGATGGGCCCACAAAGCCCGTCAACGACACACCGCCTACGCCGCTAGCTATGCCGGCGGCCTCAAAGCCGGCGGCAAACACGCAGACTGCTGCGGCCACGGTGGCACCAGCGCCACCGAAATCAGAAAAACCATACACGCCGATCTTTATCGGCACAGGAGATACAATGTCGGAGAATCAAGGTCGCGGCATCATCACGATCACAACGATCGCACTCGCGATCATCTTCGCGGTTGCATGTGGCGGCTTCGCGGTCGACCGCTGGGGCGACGGTGCCCCGCAAGACGGCGACGACGTCGCGACGGTGCCTGGCACAGGAAGCCTCCCCGCCGGCATGCCGCTGGTGGTGGTCTCAAACGAGAGCAAAGATCCAACGTGGCTACAGTGCACTGACATCGACGAGCTGTACCCCCCTGGCGACGCCAGGAACTTCGTCGACGTGCCGAACACTGTCACGACGCTCGAAAAGGAGACGATCTTTGTCTCCGGCCTCCACCCAAAATTGGTCTGCGCACGCGGGCCGAAAGAGGATTTCACGCTCGACCTCACGGCCACCGTGAATTGGACGGGAAATTGCGAGGTCGAAGGCAAAGTCGACCCGAAGTTGGACACGTACAGTTTGTGCGCCGACAAAAGCGGCAAACTCGTGTCAGAGGACATGCTCCAATCGGTACTACATACCTCCTGGACCAAGCTCGAAGGTCTAGAGGCCGTCAAGGTCATGTGCTGCACTGGAGGTGCGGTCAATGCTTGCCAGTTGAAAAACGTTGACCTCATGTCCACAGTCGCAGCCGCAACGCCCTGACAACACCGCCCAACTGAGGCCGGAATGAAAGATTAATCCCTCGCGGTTGATCAATCGTTCCGGCCTCGAACTTTTTTAGGAGAAAAAAGAGAATGAGAAAGAAATTAATCCTCGTAATTGAGGATGAAGAAGTGATCCTCAGAAAAATCGCAAGGTATTTGCAAGGTCTTGGCCTCGAGGTACGAACAGCCGCAAATCTGGGTGAGGCCAGAGAGCGTATTGAAAACAACCGATTCGCTGTGATCGTCAGCGATATCGACCTTGGTGCCGAAAGTAGCACCGACCTCCACGCCGAATACGTAGGTCAACTGGCAGCCAGCCACACAGAGTGGCTGAGCATGACCGGCCGCGATGCGTACGCAGATACTGAGGACGTGAAGGTTAAGTATTTCCGCGGCCACAACATCAGAGTCGTGGGAAAGGGCCAGGCGAGCTTCCTCCACGAGCTAATGGAGGCGGTCACTGTGATCATTACAGCCGTCGAAAAACCCAGTGGCCAGCCTTAAGCTCCCCACGAACAACTCAAACCGCCCAGTCGAAATCCGTACGCATACGGTATCGACTAGGCGGTTTTTTGTTTAAAAAGCCGATATCACAAAAGACTTATCGTATTCAGCAAATGCATCTGGATAACCAATATACGGAATATCATCCGCGGTTAACTTCCTGGGCGTCATTTTAATAAATTGATCATCAAGCCACTCAACACCACTCTGCATACAGCCCATGCCACACGAGAGCAGCGTACGCTCTCCCGCCTTTGGAACGTGGAGTTTCTTAACTTTTTCAAAATTCACCATGTCATAAAGGTAGTATTCTTCCGCCATCATACCTTCAGTAACTTTACCCGCTTCATTCCGTTCCGGATATTCAATCTCGACTAAAACAGCTAATTTTTTATTGGGAGAAAATTCTAAGTGGTAGAAGAATGGGAGATCAGCCATACGGCGCGTAACCTCTCCTGTTGATAAAGTGATCTCCAAATACGGTCCAACCAATCCGCAGCCTCCACAATCCGCACTACCGAACAGAAAAATTCTGAGCCTGCCTTCGATCTCTGTTTAGAAAACTTAAAGTTAGCGTTAGTTTGTTAAAGATTTTTTTCAAATATTGCATAGCCTAGCTGGAGGGCTCTGTTGCCATTGGACGGGGCTTCTTATCCAGCGCAGCCTGAAATCTCGGTGAAGACATCATGACTGCTTTTAGTTCATCATTTTTTGCACGGAGCGCCTTTAATCGAGATACAAAATCTGGGTGAAATTTCAGCAGGTCTTTTCCCTGATTGATACCAAAGAAAAGATCCATGAGGCCGTATGAGACATTGGCGATCATCCAAAGATTTCCCTTTAAATGGTAATCGTCTTCTGTATCGAAGAAGGGCGTGACGAACTGGTCGCCGTCAGGGTCGAGAGCAAAGCTCTGCATCGCATATACAAGATTTGAGTGTGCAGTCGAAGAGTTGATAACTTTTTTCATGTTCTTGATCGCCTCGGAACCTGCTGGGAAATTTTCTTCCAGCCATTTGTAACGCTTTCGGGTTAACTCTTGTGTAGGATCAATAATGCCACTGTCATCAATATCGGCAAAGCCATCAACGTCGGGGTTTGCAATGGCGAAGGCTGCGCAGGAACCTGCTTCAAGAGCCTGTCGCATATCCATCATGGCCTGTACCTGATGTAGCCGCGCGGTAGAAAGGATACTGAGCAGTGCGTGTTTCCTTATTTGGGCTAAAAATGCCACAAAGATATGGCCCTCGATACCTACAGAGATCAAGAAATTATTGAGAAGTTCATTTGCTTCCATTGCATGGAGGAAATAATCTCCAAAACGTTCAGGAGCCTTAAGCGCCATCTGATGCTCGCTCTCAATGATGTCCGTGACTGTGCTTTGAGGGAATTCCATATTTGACCAAGTTTACCAATAACAAAACAACCCCGCTAGTGGTTGCTTTGCATCGATAAGATCTTATAAGCCGCCCCACCCACCCTAAGGCGGATGGGTTTATCCGATCAGGCGTTTTCGAGAAAAAGCGTGGCCGGATCCGGACTTGAGGTATCTCTCAAAATTTCGAGCTCGTTCCTTACTAAGGAAACCGGCAAACCATACTAACTTCCAGGGACGATATTTATGCGTATGCAATGACTTGCCTTGATTGTGTTCCTCAAGTCTTGTAGTCACAGCTTTTTCAGTGAACCCATAGTAATACCGGCCGTCAGCTTCGCTCTGTAAAATATAGACCATGTACATATTTAACACTAAAACAAAACACGACCCCATCGAGGTCGTGTTTTGTGGTGATTGGCCCCCCGTCGCCCCTCGTTTCACTCGGGGCTATGG
>JBAQTB010000003.1:0-383515 GCA_049296775.1 Patescibacteria group bacterium
GGCGTGAGTGTGTCTGACGGTCAGCGCCAGATGCCTTCTTCTCGCATGAAGTCGACGCACTGCATCAGTGCTTCAAACGAGTTGTTGTTGGTAGTTTTGGCCACAAAATTCGTAGCGAATCCTCGCCATTCGACACGCGTTGTCTGCGTATCGCGGTGGGCGGATATGACCACGTACTTCTTCATTCCTCGGCGAGCGAGCGTTACGCTCTTCAGGCCCCGAGATTCTTCGATTTGAAATGCCATCCCAGGGACCACTGGCGTCCTGAGCTGCAGTTGGCAGTTCATCGCTGCGTGGCGTACGCCGATGAGAAGGGCTTCGGTTTGAGTTACAGCTCCGCCCTGGCTGAGCGACCGTACATTTCCGAAGTACGTGTGTACGGCGTACGAAGCCACGTCTCTCCTTGGTGTTTTTTCTGCCACGATGTGCATCTGCAATTGGCTGGCGCCAATATACAGGTGATCAACGAGGTCAATTGGGCGATGGGGGGCAGGGGTGTTGGAACGGACATGATGCCCATCCCGGGGGGACAGCGAACTCATTTGGCACTCTCCTTGAGTGTCGTAACTTGATTGTTACGTGGCGATTACTTAGCATATTTTGGAAATTTAGTCTAGTTTTAGCGCAGTAAAAATAAAAATACCCCTGCATTTAGGGGTATTTTTGGAGCCGCTTCCGGGAATCGAACCCGGGACCTCTACTTTACGAAAGTATTGCTCTACCAGCTGAGCTAAAGCGGCGTGTCGGCCTGTTTAAATCCTTCATCTTCGTCGTCGTTCGTTCCGTCGGTCTCAACGTAGGATTTACCTACGTCTTCGACCTTACTCTCTCACTCCTAGAACCTGAAGGATTTAAACAGGCCTCTTTGTCAACCGTTGCCGTGAAGGTGAATGACATTGGTTAACTGACTTGTCTTGATGCCTGTCCTGAGCGTAGGCGAAGGATCGGTTTCGCCGTATATCATTATACGTCTCAACCTTACTCATTCGCTCCTTGAATCTAACTCATTTAAACAGGCCTCTTGGTCAAATGTGATTGTGATGGTGATCGTTACCTCCGGCGATTGTGTCATCTTTTAACCATCCTGAGGTTACGATCTTGTCCTGAGGGTAGTCGAAGGAAGGATCGATAATCGCACGAGCAACAACGTTGGTTTCATCTAAAGTCTAATTTCTAGATTCTTTCTTGATATTCACTCGTCATTGCTCGATGTGACGCCGCAGTGGGTTGTTTAAAACAGCTTTCTACTGGAGCGGGAGACGGGACTCGAACCCGCGACCCTTTGCTTGGGAAGCAAATGTTCTACCACTGAACTACCCCCGCTTAGTTTGTGACGCTAAATTTTATAGCACGTAATTAGCTTGGCGTCTAGCGGGATTGTTTAGATAAAAAGCTCCCCGCCAGGACACGGTCCTGGCGGGGTAATCGACTTATCCGAGACGATCGTTCATTCCGGATAAGAGTATCGAGACGTCGCCCCAGTCAGGGCGTTCACTGCGTATGATCGTGAGGGCATCTTTGGCCCGCCCGACGATACTTGGTAGTGGGTTGTTGCTCAGTAGATCGCTTTCCAGTGTATGTAGGCAGGTTAAGTGCATGATCAGGCCTTCGGCTTTCGCCAAAAGTTCCAGATGTCGATGTCCCTTCCTGTCTTTTGCCAGTCCGAGGTAGGCGCTGGCTGAATTCACTTTATGAATTGCGCGATCGCATAGTCCACTTGCATCTGCTCTTAACAGATGGGTAACGGCACTTTTGAAGTCACCGGTGGTGGTTTGTTGCAGGTACAGATCAAGATCGCGCTCTGTGTTTCTGGCCAGGCCGTACCACGGCCTGTCTTTGACTTGGGCGAGCCCTGCCTTCATGATCAAGACCTTGCTGCAATGCTGTTCGCGTCCGCGGTGGGTGTTAATTAGCTCACTGTGCTGTTTGATGAGGTCGGGCAAATTAGTGTAGATTCTCTGCATTACCGTTTGCTGGGTAATGATTTCTCGCAGGACCACTGCGGCCCGGATATCGATCCGTTTGGCGATGGCTTTGATGGTCTTGATGCGCCTGGCATCCAGACCAATCACGTCCTGGAGTAACTCGACGTTGTCGTCATTTTCCGACAATGCCACTTGTAAGGTTAGCGTTTGAATGCTGACCTTGACGTCATCGATCGGTTTGCCCATGTCTGCAGCTAATTTGCCGCAAATCGCCTGGAAGCGCTTGTCTTCCTTGGTGCTGAGACGCATAGCCCAGGACTGCAGATTTTTGTGGGCTTGCAGCCAGGCCAGGAGCTTTTGGTGGTCGCTGCTTGGAAGTTCATCCTTGCAGTCACCCTCCCAGTCCTTGGTGTAACGGATCGAGCGCAGTAAGCTGTGCGTATCTCTATGCAGGCTGTACTGGCCGTATTTGGCATGCCAGCAGACCAGTGGCTTGGTGTGGAAGCCTTCCACGCGCTCACCATTTGGTGTTCTGACGCGACCAATTTGTGTACCTAGGATCGGTTCGTATTCATCCTTGTGGATCTTGAAGTCGCCGTACTTGGTGGGGATCGTGAACTGGTTGTCGGCCATGTTTCCTCCTCATGAAACGACGTTCTAAAGTAGCTGATAAATTGGGTTACGTCAATTTTAGGCTGCGTGTTATACTATCCCAGTGATTACTTTTAAGAATGTCAGTAAAGTTTACCAACCGGATACCAAGGCCCTGAATGGGGTGAGTTTTCATATTAAACCAGGTGAATTTGTCTCGGTGGTCGGTACCAGTGGCTCCGGTAAGACTACTTTGGCCAAGCTTTTATTTGCTGAGGAGCGGTTGACTAGCGGCAGTATTCATTTGGGTGAATGGGATATTTCAAAGATAAAACGCGCAGAAGTTCCGGCTTTACGCCGTCAGATTGGCGTGGTGTTTCAGGATTACAAGTTATTACCCAAAAAGACCGCTTACGAGAACGCGGCCTTTGCGCTTGAAGTGGCCGGTGCGCCGAGTTCTAGGATCAAGGAAATTGTGCCACAAGTGCTTAAGATTGTGGGTTTGGCAGATAAAATGCATAGATATCCTAAGCAGTTATCTGGTGGCGAGCAGCAGAGAGTCTCGATAGCGCGGGCGTTGGTGCATAGACCCAAGATTATCCTGGCAGATGAACCTACCGGTAATTTAGACGCTATTACGGCCCGTGAGATCGTGGAATTATTGAAGCGTATTAATGAAGTCGGGACTACGATTTTGCTCGTGACACATGACCGGGATATCGTGAATGCCATGCGGAGACGCGTGATTACTATTCAGGACGGCAAGATTGTGTCAGATGCGGAGCACGGTAAATATCATCTTGGCTAAGTATGCGCTCTGTTTTAAGATTGTTGAAATTTGCTGGTCAGAGTATTGCACGGAATTTTTGGTTATCTTTTGTCACTACAACGGTCCTGTTGCTCATGCTGTTGACGGTCAACATGCTGATTGTGATGAACGTGCTGGCGGACGCGTCCATTAAATCTATTCAGGACAGCGTGCAGGTTGAAGTGTATTTTAATGCTGGTACCAGCGAAGACATTGAGAAATCTGTGCACGGTTATTTGTCGGCCTTGCCAGAGGTGAAGGACGTGGCAGTGGTCTCAGCTGAGGATTCTTTGGCGGCTTTTAGAGCTTTTAATGAGAATAACCCTGAGGTCTTGGCGGCTTTGGACGAGGTGGGGGGTAACCCGATTGGGGACTCATTATTGATCTCGGCACATAACCCGGATGACTTTGAGTTTATCCTGGCCGCACTTGATAGTAGCCCGGAATATGCCCCGTTTATTAAGGAAAAGAACTTTGCCGATCACCAGATAGTCATTGATAAGTTGTCACATTTCAGCGATCAGGTAAGGTGGATAGGCTTAGCTCTAGCGGCCTTCTTTGCGCTCATTTCCGTCTTGATTGTGTTTAACACCATCAGGGTGGCGATTTATGTGCACCGGGATGAGATCGCCGTCATGAAATTGGTTGGAGCTCAGGACTGGTTTGTACGCGGCCCTTTCTTATTGGAGGCCATAGCGTATAGTGCTGCGGCTACCTTGATCATGGCCGCAGCCTCTATGGGATCATTGCGACTCCTCCAGCCACACATTACAACTTTCTTTGAGGGCGTGAACGTTGATTTGGTGGCGTTTTATTGGAGTAATGGCTGGCTAATCTTTGGAGCACAATTTTTGGCACTCTCAGCTTTAAGCATGATCACGACGATGTTCGCCATGCGCAAATACTTAAAAATCTAACCTTCATCTGTGTTAACTAAATCTCAGCAACGGTTGCTCCTGGCTTTGCAGAAGCGTAAAGAACGTGAGGCGAGGGGGATGTTTATTATAGAGGGCGAGAAATTCGTCAGAGATGCTGGGTCATTGGTGGAATTTACCTTTACGCCACGCGATACCACGATTTACAGAGAAGTTATTTCTACTGAGGCGCCTCAGGGCATAGCGGCAGTGGCCAGGGTACCGGTGTGGACCATGGCGGATATTTTATCTAAGCCGACGATTGTAGTTTTGGACGGCATTCAGGATCCAGGTAACGTGGGGACGGTGTTGCGGGCGTGTTTAGGCTTTGACGCTTCTTTGCTTTTGGTTGAGTCAGCTGAAGTGACCAATCCTAAAACAGTTCGCTCCAGCGCGAGTGCCATTTTGCGGGTACCTTGGAAAGCAGTGTCCCGGGATGAAGCTCCGGAGTTATTAGCGTCTTTTGCACGTCCGATTTTTCGTTTAGAACTTAAGAAGTCAGCGGTGACGCCAGCGGAAATGTCTAGCAAGCCAAGAATCGTGATTGCAGGTAATGAGGGCAAAGGGATTAAGTTACCAGTTAATGGTACTTCCGTGGCCATTCCGCACGATCCAAAATTAGAGTCTCTAAATGTAGCCATGGCGACGAGCATTGTTTTATACGAGCTATGTCGAAATTTGAAGTCATAAGCACCAACCAGTTGGCTAGACGAGCGGTTTTGTTGACCGCGAGTGGCGAGATTCAGACGCCGGTGTTTATGCCGATTGCGACTGTAGGGTCGATTAAGACCTTGTTAGCTGAGGAGGTTAAGGCTCTTGGTGCCCAGATTATTTTGGGGAACACTTATCATTTGTTGTTGCGCCCGGGCTTGGAATTATTGCGTGAGTTGGGAGGGATTAAGCCCATGATGCGTTGGGACGGGCCCATGCTAACTGACAGCGGTGGTTACCAGGTGTTTAGTTTGGCACGTTTGAACAGCATTCAAGAGTCAGGCGTGACGTTCAATTCTCACATTGACGGGAGAAGTTTTGAGTTGACTCCAGAAAGTTCCATGGACATTCAGGCCGCGATTGGGTCAGATATCCGTATGCAGTTTGATGACGTTGCGGCAGGCATATCTTCACGGGCCAGATACGAAGAAGCGATGTTGCGGTCTTTGCGTTGGGCCGAACGTTCCAAACTTGCCCATGAGAATAAAGACACTTCTCAGTTGTTTGGGATTATTCAAGGCGGCACTCATGAGGACTTACGTGATCAGTCTTTGGCCGGGCTGAAGAGCCTTGGTTTTGACGGTTACGCTATTGGCGGTTTATCGGTGGGTGAATCACGCACGGATACTTTTAGAATTGCTAAGCATATTGCTCTACAGATGCCAGCAGACCGGCCACGCTATTTTATGGGCGGCGGCATGCCAGAGGAGATCGTTTTTTACGTGTCGGTGGGGATTGATATGTTTGATTGTGTCTTGCCGACCAGAAACGCTAGGCACGGGCAACTTTTTGTGTGGGCCGGGGAGCCGTCCGAGTGTGTGCGTGAGGCTTTGGCGCGGGCACAGGCTGGTGAGTCAGATGTACGGATTGCAGAAGTTTTGTACAGAAAAATTCAGATTACCAATGAACAGTTTACCTCTGATATGTCAGTGATTGATGAGTTTAATGACACTGACACATCGCAAACTTATTCCAAGGCATATTTGCGGCACCTGTTTAAGGCCGGAGAAGTTTTGGGTATGCGGCTTGCTACTGCGCAGAATCTCCGTTTTTATATGCGCCTGATGGAGGAGTTGCGACGTTGTTTGCACTAGAGGAGTGCCCGTTCTGCTATACTGCTACGGTATGCAGCTCGCGCTTTTTAAGGATATTTTCTTTGATGTTCTGATGTTTCCGGTGTGGTGGTATTCACGCGGCTTAGTTTTGATGTGGCGCTGGTGTCAGGCTACGGCCCTTGGTTACGCTAAGTACATGGCGATTGGGGTGTGGATGAGAAATATTTTGGTCCCCATGTTTGGTCAGCGTGATTGGCAAAGCAGGCTGATTAGTATTTTTATGCGACTCGTCCAGATTTTTGGACGTACTTTTGGCTTGTTGGTGATTTGGAGTGGGATTTTAGTTTTAGGCTTGGCGTATATTGTGGGTCCGATGTTGGTAGTGTCTCAGGTGGTTTACCATGTTCTTGGTATTTTAACTTATGGCAGCTAATCAAGCCGATTTTTCGCTGCAACCTGATGGGTCATCCCAAACAGGGTCTGGCGCGGGTATTCCGGGCGTGTTAGTCGACGGAGTTTTTTGGTATTGGCAGTCAGAAGTGAGCGCGGCCAGCTTGAAGCGTGATCAGAGTCGTATCACGGCTAAGGTTATTGAGAAATACGCGGCCATCTGTTTGAGTTTAGTGCTGATGATGGCGTTTATTTTGGGAGTGGTGTTGGTGGACCAGGCTCAACCTACCAGCTGGGATTTTTGGTCTACGCCTAGTTGGTCAGCAGCCAGTTTTTATTTAGCAATTTCAACCAGTCTGTTTGGAGTGTACCGACATTTAAGCGGTCAGAGGTCATTATCGCCGCTTGCGGGTGTAGGTAAGCTTACAGCTCCAGAACTGGTTTATATTCCGTCTTTGGCGAGTGTGGAGCGGAAGCGTGATATCGCTGGTGTGGTTAGTCAGGATAGTGAGCTAGCTGTGGCGGAAGCGTATAGATTAGCGGTGAAATCAGGTCACGCGGAGGTGGGTGTGTTGCATCTGTTTGCTGGAGCTTTGGCAACGCCTCCGGTGCAAATAGTTTTAGCTAGGCTCGGGATCCCGTTTGATGAGCTGAAAGATCCGCTACGTCGTCGGTTAGCTACGCAGTCAGCCGGTAACACAGTCTTTGGCGCTCAAGCTCAGGAGCTTTTAGCGCAAGCGTTATTGTTAGCGCTTGAGAACGGCAGACCGAGAGTCTCAGCTTTGGATATTTTGGCCACGACGTTTGCGGCTGAACCATTTTTAACTGATTTGTTTGAGTCTAAGGGTATAGCTCCAGATGAGCTAGCTAACGCTTTGGCTTGGATGCGGATTTCAGAAGATTTAACTGCTAGGTACCGGGCCTTTAGACGCGCGGCCGTATATAAGCCGACTGGCAGCATGAATAGGTCAATGACAGCGGTGGCCACGCCATTCCTAGACGCCGTTTCTTATGATTTGACTAGGGCAGCTGTGCAGGGTCAGACCGGTTTGTTGGTGGGTAGAGACACGGAAGTGCAGACGATTTTGCGGGCCATTGAGGGTGGGGGACAGAGTGTGGTCTTGGTGGGTCAGTCCGGTGTGGGCAAGCAGGCCTTGGTGGAGGGGATCGCTGATTTAATGGTCGAAGAAAAAGTACCGATGATTTTGCAGGATAAACGCTTGCTGCAGTTATCTGTGCCGCATATTGTGAGCGCCCAGGGTGGTAACGGTGCGGATGAACGCTTTTTATTCGCTTTAGAGCAGGTAGCTAGGGCCGGGAATATCGTGTTGGTGATTGAGAATATTCATGAGTTGGTGGGACAGGCTGGTGGTTTTGATTTGGCGTCGATTTTGGCGAGTGAACTAGGCCGTGGTTACACGTTTGTAATTGCAACCACTACGCCGCAGGGTTACGCTGAAATTATCGAAAGAAGTGTGATTGCGCCCAAGTTACAAAAGATCGTGATTAATGAGCTAGATAGAAATGAGTCGATTAGAGTTTTGGAGTCCAAGGTCGGCGGAATTGAAGCTAAACACAAGGTGATTTTTACGTATGGTGCTTTGGCGGCAGCTGTGGATTTGTCTAGCCGTTACATGCATGATGGCGCTTTGCCGGAGAAGGCGATTGAGGTGATTAGAGAGACGGCTCTCGTGGTTAGTAAGCGGGGCGAGCTACATGCTTGGGTGAAAAAAGCTGATGTGGCGGCGTTGATTTCTGAGCGTACGCGTATCCCGGTGACGGAGGTGTCAACGGGAGAGGGTGAGAAGCTTCTGCATCTTGAAGAGCGGGTGCACGAGCGCGTGATTGGCCAGGAGCAGGCCGTGACTGCAGTGGCGGCGGCGTTAAGGCGCGCGCGAACAGAGTTGCGGAGTGGCAAACGGCCAATTGCAAATTTTCTGTTTTTGGGTCCAACGGGTGTGGGTAAAACTGAATTAGCTAAGGCTACGGCTGAAGTGTATTTTGGTAATGAGCAAGCCATGGTGCGTTTTGATATGTCAGAGTATCAAGAACAGAGTGCGATTACGCGTTTGATTGGCGGGAATGGGCAGGCCGGTCTGATGACGGAGGCGGTGAGGAAAAATCCTTTCTGTTTGCTGTTGCTCGATGAACTTGAAAAAGCCCATCCAGATATTTTGAATTTGTTCTTACAGGTCATGGATGATGGTCGCTTGACTGATGGTTTGGGTCGAACCGTTGACTTTACCAATATCATTCTGATTGCGACTTCTAACGCTGGTACGCAGTTTATTCAAGATCAAGTTGAGGCTGGTGCGGCGATTAGTGCCATCAAGACGGAGCTCATGGAGCGTGAACTGAAAACCATCTATCGCCCGGAGTTTTTGAACAGGTTTGATGATGTGATTGTATTTACGCCACTGACCCGCGAGGACGTGGTGGCGATTGCGTATTTGTCGCTGGCTAAAGTGACTGAGCGCTTGAAAGCTAAAGGGATCACTTTCAGCGTCACTGATGCGGCGGTGCATGAATTAGCCGAACAAGGTTACGATCCCAAATTCGGTGCTAGGCCATTACGTCGAGTCATCCAAGAGAAAGTCGAGAATCAACTTGCCGACTTTTTGCTCAAAGGTAGCGTCGGTCGACGCGATAGCTTAGTTTTTGATGCTGGTGGTGTTATTACTCTCAATAAGGCGGAGGAGCTGTAAACATGAGCCAGACCTTCATTTTTTAATCGGTTTCGGTTACTCTGTGGCTATATGCCTAGTTGGTGGCCGTTTGTAGTGGGGGGAGCTTTGGTGCTGAGCGCTAGTTTGACGCCGTTCTTGGCTAGGTTAGCGTTGAGGTTGGGGTTGGTGGATGTGCCTAAGAGTGAGCGCAAGATTCACAAGCGGATTGTGCCTTTTTTGGGTGGAGTCAGTGTATTTATAGCTTTTGCGGTACCGACACTCGTCATTCTCCTAAGTACGAATCATTTGACCGCCGGCGAGATCGACCCAAGGCATTTTATTGGTTTTTTCATCGGTGCTTTGATGTTACTGATCGGGGGTTTGTTAGATGATAAATTCGATTTACCGCCGCGGTTTAGTATCCTCTTTCCGCTCCTGGCGGCAGCTGTGGCTGTGACTTTTGGGATTGGGGTTGAGAAGATTACTAATCCGTTGGGGGGAGCTTTTGTGCTGACCTCGTCGGTTTCGATTCTGATCACGTTTGTGTGGTTGCTCGGCATGACGTATACGACTAAGTTGCTTGATGGTCTCGACGGCTTAGCTACGGGTATCACGATGATTGGAGCGATCATGATCGCTTTACTGGCGCTATCTAAGGAGTTTTTTCAACCGGACGTGGCTCTATTGGCTCTGATTTTTGCCGCGGCGCTGTTAGGGTTTTTACTTTGGAACGGCTATCCTGCCAAGATTTTCTTGGGTGAAGGCGGCAGTACTTTCCTTGGCTTCACGCTGGGTGTGCTGGCGGTGATCGCCGGGAGTAAATTAGCTACGACTTTGTTGGTGATTGGCATTCCAGCTTTAGATGTAGCCTTTGTGATTATTCGCCGGTGGCGAGCCGGCAAAGCGGTGACTAGCGGAGACAGGACTCATTTGCACCATTTATTGTTGGCGGCTGGTTTATCGCAACGTGCGATTTTGGGATTATATCTTGTGGTCGCAACTTTATTTGGTTTAACGACCTTGATCTTTTCGGCTTGGCAGAAGTTGATCGCGCTTGGTATTTTGGTTATAGTGGCCATGATGGCTGTTACGGTTTTATATAAGAAGTATCATCAAACAGAGTATGAGCAAGTCATTGAATAAGTTCATGATTGGCGGAGCGGTGGCGGTGGTGATTTTGCTGTTAGGTTTTACGATTTGGTCAGGTCTTGAGGCGAAAGAACGGGCCGTAGTGACCGCGAATGATCAGGATTTTTCCGTGAGAATTGCAGATAGCCCTTGGGAGCGTCAGCGTGGTCTGTCTGGTTTTGAGGCTAAGGAAGTAGAGGCTCAGGGCATGCTCTTTTTGTTCAAAGACTCAGCCGTGCGGGAGTTTTGGATGAAAGGTATGAAATTAGACCTAGATGTGGTCTGGATCCAGGGTGATAAGGTAGTGGCGGTGAGTTCTGGGGTAAAAGCGCCTAAATCCGGAGAAGAACCGGTCAGAATGTCATCTAAACCGATTCCTGTAGATATGGTGCTGGAATTGCCAGCCGGCTATGCTAGTCAGTTTGGGATTACTCCAGGAGTATCGTTAAAAATTCAACTCCCTTAAGATTCCGTGTGCTAGTTTTAAGGATTGACGGTTTTTAGGGTTTCTGGTAGGCTTCTGCTAGATTTATTCATAAATGGCATGCGTAAGGCTTTAAGTTCTGCTCCTAGGAGCGGACGCCTGAGCAGCCAATTGCCTATGTACGCAGTGATTACTACTGGCGGAAAGCAGTACTTTGTTCATCAGGGTGAGAAGTTGCAAGTTGAAAAGCTTGAGCTTGAGCCCGGTGCAACTTTGACGCTTGATGCTATGCTTGTAGCCGAAGATGACGGCTCAAAAGTTCAGGTTGGCACCCCATACGTCGCCGGAGTTAAAGTCACCGCCAAGGTGGTTGAACACGGTCGCGCTGACAAGATTTCTGTTATCAAGTATAAGCCAAAGGTGCGTTATCGCCGGAATGTCGGTCACAGACAGCCTTTCACTTTGCTAGAAATTGAATCGATCAAGTAACCACAGAAAAAAGAACTCCCCGACTGGATTCGTCCAGCCGGGGATGTTTTGTCTTACGGGACAAGTACGTATACAGTCGATGTATCGTTCGGCTTGAAGCCGAGGATGTGCCATCGTACGAGATACGGAAAAATTATTTCTATCTGTGCCGCCTTCTTCTTAGCGGTCCTGTCCTCAGCTTTTGGAGTGACTAGATGCTCGGCTAAGCTGCCGATCAGCCAACACTCCTCATCCCACGCGCGGGGTATCTCGAGTTTCCTGCATCTCTTCCCAAGGGCGTTCTCGAGGTCTTTGGGAGCCTCTATGACTGAGCCGGCAAACAACCTGTCAAATACACGGGTTGTGAGTGGGCTGAGGTTGTAGCCGCATTCAACAAAGACGAAGTAGCGCCACTTCGCTTTCGTGATCACCCAACTCGCGGGAGCGGTGAAGTCTGGACACTTGAGAGGTATTTGTTCGATACGGTCGACTTTGACTTTGAACAGGCGTAGTACCCTGATGAGTTCGGTGGCCTCTGCTTCGGTCATGGGCCTGAGTATCGGTTCGATGCCGTTCGCGAGGTCATAGAGTGGCTTGGCGGTGGCGGCCACACGCTGCAAGTCACTCTCGGTGATGACGTTGTTGTAGGCATCCGATTTGGCGTACCGCTTCCTGAACTTTGCAATGAGTCTGTCGATGTTCGCTGTGGGCTCGCGGGACATGATATCCTCCGTGGTCGGGGAAAAAACCGACTAAGAAATATACAATAAAATTAACAAAAAGTCAACCTACAGCTCGGATCTGCCGGATAGGGCGCTAGCCAGGGTGACTTCATCGGCGTATTCAATATCGGCACCCATGGGCAGGCCACGAGCAAGGCGGGTGGTTCTTTTGCCTAAATTCTTGAGCATGCGGCTAAGATACAAAATGGTGGTTTCCCCGTGAACGTCGGGAGAGAAAGCTAAAATGATCTCCGAGATATCGGGCTCTAGTTTGAGGCGATCTTGTAGCTGTTTGACGTTGAGCTTATCCGGCGTGAAGCCGTCAACGGGATTGAGGACACCGCCAAGAACTAAATACACGCCGTGAAAAATACCTGTAGCTTCGATGGTCGCAATATCTCGGGATTCCGCCACAATACACAGGAGTTTTTGATTCCGTTTTTGATCCTGACACAACTCACACAGATTAGCTTCTGCGTAGGTAAAGCAACGATTGCAGGTAGTGACGAATTTTAAGTTATCTAAACTTTTGGCGACTAGTTCCAATTCCCCGCGTTTGAGGTGTAGCAATGCAAAGGTGTACCTAAGAGCGGTCTTAGGCCCGACGCCAGGCAGCTTGCCAAGGGCCGCCATGGCGTTGTGAATTGGGGCGGGGAATTTTCTCATGCGTTTTACTCTCCGCCCATCATGCTCTTAATGGCATCCATGCCGCCCCCTTTTTCTTGCATCTTCTTGATGAGCTGCTGCTGTAACTGTTTATTAGCGTCCCCAATGGCGTCTTTGATGGCACGTTCTAAGGTGGCTTTATCTGAACCTTCTTTGACCTCTACGCCTAGAATTTCATGACTACCGTTCATGGTGATCATGACCGCACTATTCGCCCCGCTACCCACGACCACGATCTCATCTAACATGGCCTTCATCTGCTTACCCTGATCACGCATGTCTTTGAACTGTTTTAGCTTGTTGAACATACTTCTAAAGTCTAAAATCTTTCTTAATTATTGAGTACTACCCTGTCGCTGGTCGGGGTTGGAAACCTTTGGGCGGCATACCTGGAGGTAGGCCGATGTTGTTGGGGTTGGGTCCAGTTGAGCCTGGTGCTGGCAGGCTGCCGGACATAGCTGGAGCAGCGTGACTTGGAGTCGAGCTAGGTGGTTGATAGCGCGTATCCATGTTTTTGAAGGAGGCTCTAGCCGCATCCCAGTATAGCTTGACCATGCCGGTTGGGCCATTTCTATGTTTGGCAATATGGACTTCCGCGCTATTTTTCTCTTCCGGAGTCAGTTCTTCTGCTTGGTAGTTACGGTCTGAAGCTTTGCGGTACAAGAACATGACTACGTCAGCGTCTTGCTCAATGGATCCAGAGTCACGCAGGTGGGCCAGGCGGGGAATAGCTGGTTTGGTGAGTTCTACGGCACGTGAAAGCTGAGCGAGGGCCAGGACAGGCACATGGAGCTCACGCGCAATTTGCTTTAAGCCACGACTGATTTCTGCCACTTCTTGAACGCGGTTGTCTGACTGGTTTTTAGCTTCCATGAGCTGCAAGTAGTCGATAACAATCATGGACAGGCCGTGTTCGCTCTGCAGACGCCGGGCTTTGGTACGGATACTCATGATGGTGGCGGCGGGGGAGTCGTCAATGAAGATTGGGGCTTCTGAGAGCCGGCCGAGGGCGTCACCAATTCTTGGAAAATCGTCATCTTGTTCAGATAGTCGGCCGGTACGGAGCTTCCAGAGATCCACATTAGCTTCTGCACAGATCATGCGGTCGACTAGCTGCTCCTTGGACATTTCCAAGCTAAAGAAACCGACAGGCTTTTTAGTTTTCAGCGCGACGCTACGGATAATATCTAGCGCGAAGGAAGTTTTACCCACAGACGGACGGGCGGCGAGAATCACTAGGTCAGAAGGCTGGAGGCCAGCGAGGAGGTTATCGACACCAGTAAAGCCGGTTGGAACGCCGCGTAACTTGCCCTTGTCTTTGTGGAGCTCATCAATTCTGTCAAAGGCGTCGGTCAGAATGGTGCTAAGTGGCACGAAACTTTGTTTGATGAAGTTGGTGGAAACGTTGAAGAGTTTTTGTTCAGCGGTATCGATGACAACGTCAACGTCTTGTGATTCATCAAAGCCGAGTTCAGTAATTTCTCCTGCAGCTCTAAGTAGGCGTCTGAGGGCGGCTTTTTTGGAGATGATTTCTGCGTAGTGAGAAACATGGGCGGAAGTGGTCACGGCGTTGGTCAACTCCACAAGCGCAGTGCGGCCACCAATCTGTTTCAAAACCCCTCGTTCTTCCAGCCGGTTGCCTAGGGTTAGAATATCGATAGGTTGATGACGTCCGAAAATCTCCACCATGGTCTCAAAGACAATGCGGTAAGAGTCGCGGTAGAAATCTTCCCCACGCACCGCATCACCAACTTTGAGCATGGCTTCCTGGTCAATCAAAAGCGCCCCAAGCAGGGATTGCTCGGCTTCAAGATTATGCGGAGGAATGCGGGCACCAAGCGACATAGCTGCAGGCATCTTAGCCCATGCGGACTAAGCGGTGAAGTGGACAGATTGTGCAAGAACGGTGGAGAAAACTATGAGGTATAATGCTGGGGTTATGGAGGATAAATACAGATATATTTGGGATGGCGCCCGGCCACTCGTGGGAACGGTGGTGGGCGTGGGTATTTTTGGCTTGCCGTACGTGTTTTCTCAGGCCGGCTATGTGGTGGGGTTATTGGAGCTAGTGATTGTGGCGGCCATGAGTTTGTTGGTGTATTTGCTCTTCTCTGATTTGTTGGCGATCAACAAGCAGCATGTCCGGTTTGTGGCGGTGATCACTGAGCAGTTGGGGCCGGTGGGTCGGGTAGTGGCGAGTATCGGTTTTTTTGGGGCGTTATGGGGCGCAATGTTGGCATATGTGATTATCGGCGGCCAGTTTGCTGCTACGCTGATTCGACCTGTGATTGGAGGATCGGTCTTTTACTATCAATTAGGTTTTTGGCTAGTATCTTCATTAGCGATGGTGGGCGGAACGTTATTTGTGAGGCGGTTGCAGGCTCTCATCATCCCCTTATTTTTTATCATGGTGGTGGCTTTGACCTTGTTTGCCCTGCCGCATTTGCACTTAGAGTATTTGACCACCGTTAACCCTAATTTGGCTTTCTTGCCGATTGGAGCTTTGATCTTTGCGTTTAGTGGATTTTCTGCGATTCCGGAGTGTCGGGAGGCGCTTGGAAGGCGAACGTCTTTGATGGGTAGGTCGCTATTATTGGGAGCGATTTTCATTTTTGCACTTTACGCCTTGTTTACTTTTGCCGTGGTGGGGATGACGGGGCCATTTACGTCAGTGCAGGCGGGGGAGGGTTTGCGCTTTGCGGTAGGGCCGTGGTTATCGGCGTTTGTGGCGGTGATTGGCTTGTGTACGGTGTTCACGGCGTTTGTGACTGTGGGAACGAGTTTGACCAATTCTCTCATTTACGATTTTAAGGGCCGTTTCTTATCTTCTTGGTGGTTGGCCGTGGCGATCCCTCTGTGTATCTTCATCTTTGGGGCTAGAGATTTTATTGGCGTGATTGGGGCGACAGGCGGCATTTTAGGTGGTGTTAACGGCATCATTTTGTTGGTCGCTTATGAGAGGGCTAGGTTTGCAGGTAAATTACCAAAAAGAGCCCTAGCGATCTCGCAAGGACTCATTGCCATGGGCTTTATCTTGTTCGCGTTCATGATTATTCTGACGATCATTGAACTCATTTAATACCTTCTCGATGTTGTGACTCCATGGCTTTCATGACATTTGTGAGCAGGTAGGCCACTGTAAGTGGGCCTACGCCGCCAGGAACTTTACTGAGAAAGCCGACGTGACCTTCTAGCGCTGGGTCAGCATCACCCACGGTGCGGGTGCCGACTTTGTTGGTGCCGACGTCTATTACGATAGCAGCTTCTTGAACCATGTCCGGTTTGAGGAAACCTGCTTCTCCTAGAGCGACGATGATGATGTCTGAGCCTCTGGTGACGGCGGATAGGGCTGGTGTGTTACGTGTGACCAAGGTGGCGGTGACTCCAGCTTCTCGTAATAACTCAATAATCGGTTCGGCAAACACGGCGCTGTTTCCTAGGACGACGGCGCTGCGGTTAGTGAGTGGCCGGCGTGTGGCTTGGATTAAGCGCATGACGGCTAGCGCTACCGGTGGGACTAGGACAGGAGCATTAGCTAATAACGAACGGCGATTTTCTGGATGAAAACCGTCCACGTCTTTTGAGGGGTGAATAGCGCCAATAACTGCTTCAACGTCTTGATCGACTAAAGGCAGCTGCACCAAGATGCCGTGAATGTCTGGCCGGGCATTTAAGTCTGAGATTTTTTGTATGAGTTCTTGGGTGGTTGCGTCTTTAGGGTAAGTGAATTTTTCCACATAAATACCCACGTCTTTGGCAGCCTCCTCTTTAAGTCTGACGTATAAAGCTGAGGCGGGATGATCGCCAACTAAAATGACTGCCAAGCCTGGTGGGTGCTTGAGCTTAGCGATACGAGTTTTGGCCTTGCGTTTGATGTTATTAGCTAACACGGCCCCGTTTAAAATTTCCGTCATAATTGTAAGAAGTATAGCCTTAATTTGGTAATTAGACAACTTCTGAAATAGAAAAGCTCCAGTGCGCAGTGGCGCCTGGAGCTGAGGTTCTGCTGTACAAGCTAGAGCGAGTACCGCGTGTTGGGATTGGGGACGATGATGTTGCCCCTAAAGCCAGATGACAGGCAATTGCCCATGACTTGCGTTTGGGTGTCAGTTCCGGGCAAGTGCGTGAGCACTAGAGTTTTTACACCTGCCCGTTGCGCGATATTGCCGGCCTGTGCTGGTGAGAGTGCGCCAGAGAGCTTACCAGCTTCGCGGTCGCTGATTCGTGTTGGTACTTCGCAGATCAACGTTTGGGCATTGAGCGCGATGGGTATGAGCTTGTAGGGCTTGAAGCGTCCACAATTGCCGATGTAGACAATTTTTTTGCCGGCTGTGGTGATTGCGTACGCGAGTACGTCGCGGATACCGAATTTGGGGTACAGTGCTTGGCTACTTAAAATGGCATTTTCTGCCAATGGCACAGCGCTGTCCTTGGCTGACATGTTGGTGACATTGATGCCATCCAAATGGATCTTGTCCAGTGCTGCGGCCAGGTGCCTGGGGCCGAAGACTTGCAGGACGTTGCCGTTTTGACCTGAGTCGTCGGGCATCCGTTTTGGCAAGGACTGCAGTTTCTTGATGAAGCTGTCGCGCTTTGACTGACAGTCATCGACGACGGCGATGTGTGAATACGGCGTCATCGGATCACCGAACATTAGGCACGAGCTATTTCTTTGTCCCCAGTACACTACGACGCGCGGATGTGCTTTGCGGCCGTTAGCGTGGACAGGGTATACAACCTCGACCTTCATGTTTACTCCCCCAAGGTAATTGTCTCGACACAGTGTCGTGACCGGGAAGTGTAGTCGTTGTTGGCTCAAAAGTCAAGCTGTTTATAGACGATTTTTCAGCCAAATTTAGCCGTGCTACAATCATAAATAACTCCCCAGCTTTAATTCGTAATAGTGCAATTATGCTAAATAAGCAGGATATTGCCCTCTTGAAGGGGATGTTAGAAATTCAAAAGAAAGACATTATCTTAGATGTGAGGGACGAAATTCATTCTTGTATTTCAGCTTCTGAGGCCAGAATGATGGCTAAGATGCATGACATGAAGATTGATATCATCCACGATGTCGCGGAGCTAATCGACGGCTCGATCTTGCCGCAAACTTCAGACTTAGACCGCCGTGTGTCTAGGTTAGAACGATACGTGAAGATCGCTTAGTTTTTAGTTGATTAAATATGTTAACTAAAACAGACATCAGTCTCTTGAAGGGAATGTTCGAGACTCAGAAGAAAGATATTATCTTAGACATGCGGGACGAGACACGTTCGGTGATTAACGCCGCCATCACAGCTTCAGAGCAACGCATGACTAATAAGTTGGATAAATTGGAACAGAAGATAGACCGAGTCGCTTCAGACGCAGCTGAACTCATCGGTGACTCTATCTTGCCACAAATCGACGAGCTTCGGAGAGCAGATGCTCGAATCAAGAAATTTGTGGGAATGGTCTAGACGTAACTCGACTCCTGTCGCAAACCTCTGACCTGGATCATCGCTTGTCTAGACTAGAACACCACGTTAAGCTCGCCTAAGTCTTCTTAGTGATTAAATATGTTAACTAAAATAGACCTGACCCTTTTGAAGGGCATGTTCAAGACTTACACGGAAGACGTTGTCTCGATGGTTCGTGATGAAACTCGATCGTTAATTGCCGCTTCGGAACAACGTATAACTGCTAAATTAGAAAACAAAATCGACCAACTCCGTTCTGATGTTATTGACCTGACGAATAACTCAATTCTGCCTCAGATTCACGAACTTCAGGAGGACAACTTACGTATCAAAAAATTCGTGCGGATGGTTTAGTTGACCTTGTCGAGTATCGGCTCGGGATCATGCTATCCAACATACGTTAAAGCTTGATTTAAGCAGTTATGCGCCGAATAGGGGTGTGGACGGTTTTGCGGTCGAAATAGTTAGGTTCCGGTGGACTACAAAAGAATACTATCGCCCAACGTGAGGCGGTATCGTTATAGATACTGTTCCCTCGTTGAAGTACGTCGTGCCATGTTGGCATTAGTTCATTATCAGTGTGTAGTCCTAGTGAAATGCCCGGAAAGAACAGGCCTTGACCTTTTGTATGTGTAACTTCTGTGAGGTGTTGATCGTCTGGGCCTAGACGTAGTCCTGGCGCGCTTTCTGCAATGGCGATGGTGCAGCTACCACGATCGTAATGTCCTTTAGCTAGGAAATCACCAGCACGAGTTCGATCATATTTAAGTAAACGAATCACGTATGCATCATTACCGTCAGCGGGGAAGAATTTAGTGTATAAACCGGGGTAGTCGACTTCTAATGAATGTATTATTTCTCGCATTGCGCTCAAGGTTTTATTTAGAATTGGATCCAGACTTCGTGTAAGGGCTTGAGCGGCAGGGATTTGGGCTATCAGTGGAGCAAATAGGATTTTTGCTTGATTGTTATAGTGAAAGAACTCTTTATTGTCATATCCAAAGCCAGCATCAACACTACGACGTCGCCAGCCAAGATCTACACCGCGATCACGTTCATCTTGTTTTATATCGATTACAAACTTAGCCTTATCTGTCTCTGGGAGAGCTAAAAAAGTAAAGAAATTTTTTACCGCTAGAGCGATTTGTTCAGAATGAATTTCAAGCGGAAACTCGAAATAAGATTGTTTTTGAATAGTGGCTTTTAAGTTGGTTATATTGTATTTAGACGCCATAGTTTAATTCCGGATATAGCGGAAAGGCTTGCATGAAGACGGCGACTTCGGCTTTGATGGATGCGAGTTTGGTGGGATCTTTTTTGTGAGTGATAGCTTCGTCGATCCAGGCGGCGACTTTGATGATGTCGGCTTCTTTTAAGCCGCGAGTTGTGATTGCTGGAGTACCTAAACGGATGCCGGATGGGTCCATAGGCGGGCGAGGATCGTCCGGGATCATATTTTTATTACAGGTAATTCCAGCTGCGTCTAGGGCCTGTTGAGCTTCGCCGCCAGTTGCGTTTTTACTGGTGACGTCGATGAGCATTAGATGGTTTTCGGTGCCACCGAACATTAGTTTGTAGCCTTTAGCGGTAAGCTCGCTCGCCAGTACCTGAGCATTGGCCTTAATTTGTTTGGCGTACGCTTTGAATTCAGGTTTAAGCGCTTCTCCAAAAGCTACCGCCTTAGCGGCAATGGTATGCATGTGGGGGCCGCCTTGCAACATCGGAAACACGGCTTTATCGATCTGCTTGGCTAGGGCAGCCTTACACATAATCATGCCGCCACGTGGTCCGCGTAGAGTTTTGTGCGTGGTGGTAGTCACAACATCGAACAAGGGCACGGGGTTATTCATTTCACCTCCAGCAATCAAACCGGCGATATGAGCAATGTCAGCCATGGAGTAGGCGCCAACGCTGTCCGCGATTTGTTTGACACGAGCGTAGTCGATTTCTCTGGAGTAAGCCGAATAACCCACGAGAATCAATTTTGGTTTGTGTTCTTTGGCGGTAGCCTCGAGTGCGTCGTAGTCAATGCGGCCATCCGCGGTGGTCTTGTAACGCAAGAAATTGTAGCGCTTGGCTGAATCGGTGACGGGGTGGCCGTGGGTTAAATGACCACCGTGGGATAAGTCCATCCCGAGCACAGTATCGCCAGGGGCAAGTAATGCTGCATAAACAGCAATGTTCGCCGGTGCTCCGGAGTGGGGCTGCACGTTGACGTGCTCAGCACCAAACAATAATTTTGCCCGTTCAATGGCTAAAGTTTCCAATTTATCGACCTCTTCACAGCCACCATAGTAGCGTTTGCCGGGGTAGCCTTCTGCGTATTTATTGGTGGCAACTGAGCCAAGTGCTTCTAAGACCGCTTGGGAAACAAAGTTTTCTGAAGGAATTAACTCTAGACCACCACGTTCGCGAGCTAGTTCTAGGTCTAAGGCCTCGGCGATTTCTGGATCCTGATCTTTAAGCGTTTTAAACATAAACTAAGCAAACAAGAATAAGCGCCGGTCAAGAAGTTTAGGATTAAGTCATATTTAGCTTTGGACAAAGTGTAATCGAAAAAAAGACGCCCGTCACCTTTTACAGGTTACGGGCGATGACGGCCACTTGCTCTTGAAGGCGTGGCACGAAGTTTTTGACGGTCATGCCGTCCCTCAGGGCGGCCACGATCAGCGTCCGGCTGAGCTCGTTTTGTTGAGCTTTGGCAGCTGCCTCGGTGCTGAAGCCACATAGGACACTGAACCAGCCGGTAGCGGCGATTCTAAACTTCTCGCCCTCAGTTACCACTTGGTTTTTGTCGATCAAGCGGTGTTTGGAGCCATTCGTATACACGATTTCCTTAACTATGTAATACGTCGAGGTTTCCGGCAGAGGATCGGCGCTAGCTGCTGGATCTTCTTTGATATATGCATGGACGTGAACCGCTAGTTCGTGTCCACTGGCTTGATTAGGTCGGTGCCCGATGATAACCACCGTATTTTCTGCGGGGTGTCGATACGCGTTACCGTGCATGACTTGCACCGTGTAGATCTTTCCCTTGTTGTGCGTCGGCACGCAACACATCACGATATACATTGGAGTCTCCTGAGGTGAAAGCTTCTATGCTTTACCAGATTATGCTAATTAACACAAAACCCCACCGTGAGGTGAGGGTTTGTGTGAAGCAGCAAAGAAGTCTTTGCTGCGAGAGCTCCGGCCGTGTGGCCAGAGCTAGCAGGCTCGCTCGTCGTGGATGTCGTGCTCGGTCCTTCGACCGGAATGGTCGACGGGGCCGAGCAAGTGCTCGGGAACACGGTCGAACGGCCCGGGGTGGCCCGGGCGCGACGACGTTGACTGGGTCGGTTCCTGTTTTTCTGACTCTTTTGATTGGGGCGTCACGTTGCCTCCTATGGCGTGTGAGTTGCGGCTAGAGTATAGCAGAAAAATTGAATTTGTCAAGGTTTTCATGTATACTTTGAGGTATCTATGTCTACTTTTTTAGAGGCTTTAACCGAGCGTTTTGCGGCTCAATTCAAGGTCGACGAGCCATTGGCTAAGCATGTTAACTTTAGGATTGGCGGACCGGCTAAGTATTTTGTAGAAGCAAGGTCGACTGAAGATTTAGTGGCGGTGGTAAAAATCGCTAGAGAGTTTGAAGTTCCATATTTTATTTTAGGCGGTGGCTCTAATACGCTGGTGTCTGACGAGGGTTTTTCCGGTTTGGTGATCAAGGCGGCTAATCGACAAGTAATTTTTAACGGAGAAAGAGTGACGGCCGAGGCTGGGGTGATTGCTGCAACTTTGGCGCGGAGCAGTGCAGATAAAGGTTTGCGTGGTTTTGAGTGGGCCATTTCTTTGCCCGGCACAATTGGGGGTGCAGTACGTGGAAACGCTGGGTGTTTTGGCGGTGAGGTGAAAGATAATTTGGAGTCTGTGAAGTTATTGCGCCAGGGTGAGGTGGTTGAGGTCAGCGCTGCTGAGATGCGTTACGGTTACAGACACAGCATTCTGAAAGAGCCTGGTCATGAAACTGATGTGATTTTAGAGGCGACGTTCAAGTTGGCACCTGGGGACAGGGTCGAGGCCATGGCGGCCTTGGACAAGAATTTAGCTGGTCGCAAGGCTTCACAGCCGCTCGGGTCTGCTAGTGCGGGGTGTATGTTCAAGAACGTGGAGTTCGCGGATGCAGAAGAGATTAGTAAGTTAAAGTCTAAGGTCGAAATTCCAGAGAACATGTTGGCTATGCGGCGTTTAGGGGCCGGTTGGTTGATTGATCAACTTGGTTTGAAGGGCATGAAGATGGGGGAGGCGCAGATTGCACCGCAGCATGGCAATTTCTTGTTAAACGTTGGACATGCGAGTGCTAAAGATATTGCGGCTTTGATTAGTTTGGTAAAAACGCGCGCTCGGAACGAATTTGGAGTACAGTTACATGAGGAGGTCCAGTATCTGGGCTTCTAGACGTTTGATTCTTAGCTGTCTTGTATGCGAATCACAGAAATCAAAGGGACAAACATGGAGTTAACCGAGGCGATTAAGGCGTATGTAGAGAAACGTTTAAGTTCATTAGATAAGTTGACCGAAAAATATTCCCCTTGCGATGCGGCGGTAGAGGTTGGTAAAACTAGCCAACATCATCAGAAAGGCGAGGTCTTTTTTGCGGAATTTAATTTGACGATTCCAGGGGAAACTTTGCGGGCGACTTCCACGCAGGAAGATTTGTACGCCGCGATTGATGTGGCTAAAGATGAGTTGCGTCGTCAGATTGTGGATAGAAAAGTGCGATAATATGTTTATTGACGCTTTTCACAAAATTCATTGTGTCGGGATTGGCGGAATTGGCATTAGTGCAATTGCCAAGTTTTTGTTAGCCAAAGGTAAAGTTGTCACAGGTTCGGATGCGTTTGCGTCGAACATTACCCGAGAACTTGAAACGCGAGGTATCAAAGTAGCGATCGGTCAGGCAGCTGAACATTTGTCGGCTGACGTTGACCTCGTCGTTTATACCGAGGCGGCGCAGGTTGATAATGTCGAGCGAGCTGAGGCTGCGCGTCGAGGCATTAAGCAGCTCGGACATTTTGATTTTCTAGGCGAGCTATCTAAAGAGTATCGGACTATTTGCGTGACGGGTACGAACGGGAAGTCGACGACTACGGCCATGACCGGTCTAGTGTTTGCGGCGGCTGGTTTGGATCCGACGGTTTTCGTTGGTTCGCTGGTGCCGGGTTGGGCCGATGGCAATTTACGCTTGGGTCAAAGCGATATTTTGATTGTGGAAGGTGACGAGTATAAACGTAAGATGTTGAAGTTGCATCCAGACACAACCTTGATTACGAATATCGAGTTAGATCATTTGGATGTCTACAAAGATCTGGCAGATATTGAAGCCGCATTTAAGACATTATGTCTGCAGACCAAGCGGCAAGTGTTTTTGAATGTGTTTGAACATGAGCGTGGCATTTATGTTGGTGAAGGAGAGGCCAAGGAAGAATATTTCGGTTTAGAGTTTATCGGTAAGCCTAAGCTGCCGTGGTTTTGGAAGCCGACTAAACGTGACCGTGTGATTGGTGATGGGAAACAGAGTTTGCAAGGGCTGGAGTTACAGGTGCCGGGTGAATTCAATATGATGAACGCACTGGGCGCTAGGTCCATTGCACGGGCTTATGGCATTGATGACGCGGTTATCGCCCAGGCGTTATTTGACTTCAAGGGTATTTGGCGACGGTTTGAAGTGGTGGGTGAATACGCTGGCGCGACGATTATTTCTGATTACGGTCATCACCCCACGGCTATCCGGGGCACTTTGGCAGCGGCTAAAGAATTTTATCCAGGTCGGCGGTTAGTGGTTTTATTTGAGCCGCACCAGCATAGCCGTACCAAAGAATTATTTGCCGATTTTGTGACAGCTTTTAAGTTAGCCGACAAAGTCATTTTGTCCGAAATTTATCACGTGGAGGGCCGGGTAGCGAGTGAGGGGGAGGTATCGAGTTTGGATTTGGTTAAGGCGATTAACTTGGACTCAGTTACGTACGCCCCTAATTTAGGGGAAGCTGAAGCTCAGTTACGGTCGGTTATCCAGCCTGGTGACGTCGTCGTAATTATGGGAGCGGGGGATGTCGATAAAGTAGCGAGGAATTTATGTGTTAAACCATAAGTTATGGAAGGTTTAGGACGTGGACCAGAAATGCCGGTGCCTCAAGACGAGGTTCGTGAGTTTAACTCGGCTGCGAATCGTGGCGAAGTGACAGAGGAGATCGCTATAGAGGCGGCGCGTAAGGCTGAGTCTGATCAGGCAGCAGCAGCGCTTGAAGTTCAGTCTAATCAAGGAACCGAGGATCTCTTTGATTTTAAAAATGATGCGAACAATCGAGAGTCGACTGAGGAGATTTTTAAGCTGCCAAAAGAGACGGTGCCCTTTGAGAAATTGCCTGAGGCCGAGCAAGTTAAGTTGTTGGACAAAATGTTAGCTGGGATGCGTGAGGCGATTGGTCCAGTGAGAGATTATGCCGTGTTTGCGAGTACGGCCATGTATTTAAATGGTGAGAAAGCGGTACAGCGGGGTGATGCCGAGGGTAAGACGCTGATGAAGCCGCCAGGAGATTTTGATGCTGCAGTTTGGAGAGAAGAGGATTTGGATAAGATCAGGGAACGGATGCGCCGGATGCCGGATGTGGTTTTTTCTAATGCTCAAGTGGATGCTGACGGTAATATTTTGCGAGATCAAGATGGCGAGGTTTTATATGACGGTCAGCCGGGTAGGTACAGCAATCTGTCTGGTCAGGTGAAAGTTTTGGCGGGTAAACGGATTTCAGAGGAGATGGTTAACGGCGAGATGCAAAAGGTAGCTTATGATTTTGAGTTTTTCTTAAACTCTAGAATGGTGCGTCAGGATATGGCCAGAGCGCACACTACGGAGGCACAGGGATTGAGGATTTTAGATTTGGCGGGTTTACAAATTCAGTATGAGGCTAATTTTGCTTACGAGAGTAACGTCAATGAGGTAGTACAGCAGTTTGTAGAGGAATTACACACGAAAGATCCAGAAAAACAGGCAGGTTTACAAGCCTTTAAACGAGAGATCATGAGCTTGCCAGAAGTCCGTGATGACAATGGCGAAGTGATAGAGGATCAAGAGGAAGACGTTGCTTTGACAGACGAAACTCGGGCTGCACTCCAGCGCGTTGATTTGAGCCCGCACGACATGCAGAAGGTGTTTAAAATTCAGGACGAGTTGGATAAGATTGATAGTAGTTCTAATATTCCGTTTGCGCGTTTAACCGGAGAGGGGCTGATGGAACTGTACGCGCAAGCTTATATCGACGCCGGTGATGACGCTAAGGCGCTTGATCTGAAGGACAAGCACGCCAAAGTGCAAAAGCTAATTGCTGAGCGCGCAACGATTTTGTCCGGTGGCTCTAAAACTAAGTTAGCTAAGCGGGCCTTGAACTTGATTCAGTTAGCTAGAATGCGTGGTCAGGCTTAGCGACTTAGCCCCAGACTTCCGCTTGAGTTTTTGTGCGAATTAGCGCACACTGGGGCTAATTATTTGCCTATGTCTTGGATTACAAAATTCTTTGGAGACCCTAACGCTAAAGTTGTCGCTAATCTTCGGCAAGAAGTTGCGGAAATTAACGCCCTAGAGGCTGGAATTGCAGCTTTGTCAGATGAGCAATTGCAGGCCAAGACTGTAGAGTTTAAGCAGCGTTTAACGGCTGGAGCGTCTATTGATAGTTTGACGTATGAGGCTTTCGCGGTGATTAGGGAAGCGTCTAAACGCGTGCTTGGTCAGCGTCATTATGACGTGCAGCTCATGGGCGGATTGGTGTTGCATAAAACAGGGATCGCAGAAATGCGGACTGGTGAGGGTAAGACTTTGACGGGTACAGCTCCGATTTTTTTGAATGCTTTAGCCGGTAAAGGTGTACACGTGATTACGGTTAACGATTACTTGGCTAAGCGTGACGCCGTCTGGATGGGACGAGTATTTCATTTCATGGGTTTGAGCGTGGGTTGTATTCAGCATGAGAGTGGTTACCGTTACGACGAAGCGTATAAAGCTCCGGTCATTGAAGTGGCGGCAGATAAGGTCGATGAAGTTAAGGCGACTGTGCAGTCTTTTAGGGTGGAGATGGATAGTTTGAGGCCAGCTTCACGCAAGGAGGCGTATGACGCGGACGTAACTTACGGCACGAATAATGAGTTTGGTTTTGATTACTTGCGTGACAACATGGCGCAGGCACCGGAGAATTTGGTGCAACGGGGATTACATTATGCGTTGATTGATGAAGTTGATTCGATTTTGATTGACGAGGCCAGAACGCCGTTGATTATTTCTACGGCCGCTCAAGAGTCAGCTGAGGAATATTATCAATTTGCCGAGATCGCTAAGACGTTTGTTGAACATGAGGATTATAATTTAGATGAGAAGATGCGCGTGTCTACGTTTACAGAAGTTGGTTTACAGAAGGTAGAAAAGGCTTTGGGTGTGACGAATTTGTATGAGCAAGGTTTGAACATGGTGCATCATGCTGAGCAATCTTTGCGGGCCCAGGCGTTGTTTAAGAAAGATAAAGATTATGTAGTCCGTGACGGTGAGGTGGTGATTGTGGATGAGTTCACTGGCCGCATGATGGAAGGTAGACGGTATTCAGAGGGCCTGCACCAGGCGATTGAGGCCAAGGAAGGCGTGAAGATTCAGCGTGAGAGTAAAACCATGGCGACGATTACGTTTCAGAACTATTTCCGTTTGTACACCAAGTTAGCAGGTATGACGGGAACGGCTGCGACTGAAGCTGAAGAATTTGAGAAGATTTATAAATTAGAGGTGACACAAATTCCGACGCATCGTGAGAATAAGCGTAAAGATTTGCCGGATAGAATTTATCGTACAGAAAAGGGCAAGTGGTTGGCGGTTGTTCAGGAAGTAAAGGAACGACATGCTTTGGGTCAGCCAGTTTTGATTGGTACGGTTTCGATTGAGAAGAATGAATTGTTGGGGGAGTTGTTAAGGGCTGCTGGAGTGCCGTACAAGATGTTGAATGCTAAAAACCATGAGCAGGAAGCTGAGATTATTGCGCAAGCGGGTAAGCGCGGGGGAGTGACCTTGGCGACTAACATGGCTGGACGTGGTGTGGACATTATTATGGGTGGTAACCCGCCGAGCGTGGATGAGGCTGAGATTACTAAGAGTGCGGGTGGTTTGCACGTGATTGGTACTGAGCGGCATGAGAGTCGTAGAATTGATAACCAGTTGCGGGGTAGAGCTGGGCGTCAGGGTGATCCTGGTAGCACGCAATTCTTTGTGTCATTAGATGATGACATCATGAGAATTTTTGCGACCACCAGAGTTAAGCAGATGATGGCGAGTTTGGGGATCGAAGAAACAGTGCCGATTGAAAGCCGGATGGTAACTAACGCTTTAGAGAAGGCGCAGCAGAGGGTGGAAGGTCATAACTTTGATACACGTAAACACGTTTTGGAGTACGATGACGTGTTGAATAAGCACAGATTATCTATTTATGATGAGCGCAAGAGTTTGATGATCGATAAAGGGGCTAAGGCACATGCGGAGATTTTGCGGATGCTGGAAAGCGAGGTAGAGAGAATTGTGTATTTCCATACGTCTAGAGAAGCTCATGACGTGCCGGTGCAGTTTACCGTTAACCCTAATCAGTCTACGGCTGCTAATCCTGAATATGGTGATTGGAATCCCAAGGAGATTCTAGAGTCTTTAAATACGATTTTAAAGCTTAAACTAGAAGACGAGCAGGCCATTCAAGATAATCTAAAGGAGCTCTCTAGGGATAAGGAAGTGTTAGCAGCCCAGCGGACGGCGGTGATTGAGACTGTCTTGGCAGCGGCCAAAGAGCGTTATCAAGAACGTTCGGAAAAGATCGCCACGCCTGAGGCCCTGGCACGTCTTGAACGTACGGTGCTGTTGCGCTCTATTGATACCATGTGGATGCGTCATTTGGACGACATGTCTTATTTGCGTCGCACCATTGGTTTGCAGGGTTACGCTCAGCGTGATCCGTTAGTTGAATATAAGAAAGAATCCTTTAGACTTTACACTTCCATGCGTCAAGAAATGTCTAGGGAAGTGGTTTACAATATCTTTAAAATTTTAGATCAAGCCGCGGATGCTCAAGTAGTCATGAACGCCGCGCCTGACATGATGAACGCTCTCAGCAAGATGCTCGGTCTAGGCGCCAACGGCACTAACGGTACCAATACCGGTGACAGCAAACCCCAATCAAAAATCGGCGGTTAGGACCTTTTATTGGCGAATATTAGTTGTTTTTTTAAGGCTTTTTACTTGACAAAAGCCTGTTTTTATGCTATAAATCTCGTATCGAGCTAACTTTGGCCCGATACAGGAGACGTCATGCGCGCAATGTTTTTGGTCGTTTTGGCGATTTTGTCCGGTTGTAAAAACGAGGCAAGCGTGTGCGAGGATTACTTCGTAGCCGGTGATGATCCGACGTTCTGCATCGAGAACGTTACGGGGAACGCGGGGAGTTTCGTGGCGGTCATCGAACATGACCCACGAGATTTTGACGCCTTCATCCAACAGGGTGAAGAGAGTTGGGACATCAAGATGTTCAAACTCGAGGGCTCTAAGCCTGGTGCCGACGTTCGGACTGCCCTATGATTAACCCGCAAAAGTTAGTCGTCGCGCTCCATTTCTCAAGCATCAAAAAGAGAGGATACATAGTCAAGGTTCGCACAACTGTGGACGGACCTCTAGAAGAGCGGTCACGCTACGATCTACCTCTGGTTTGGGATCGCATTTTTAGCACCATGGATGAACTAGCCAACAGCGTTGGCGCCTGTGAAGCCACCATTCGCGTGGGGGATACCTGCTTCAAGAGCACGGTTGCGTTATCGACTGACGAATTTGAGCGACGTACTCACATAATCAATATTGTAGCCACAGAAGCTCTCTCCGTCGCACCAAGTGGGCCAGAGTTGCTCGTTCTGAAGCCGCAACCTAGCGGCGAAGACAAGCAGCAGTTTATTCCGCCTGTCGCCGACGTAACGTCGCCCAACCGGACGAATCTGGTGACCACGCTTGCTGCCGCCATGATTCTAGTTGGGCTGATAGCGTTTGGAGCTGGATGGCGCCTGAGCCGCCACTTTCAGGAGCACTCCTCCAGTCAACTGTCCGATTTAGCTGACTGAGGTCGCGCCTGATCGAGAATCTTGCCCGATAGACCACTGGTCTGTCGGGCATTTGTTTTACGAGCCCTCAGGTTTGCGCCGCCGGTGATTTTGTTTTGTCCGAATGAATGTCTGATTCAACTCGACAGAATCAGGAGGGGGTGATCCTAAAGAAAGTAATAGAGATCGATAAGTCCTTCGGCATCCGCCTCAGGATGGTGATGTGCGGTACAGACTGGTCGGCGACCCGTCTGTACGCCAAATGTGAGTGTGATGAGATGAAGTAAGAAAGATTAAAGTCGTGCTAAGATAAAATTTTGAACTTGGCTTTTTGATTTTTGCGGATGCGGATACGTTCTTCTAGAGGCAAGGCAACGATAGCCTGACAGGCTTCAGAGCAGGTGCCGAGGGTTTTTTGTTTACAGTCTGCACACTGGATAAATAGAGCGTGACAGAGATCGCTCTTGCAGTTGTCGTAGCTGTCGGCGGGCTGCTGGCAGGTGTGGCATTTTCCTAGAATGTCTGGAGTGACCGCTTCCGCCATGCGGCCGTCGAACACGAAATTTTTGCCTTTGAATTTTGACTCAAGACCAGCTTGTTCAACTTCATGTTTGTAGTTTATGATGCCGCCGTATAGCTGACTGACATCTTTAAATCCGTTGTGTTTTAAGAAGGCACTAGCTTTTTCACAGCGAATTCCACCTGTGCAGTAAAGTAAAACTTTCTCGTCTTTTTTGTCGTTGAGAAGTTGGATAACTTCTTGAAGCTCTTCACCAAAAGTTTGTGAGCTAGGTGTCACAGCATTTTCAAAATGACCAATGTCACTCTCATATTTATTCCGCATGTCTACCACGAGTGCGCCCTCTTCCATGGCAGCATTAAAAGCTTGGGCGTCTAAATGATTACCAACGTTGTTGAGGTCGTAACTACCTGCCGGAAGATTATCAGCTACGATCTGTTTTTTGACCTTGATGATCAGTTTCCAGAACGAGACAGTGGGTTCTTCTAGGGCGTATTTAAATTCAACGCCCGAAAAATACGGTGAAGCATCAATCAGCTGACGAAAATTCTCAAGCTCTGGTTTGGGCACACTAATCTGCGCATTAATGCCTTCTGTTGATAAATAAATTCGGCCGAGCACGTTGAGCTTTTCAAATGCAATAAACAGCTCGTCTCTTAGAGCGTCGGGTTCGGTAATGGTCACGTAGCGGTAAAACGAAATCGTCTGCCGGGCAAAGGTCTCGGCAGCCAGCTTGGCTAGGGCTTGGGTTTGATTAAGTTTATTGGCTAATTGACGCATAAAATCTTCCAAATTAAACACTAAATTGGGCAGGCTTGCAAGTCTTGTGTTAATGTTAGGCATTGAATAATGACCACCCTGATTCTTAGCCTACGCTCAGGATCGGATTGGAAAGGGTTGGGTTGGTCCACAGGATTGGGAGGTGTTACTAATTCTTTAGAACGCGCCTCAGGGTAATTTAGTTCTATGATCGGTGTTTTTGATTCAGGTTTTGGCGGACTCGTGATTCTCCGCGAGCTCGTCAAACAGCTACCAGAATATTCTTACGTTTACCTGGGTGACAATGCCCGAGCCCCGTACGGACCCCGCACGCCAGATGAGATTTACGAGTTTACCCTTCAAGCAGTCGAGAAGTTATTCGCAGAAGGTTGTGAGCTTGTCTTGCTCGCGTGTAACACGGCCTCGGCCAATGCTTTACGCCGGATCCAACAGAATGATTTAGTGAGATTTCCGGGTAAGAAGGTGCTGGGAATTCTGGTGCCGACTATTGAGCAGATTACCGGTTTGCCCTGGAGCGCCTTGCACCCGTATCCGCAAGCCATGCGGATTGGCGTGTTTGCCACGGCAGCGACGGTGAATTCGCATGCGTATCGGACAGAGATTTTGCGACGCAACCCTCAAGCGGAAGTGGTTGAGATCGCCTGTCCGGACTTGGCGACCATGATTGAGTCTGCCGTTGATGAGGCTGAGCTCCGTGCTTACGTCGCAACTTGCGTCGACAAGCTTCGGTCCGAGCTCCCAGAACCCGACGCCGTTTTGCTCGGTTGCACGCATTACCCCTTGGTGCTCGAGTACTTTGTGGAGACCTTGCCCGACGTGCCGGTTTTCGATCAAGGACAAATTACCGCTGATGCCTTGAAAGAATATTTACGTACTCATCCAGAACTCGATGCGCGTTTAGCTAAAACGGGCGACTGGAGATTTTTGACTACGGGTGAAGGTGCTAAGATAGCGCCGTTAGCGTCGGCGTTCTTTGGCCTGCCTATAGACTGCGAGGAGGTCGTGCTATCATAACGCCCGTCGAGACTTGCCTGAGGATTGTGGCAAACAACCCCTCACAACTTTAATCTTTAATCTTGTTTCTTAATCACGCTATGAAAGACCTGACAGAAGTTTATAATCGTTTAAAGATGAAAAAGGCTGAGCGTAAGGATTTACGAACATCTATTCAGGATGAGCTCAAGAATGATAAGCGTTATCAGGATCTGATCGAGAAAATTAATGAGCTCAAAATTGAGAAGAAGTCGATTGAAAATGAGATCATGTCCCGTGAATTGGACCGGGCTAAGCTTGAGGAATTGAACTTGGATATTAAAACCGACGTAGAAATGTTAACCGATATCACACTCAACATGTTTTTAGCGCAAGAGCCGGTAGAAATTGTGGATGAGGTCAATAATAAATGGACGCCAGTCTTTGCCGTGCGTTTCCGTAAGGGCTAAGGCTAGCCAAGCGGAGTCCAAAATCGCGATTTTATCAAGTGACAACTGGGGGCTATACCCAGTTGTCACTTGCGTAAATGGCGGCATTTTCTTAGAATGCTCCCGACTATGAACAAATACGCCGCTCGAGAAGGTTTTTCTTATAAGCAGGCTAGATTGGTAGCTCTGGGGCTGTTATTGGCCTTAGCGATAGGCGTGGGCATCGCTTATCCCAAACCTTGGAATCAGGCCATGGGTGCCATGGAAGATAAGTTAGGCTTCCATTTGCCGTATTTGCCGGAATCAGAGTTTAGATTGGGTCTCGACCTACGGGGCGGGGCGCATTTGGTATATGAGGCTGACATGTCGGCCATTCCAGACGTAGATAAGACTGAGGCCTTGTCTGGTGTGCGTGACGTGGTGGAGCGCCGGGTGAATGCGTTTGGTGTGTCTGAGCCGGTGGTGCAGACCACGGTGAGCGGTGGAAGCTATCGCGTGATCGTGGATTTGCCAGGCGTGACTGACGTTGCTGACGCTGTGCGTGAGATTGGCGAGACGCCAGTTTTGACTTTCCGTTTACCGGACGAAGAGATTGAAGTTGAACCGACTGCTGAACAGGAGCAGCAGATCGTGGAGGCACAGGTCATTGAGCGTGAGGCGGCCGTAGCGGTGTTAGACCGCGCTTTGGACGGTGAGGATTTTGGTGCCTTGGCAGCGGAGCTATCTATTGACGCAAGTACTAGAGACGCTGAGGGTTATGTGGGTTTCATTAGTTCTGAGGATGAAGAGTACGGTGGTTTGGCTGAGCAGATTGCGGATGACCGCTTGCGCGTGGGCGTGATTAACGGCTTGTATGAAGGCACGTCACGTATTCACATTGTTAAGTACTTATCTAGAAAGGTAGAAACTGAGCCGAGAATTTCACATATTTTGGTGTGTTATGACGGCGCTTTGAGCTGTACGCAATCACGCACTAAGGAAGAAGCCTTGACGATGATTGAGGGACTTAAGGATCAGGCCACACGCTCCAACTTTGCTGAGTTAGCTACAGAATCTTCAGATGACACAGGGAGCGGTCAGGCTGGTGGAGATTTGGGCTTCTTGAAGCCAGGTGACACCGTAGCTCCTTTTGATGAAGCCGCTTTTGCTTTATCGAATAACCGAATCTCTGAGGTGATCGAAACAGATTTTGGTTACCATATCCTATTCCGCCCAGAGTCACGGTCTGTGACTTATTACGAAATTGCCCAGGTAGAAATGCCATGGACAACCTTGTCTGATATTTTCGTGATTGATCCTTGGATTAACACTGAACTGTCAGGTAAGCATGTACAGCACGCGAGTGTCGGTTTTGATCAGAACAGTGGTGCGCCGTACGTGATTTTGGACTTCAACACTGAGGGTGCTGATTTATTTACCAAAATGACGGAAGAAAACGTGGGTAAAGTGATCGGGATTTTCTTGGATGGTGAAGCCATTACTACGCCAGTCGTGCAGCAGGTCATTTACGGCGGGCAAGCGACGATTACCGGAAACTTCTCTCTGACTGAGGCTAAGCTCTTGGCGCAGCGTTTGAATGCTGGCGCCTTGCCAGTGCCAATTGAAGTTGTTAGCCAACAGACGATCGGTCCAGCTTTAGGTAAAGTGTCACTAGATAAGAGTATTCAGGCTGGTTTGGTAGGTTTTGCTCTGATCGCGTTGTACATTTTAGTGTATTACCGCTTGGCAGGAGCTTTGGCAGTGGTGGCGTTAGCTTTTTACGCCGTGACTAACCTGGCTTTATACAAGTTGCTGGGTGTGACGATTACATTATCCGGAATTGCCGGTTTTGTGTTGTCGCTCGGTATTGCGGTTGATGCCAACGTGCTGATTTTCGAGCGCTTAAAAGAAGAATTGAGAAGTGGCAGGGATTTGCCAACAGCGTGTGACGAAGCCTTCAGACGCGCTTGGCCATCTATTCGTGACGGTAACTTGACGACCTTGATTGCGACCATGGTGTTGTACTGGATCGGTGAAGGTTTTATTCGTGGATTTGCTTTGACCTTGACGATCGGTGTGTTGATGTCGATGGTGAGCGCAATGGTGGTCACTAAGGTGCTCTTGAAATTGGTCGTACGTTATAAGGCGGTACGCAAACCGGCATTTTTCTTAGGTCTTGAACGTAAGTAGTATGAAGTCTTTGAATGTCATCGGTTACACCCGGTTCTGGCTAGGTCTATCGGCCTTTTTGGTCACGACGTCGTTGTTGCTCTTGATCGTGCTCAAACCTAACTTTGGTATCGATTTTACGGGGGGAAGTTTGCTGGAGATTCAAGTTGAGGGCACTGACAGCCAAAGTTTGCGCTCTGAACTAGTGGCCGCTGGTAAGGAGGCGGTAGTGCAGTCAGCTGAAGGTAATAGCTACTTTGTCAGACTTGGTCCGATTAGTGAGGAAGAGCATCAGGCGATCTTGGAGATTTTGCGCGTTCAACATCCGGACTTGGTCGAGAGTAAGTTTGATTCCGTGGGACCGGTCATTGGTGATGAGTTGAAAAAGGATACGGCTATTGCGGTGATCGTCTTGTTGGTTTTGATTGCGGTGTATATTGCCTGGGCTTTCCGCAAGGTGTCTCTGCCAGTGCCGTCTTGGAAGTATGGTCTGGTAACTTTGTTGGCAGCTTTTCATGACGTGGTGATTCCGCTTGGTGTCTTCGCAGTGCTTGGACGCACGAGCGGTTATCAGATCGATATCGCTTTTGTCGCCGCCATGCTCACCATTCTTGGTTACTCAATTAACGACACCATCGTGGTGCTTGACCGTACGCGTGAAAATTTGGCGCGTTATCGTCACTCAAATAAGACTTTTGGCGAGATCGTTAATCAAAGTGTAGTCGAAACCCTTGGTCGTTCCTTGAATACTACCTTGACCACGTTATTACCGTTATTGGCGATTTTGTTTGTTGGTGGTGCGAGTACCCGGTCATTTGTGCTAGCGTTGATCATAGGTATTGTGTCCGGAGCTTATTCGTCAATCTTCTTTGCGAGTCCGGTTTTGGTAGCTTGGGATACTTGGTCACGTCGGAGCAGATAAGTCGTTTAGGTGGGGTAGGAGTCATGCTATAATGCGCCTATCCTATGCTAGGAATCGTTCTCAACCTTCCACCTTACGTAGAAAACTACCTTGCGACTACCCCAATTGAGTCCATGGCGGCTCAGGCGATTTTGTTGTTTGGTTGGTTTCCCATCTTTGGAGTGCTCGTGTGGGGTATGGCCCACGTGTGGTTGGATTTTAAACAAGATAAATATAGCGCTGCCCAGAAATACGTCATGCTAGACGTGCGTGTTCCGCAAACGGCGATTCAAACGCCTAAGGGCATGGATATCTTTTTCGCTAATTTGTCTGGGTCAAGGAGCAGTATTACATGGCGTGAGAAGTGGTTACTCGGCAAGGAACAGCCAGTATTTTCTTTTGAAATTGCAAGTAATGAGGGGAGGATTCAATTTATTATTCGCTGCACGGATAAGTATCGTGATTTAGTTGAGGCAGATATTTACGCGCAGTATCCAGAGGCGCAAATTACGGAAATTGCGGATTACACAGGGGTCATTCCTAAGGCTTATCCTGATGAAGAATGGGAGGCTTTTGGAGCTGAGTTTGTCTTGAAGAACGCCAATCATTTCCCGATCCGGACGTTCATGGATTTTGAACACCAGGGGGAGAAAGAGGGGAGATTTAAGGATCCCTTGCTACCAATTTTGGAATTGATGGGCAAGATGCGCCCAGGCGAGCACTTCTGGATCCAAATGTTAATTCAGGCTCCGGACAGTCAAGATTGGACTAAAGATGGAGCTAAGTTTGCTTCCACGATCATGGGTAAAGAGGAGAAGAAAGTTAAGAGCATGACACAAGAGCTAGGCGAGATGGTTGGATCTTTACCGATGGATGTGTTAGGACAAATGACGGGTGCCTCTTCCCCTAATGCTAAGCCAGAAAAGAAGAGCGATGATTTTAAGATGTTTAAGTTGACGCCGGCTGAGAAGTTGCAGATTGATTCGGTGACGGAGAAGATCTCTAAGTTGGGCTGGAAAACTAAGATCAGAATCGTGTACGCGGCTAAGAAATCAACCTTCCGTAAGGGTATGATGGCTTCTGGTATGAAGGGCATCATGGCTTCATACACTAATAGCATCGTGAATTCCTTTAGCATGCACGGGCCGTCAATTCCAAAAGACGATTATTTTTGGATGGCTTGGCAGTATCCAGGTAAACAGACTAAACTCGCTAAACGCTTTGCTGGCCGCTCATTTGGACCTGGGTCTACGGCCTTCATTCTCAATACTGAAGAATTGGCGACTTTTTGGCACTTCCCGGCTGCAGATGCACGGACTCCGGTGCTAGCAGCCATGGGTGCACGTCGAGCAGAGGCTCCAGCTGATTTGTACTTTGCGGATGATTTAGACGGTGATGGTATTCCGGATTGGAAGCAGAAGCATGGCAAGAGTTTGCCGGGAGTTGGTTTGGCAGCTGAGGCTGAGTCTCCAGTGCGTTTGCCGACTCCGTTATCACCTACAGGTGCGGCGGGTGCTATGCCGCAACCGGGCAAACCGGCACCTTTGCCACCTGGACTTGATCTGAGTGATGAGCCGCTTGACCCTAGGAATATCGCCCCAGGAAATTTACCTGTTTAACGTTGTTTGCACTCTGCTTGTATGGCGAACCGTTATCCTCACGATCACGAGCAAGATGTTGTCTATTTTGCTAAGACTAACTTCCGCAATCAATTGCGCAAGTTTGGCATTAAGACAGATGACCGACGCCGTCATGTGTACGTGGTGGGTAAGACCGGTATGGGTAAGACCACTTTGCTTGAGAACATGATCTTGTCAGATATTTACGCCGGGCACGGTTGTTGCTATGTAGATCCGCACGGGGATACGGTACAGAAAATTATCGATTACATTCCGTCATGGCGCATTAATGACGTGGTGTATTTCGATCCTGCTGACGTGGCGCATCCAATCGGATTTAACATTTTGGAGTCTGTGGATCCGACCATGAAACACTTGGTGGCGTCGGCTCTCATGTCCGTGTTTAAGAAGATTTGGGAGAATGTATGGTCAGCGCGCATGGAGTACATTCTCAACAACACGATTTTGGCGCTTCTGGATACCCCGGGCACCACGCTCTTGGGTGTGAATCGCATGTTGTCAGATAAGGAATATCGTTTAGAGATCGTCAAGAATATTCAAGATCCGATTGTTAAGCAGTTTTGGGTGACAGAGTTTGCGGCGTATGACGCTAAGTTTGCCTCTGAAGCCGTGGCTCCGATCCAGAACAAGATCGGTCAGTTTTTGTCTTCCTCGATTATTCGCAATATTGTGGCTCAGGCTAAGTCGTCCATCAATATTCGTGAGATGATGGATGATCAGAAGATTTTTATCATCAACTTATCTAAAGGTAAGATTGGGGAAGATGCCATGCGCTTGCTCGGCGGCATGTTGATCACCAAGATGCAGGTAGCTGCCATGGAGCGCGTGAATGTTCCGGAAGAGACTCGTGAAGATTTTTATTTGTACGTTGATGAATTCCAGAACTTTGCGGTGGAATCATTCGCTGGCATTTTGTCTGAGGCGCGTAAGTACCGGCTGAATTTGATCATGGCGCACCAGTACATTACTCAATTATCTGAAGAGGTGAGAGACGCGGTGTTTGGTAACGTGGGTACCATGATTACGTTTAGAGTTGGCTCGCCGGATGCGGTTTTCATGGAGAATGAGTTCATGCCCAGGTTTACGCCAGAGGATATTATCAATTTGCCTAAGGCGGGTATTTATTTGAAGTTGATGATTGATGGCGTAGCGAGTCAGCCGTTTTCTGCGGTGACTTTGCCGCCAATTGCGCAACGCACTGAGAGTATGACGCGCGTAGTTGAGCAGTCGCGTGAACGTTACGGTGGTAACCGCAGCATCATTGAAGAACGTGTGGCAGTTTGGAGCGGTTTTGGCGCTGATGCCGATGTCGAGAAGATGATTGCGGGTGTAACTCAGGCTAAGAAAGATGCCAAGAAGGCTAGATTTAGTCACGATTATACGTGTACGCGTTGCGGCAAGGTTTTCTCATTGCCAGTTGAATTAGACCGGAGCCGGCCGATTTATTGTGAAGATTGTAAGCCGATTATTGACGCTGAACGACAAAAGTCCAAAGACAAAGCTGGTCAACGGACTAAAATCTCAGATGGGCAAGTGATCACTAAACCGATCATTGGATCAGTGTCGCTCGATACTTTAGTGCCGCCTAAGCGTCTGGAGCCAGCGGTGGTTGCGCCAGAGAAGCACGAGCATATCTTAACGCCGACGGTGCCTGTGCCGCCAGCTGTTGCGGTTAAACCAGTCGCGGTTGCGGCGGTCGCAGAAACGCCTCGAGCCGCTCCGGCTCCCGTGACGCCTTCGGTAAGTAGCCGACCGTCCATGCCAGCACCACGTGCGGTAACAGTCGCGCCAGCTCGGCCTGTGAGCACGCAGACAGGAACAGCTGACCCGGATAAGAAGCGCAAGCGGAATCGCAAACGCAAGCCTAGAGTTATAGCAGATGTAGCTGTCACGCCACCATTAGCGCCGTTGTCTGTGCCTAGGCTAGTGCCACCAACGGCGATTAAAACCACGGCGGCCATTGAGCCAGCGCTGAAGCCTGTCATGCCCGGCGAAAGAATTAGCTTTGATGATTAGCTTATGACCGTTTTGCAGGCGGTTGTTTTGGGTGCGGTTCAAGGTTTGACCGAATTTTTACCGATCTCTAGTTCCGGACATTTAATTATAGTTCCGACGTTACTTGGTTGGGAGCCGCAGGGTATTGCCTTTGATCTGATTATTCACCTAGCGACTTTATTGGCGGTGATACTCGCCATGCGTACGGACATTGTCTGGTTGTGGGATGGCGTGTTGAGACGCGATAAGCTCAGATTGCAGCTACTGTATAAATTAGGTGCGGCCACGATTCCGGCATTATTGGTAGGTTTCTTTTTTGGTGACTTAATTTCTGGTTGGCGTGGGCCGCAGGTGGTCGCGATCTCTTTAATTATTTGGGGTTTGCTCCTTGGTTTAGCGGATAAGTTTTCATCTTTGATGCGTGGGCAGATTAAGGATTTGGGTAAAATACGTTGGTGGCAGGCGCTGCTGGTGGGTGTGATTCAAGTGTTTGCGTTCATTCCTGGCACGTCACGGTCTGGTTCCACAATGACCGCCGCCTTATTTTCTGGGTTGGATCGAGTGGCGGCGGCTAGGTTTTCTTTTTTGTTAGCAATTCCAATTACTGCTGCAGCCGGAGCCTCGGCGTTGCTGGATGTGGCTAAACACGGTTTAGATATCCCACTTTTGCCCATGTTGAGTGGGTTTATGGCCGCCTTTGTGTGTGGCATTTTAGCAATTAGATTGCTGTTATTGGTGGTCAAAAAGGCGAGTTTTGTATGGTTTGCGGTTTACCGCGTAGCGCTTGGTATCTTCCTTCTTTTCTATCTCTAGGGTAAGGTGCGTGAACTATGGAATTACAGCGTGAACATGCCGTCTGGACCGATTACGAGCTTTTGGATTCTGGTGATTTTGAAAAGCTAGAACGGTTTGGTGAGATTTTAATGGTGCGTCCAGAACCACAAGCATTGTGGAAGAAGGCGGATGCCAGTCTTTGGGCTGAGGCACATTTAGTTTATGCTAGGCAGGGTCGGGAGGGGGAATGGCAGAGTTTGAAGAATGCCCCTGAGGCCTGGGAAGTGGCTTGGGAAAATTTGAAATTTCACATTCGACCAACGTCGTTTAAACATACCGGGCTTTTTCCTGAGCAAGCGTCTAACTGGAAGTATTTGCGTGAACATCTAAAACCTGGGCAGAAAGTTTTGAATTTATTTGGCTATACCGGTGGAGCATCGGTAGCGGCGGCGTCAGTAGATGCGGACGTAACGCATTGTGATGCCAGTAAGCCGGTGGTGACTTGGGGTCGAGAAAATCTGGAATTGTCTGGTTTGGGGGACAAGAAGTGTCGTTGGATTGTGGATGATGCTCAGCGGTTTGTGGCGCGTGAAATTCGTCGTAACAATACGTATGACGTTATCATCATGGATCCACCAGCGTTTGGCCGTGGACCGGAGGGTGAAGTTTGGCAATTTGAAAAGCATTTGCCAACCTTGCTGGATGAATGTGTACAAATTTTGAATCCAGACCATGGCATGTTGCTTGTGAATGCGTATTCATTGGGATTCCCTGGTTTGGCGGTGGAGAATTTGGTACGTACCGCCATTCCATTTGCTAAACATTTTGAGACAGTAGAGCTGACCCTGAAAGAAAGTACACAGCGAGGTTTCGAATTACCAACTGGCGTAGTAGTGCGGGCTACTTGGTAGCGTGATGAGTTTGTCTGGTGCGTAAATTAGGTATGCAAATCTTGTTTGAAGACAATCACCTTATCGCTATAAATAAGCCGCACGGTCAGTTGGTGCAGGCTGATCATGGGGGAGATTTATCTTTGCTGGATGAAGTGAAGGCGTTTATTAAGGCGCGTGATCAGAAGCTGGGTAATGTTTTTATCGGCTTGTTGCATCGATTAGACCGGCCAGTCGGTGGGGTGGTTTTGTTTGCCAAAACTAGTAAGGCGGCGAGTAGAATCTCTGATCAATTCCGCCGGCACAGTGTGCAGAAGATTTATTGGGCGGTGGTTGAGGTTGGTGATGGTGCAAGAGCGTTGACGCATGGCGAGGTGGTGCAGTGGCTGGTGAAAGATGAAAGTACGAATGTAGTTACAGCTTTTGATCACGAAGTCGCTAAGAGCCAAAAAGCTGAGCTCAGTTATCAAATATTGGAAGCTCGTGGTGACCATGCCTTGATGGAGATAAGCCCTAAGACTGGCAGGTCGCACCAGATTCGTGTGGCTATGAGTTCACTTGGTTGCCCGATTGTTGGTGACTTGAAGTATGGTTCCAAACAGCCGCTACAACATGACATTGCTTTATTCGCGAGGTCATTAAGTTTTGATCATCCAATTACGGGGGAGCGAATGGCGGTGGCAGCTGAGCCGAGCTTAAAGATTTTTTCTAAATAGAAAAACCGCCAGCGTGTCTGGCGGTTGATGGTGACGCATGTTGGTCACAGGAGTGTGAGGGTGATGTTTATGGTGGTACATTCTTCTTCCGGTCTGGAGACTTCCTGCTCGGTGTAGAATCTCATGCGCCAGCCATGCTCGCTGGTCCAGCTGAGATCTTTGACATCGCGCTCCATGAACGTCACGAGGTCGATGCCCAGCGTGAAGATGTTTGTTTTTCTGACGGTATTATGTTCTAGGCCGATGCACTTGATACTCGCAATCATGAATCGTTGGTGCTGGTTGCGTACGTGGTTGATGACGCACTGTCTACCTACCAGTCTTGCTAATCCAGCCGGGCTAGATTCTAGGTTCACGAGTTCTGGTGGAAGGGTAAAATTCTCAATGAGATGATTGTGATGTGGTAGCATGGTGCCTCCTTGTCTGGACAGGTAAGCATATTTGTGGCAGATTGGCTAGTTCCAGCGTTCAATATGGCATCTAAGCCCCGTGTTTTATTGGGAATGTCAGGTGGTGTCGATAGTTCTGTATCGGCGATTTTGTTGTTAGAACAGGGGTATGAGGTGATTGGGGGGTTTATGAAGAATTGGTCAGATATTGCTGTAGAGACGGATCGAGGCCAGCAGGAATCACAAGTACTCGGCCGTGACCCGTCTTTAGCTGAGTGTTCGTGGAGGACGGAGCGCCGAGACGCCATGCGAGTGGCAGCGCAACTGGGGATTGAATTTCATACTTTCGATTTTGAGGCCGATTATCGGAGGTTAGTTTACGAGTACATGATTGCTGAGTACAAGGCCGGTAGAACGCCCAATCCGGACGTGCTGTGCAACAAGTACATGAAGTTCGACCTATTCTTGCAGGAAGCAGATAAGCTCGGTTGTGATTTTGTGGCTACCGGCCATTACGCGCGCATAGCACATCCCCCCTTGGACAAGGGGGGAGAAAGGGGGGTCGGTAACAGCCGCATGTTCGCCGGAGTCGATGCCAATAAAGATCAGAGTTACTTCTTGTGTCAGCTCACGCAGCCGCAATTGAAGCGAGTCTTGTTTCCGATTGGCGAGCTTGAAAAAACCCAAGTACGTGACATCGCACACAAGCATGGACTCGTCGTCGCCGATAAGAAAGACAGTCAAGGTATTTGTTTTGTCGGCAAGGTCGACATGCAAGATTTTCTTGAGGCTAGGATCCAGCCGCATGCCGGTAACATTGTGACGACGAGTGGCGAGATTATTGGAGAGCACCGTGGCTTTGAGTTTTACACTATCGGACAACGTGGCGGCCTGGGAGTTGGTGGCGGTACGCCATATTATGTCGTCGAGCGTCGACCAGAGACTAACGAAGTTATCGTAGCTGTCGGCGATGAGGATCCGGCTTTGTTTAAGTCCGAGCTCGTGGCCACGAATCTCACCGAGACTGTGGAGGGCAATTTTACCAAGTACGCTGATCAGAAAATCGTGGCCCGTATTCGTTATCGCCAGCCGTTGGCTGCTTGCACTTTTGACGGCTCCAAGGTCGTCTTCGACCAACCTCAACGCGCCGTGGCTCCAGGGCAATTTATTGCCTTCTATGTTAAGGATGAGTTGATTGGATCTGGTGTGATCGCATAAGTCAGGAGCCGTATTTTCTAGATTTATCTTATCTAGCGTTTAACCCTTCGGGAAGATACTTTCTTTACCAGAAAAGAAAGTATCCAAAGAAACTGCCCCGTCTTTAAGTCTGTCGAGGTTGAAGTTCGTCGTCGCTTCGGGCAAACCCGGCGCTAGTCGATTCCATATTTCTAAGAAAATATCTTATTCGTTGGTATCGGCTAGCACGGGCTTTGCTATTCCTCAGCTCCCGCCGAACTTCCTAACGTAGCGCTCCTCGACAGACTCCGACGGGGATAGGCGACCCGCCGCTTACCGCCGTTCCGATGAGTATTTCACTCGGTGGACACATGTTGGGTTTTCCGCTAAGCTAGGTCCGATTTATGGTCCCACAGTCCCGCATCCGTAACTTTTGTATTATTGCCCACATCGATCATGGAAAGTCGACACTTTCTGATCGGTTGCTTGAGGTTACTGGCACCGTGCAGAGCAGACAGATGAAGGAACAGTTGTTGGATTCCATGGATATTGAACGTGAGCGTGGCATTACGATTAAGTTGGCGCCGGCCAGGATGCAATGGAAAAAGGCCGATACAGAATTTACCCTGAACTTAATTGATACACCTGGACACATTGATTTTAACTACGAAGTATCGCGATCACTTGCCGCTGTTGATGGCGCCGTCTTGCTTGTCGATGCCACGCAAGGGGTGCAGGCTCAAACCATTGCTAACTTGTATCTCGCACTTGAGGAAGAGCTGGAGATTATTCCGGTCCTGAATAAAATCGACCTTCCAGCTGCTGACGTTCCACGTCGTAAGGCTGAGCTTGTTAAGTTACTTGGTTGTTCCGAGGACGAGATTTTAGCTGTTTCGGGCAAGACCGGCGAGGGCGTTAGGGAATTGCTTGATAAGATTGTAGACAAGATTCCGGCACCCAATGGTCGACCAGACGCGCCGGCTAGAGCAGTCATTTTCGATTCTGCCTATGACGACTACAAGGGCGTCGTGGCGTATATTCGAGTTGTTGATGGTAGTTTCAAGAAGCGAGACAAGCTTAAATTAATCGCCACGCAAGCTGATGGCGAAATTCTTGAGATTGGTGCTTTGAAGCCCAAGTTTTTTCCGTTAGATGAACTTGAGACCGGACAGATCGGTTACGTAGTGACGGGGCTTAAAGATATTCGGGCGTGTCGCGTGGGTGATACGTTCACGGTAGGTAATAGTTCAGCGGGAGTAGAGCCATTGCCGGGCTACAGAGAGGTCAAGCCGATGGTTTTTGCGGGAGTGTTCCCGGCACAAGGTGATGAGTACGGTGCCTTGCGTGATGCCATGGACAGATTGAAATTAAATGACGCCGCGCTCGTTTACGATCCGGAGCATTCACCGGCGCTGGGGTACGGTTTCCGCTGTGGTTTTTTGGGCATGCTGCATCTTGAGATTCTGAAAGAGCGACTGTCGCGCGAATACAATTTGGATTTGGTGGTGACTTTGCCGTCCGTAGCTTATCGAGTTTACGAGCAGGGTAAGCCGGAGTATCGAGTTATCAAAGGCGCCTTGGATTTGCCGGATCCAGCGCATATGGACAAGATTGAAGAGCCTTGGGCTAGGGTCGACGTGATTGTGCCAACAGACTTTATTGGTAACGTCATGACGTTAGCGCAGGACCGGCACGGTATTTACTTAACGACTGAGTATTTGTCTGAAGGCCGGGCTTTGATTAAATACGAGTTACCACTGGCGGCGATTATTGTTGACTTTAACGATAAGCTGAAGAGCGTCACGAGCGGATATGCTTCCATGAGTTACGAGATTTTTGATTACAGAGAGGCAGATATTGTGAAGCTGGATATCATGGTAGCAGAGGATACGGTGGATGCGTTTTCAACCTTGGTTTACAGGAGTGAAGCAGAAAGTTCTGGCCGGAGATTGCTTGAGATTTTGAAGGACTCAATTCCGCGCGCGCAATTTGTGATCAAATTACAAGCCGCCATTAGCGGTAAGATTGTAGCCGCAGAAAGAATTTCCGCCGTGAGCAAAGATGTCACGAGCGGTTTATACGGCGGTGACTATACGCGTAAATTAAAGTTGTTACAGAAACAGAAGAAGGGCAAGAAGAAGATGATGGCCATGGGTGTGGGCAGTGTTGAGATTCCGGGTGAGGCGTATTTGAAAGTTTTGAAGCGCTAAAAGAAAGCGGCCCCGCGTATTGCTGGGGCCGTAAGACGAATGAGTCACGCTTCTGCTCCTGAGGTACGACTGCGTTTGCAAATCTCGAATTGGACCAGGACAAAGATCCAATTGTTTGCTTCGTTGCCTCGGCGGAGTAGCTCGAGACTTGAGTTTCTTGTTTTCTTACCCACTCGTAGGGGTAAGTGAGCCTCGTGTGGTGTCAGTGCCACGTAGGTTTCGCCCAGCTCTTTGTTGATCGTATGCGGGATCCGTTCGTTGTAGTGACGTCGGCCGTACTCAGGATCCGTGATCACTACATGTGGTTCATCTTGATCATATCGCTGTCGTGGCTTGTCACTGGCCATGTGACCTCCCGAGTGAGGGGGCGGATGTGAATTCTCGGGTTGTATTACGGCAGAAACACGGGTTTCTGTCAAGGTATTAGCCAGATGTTCTAGCCTCCTTTGGTAACGGTATTCCCTGACCAATCTTTGGCTGACATTGATTGGCAAAGGAAAGTAGTAACGTTGATCGTTACACAGAGCTTCATAGCCGCAGGCTATGTAAGCCTCGGGATCAGTCCCAGGATCTTCCGGAGACAAGATGGCGTAGGTGACGCCGTTTTCCTCCAGATTGCTGGCGATCAGAATGAAATGGTGGTACTGGTCTGGTTGCTCGGGGTCTAAGGCGAGTTGAATCGACATGTTGACCTCCTGTTTGAGGATACACCTAGTTGCTAATCCCCAGAAGGGGCTGACAAAAAGGCTGGCTAAGTTTATACTTTATCTATGCAAAAGCAAACGCAAGCTATCCGCAGAATTTGGGCCATAATGGCGATTTTAATGATCTTCTCCATGCTGGTATCCATGTTTGCGTACGCGCTTTAGTGCCTAACCTGGCCCCATAAACTTTGTGCGGCTAAGTTAAGCTCTAAAGGTGTTATCGTGTCTAAAGTTTGGAATATTCAGCCACGGACTGAAGAGTCTGTTTTACGACAGATTTTGGTAAATCGAAAGGTCTTAGAGACTGATTTCGAGCATTTTTTGCTTCCAGATTGGGAACGGGACACCTATTCTCCCGCGGATTTTGCGCACATGACCGCCGCCGTGGCTAAAGTTTTACAGTCTTTGGTAGCCGGGGACAAAGTAGTTATTCATGGCGATTATGACGCTGACGGTGTGTGCGGTTCCACGGTTTTGTTTACGACTTTGCGAGAAATTTGTGAACGTTTAAAGTTACCTTTTAACGTGGAAGTCTTTTTACCTGATCGTGAGAAGGATGGTTATGGCGTGGTCATGCACACCATTGAGCGGTTAGCGGCGGAGGGGGTGAAATTACTCATCACTGTGGATTGCGGCATTGCGAATGGTTTAGAGCTGGGGCGGGCGCATGCTTTAGGTTTAGCGGTGGTTATTTGCGATCACCACCAAATGGGCGAACATTATCCGGAGCACGCGATTGTTCTGCATCCATTAGCGCCTGGGGAAACGTATACAAATAAGGTGTTGTGTGGCACGGGCGTGGCGTTTAAATTAGCTTCAGGATTATTGGCAGGAGCTCGGGAGCGGGGGGCAGATTTTCCGGTCGGTCATGAAAAATGGCTTTTGGATTTAGTCGCCATTGCGACGGTGACGGACGTGGTGCCGTTACTCGGTGAGAATCGGGCTTTGGAGTTTTACGGTTTACAAGTTTTGCGGAAGACGCGACGGCCAGGCTTGAAGGCGATTTTGCAAGTAGCCGGGACGGAGCCGGGCGCTGTCGACACGCAGGCAATTGGCTTCAGGATTGGTCCGCGCTTGAATGCGGCGGGTAGATTAGCTTCCGCTAGATTAGCCTTTAATACTTTGGCGGCCGTGACGGAAGATACAGCTAGTCAGGCGGCACTGGAATTAGAACGTTTAAACAAAGAACGTCAACAAGTGTTTGCCGCAGCTTACGAGGAAGCTAAAGTTAAGGCGAATGAACTTAAGGATGAGGCTACGGTTTTGGTGGTTTACGGCGAGACTTGGTTGCCGGGTATTGTGGGGTTGATCGCTGGTAGATTGGTGTCAGATTACGGTTTACCAGCTTTTGCGTTTGCTAAAGTGGGGGAGCATTTTGTGGGTTCGGGACGGAGTTTGGGTGGTTTGCATTTAGTGAAGGCCATGGAGGCGTGTGGTGATATGTTCGTGAAACGCGGTGGACATCCGCAGGCGTGTGGATTGACTTTAGAGTCATTGAGCAGAGTGGACGAATTTAGAGAGAAGATGAATGTGTTCGCTGGCCAACATTTTGGTGAAGCGGGTGTCAAAGATACGCTCTTGATTGATGCTGAGTTGCCGTTTGATCAGGTCACGGATGCGCTGTATGTCGAGCTTCAGAAATGCGCTCCTTTTGGTGAGGGTAATCGACCACCAGTCTTTGCTTATCAGAACGTGAGTGTGATTGGGGCGGACACTATGGGGGTTAATGGCGCCCATTTGCGTTTGAGCGTGGTACCGTCTGAAGGCGGTTTACATAAATTGGTGGGCTTTGGGTTTGGTCATTTGGCTAAGCAGATTAAAATTGGGAGTCCGGTCAACGTAGCTTACGAAATCGAGATGAATGAATGGAATGGTAAAAAATCCTTGCAGTTTAGGTTGGTGGATGTGCAGTTGCTCACTTAATTAGGTGTATGTTGAAAAAAGTACGCATGTACGCAGATGGCGGCTCACGCGGGAATCCTGGTCCGTCAGCCGGGGCGGCGGTGTTATTTGCGATTAAAGATAACGATGATACTGGTGAGCGGGTGGGGGAGTCGGCAAAGTTCTTAGGCATTGCAACGAATAATCAGGCGGAATACACGGGCATTATCGAGGGTCTTAGAAAAGCCCATGAACTTGGGTACAATGAAGTCGAGGCCAGGTTGGACTCAGAGCTGGCCGTGCGCCAATTGAATGGCCAGTACAAGGTCAAAAATCCAGAATTAGCTAAATTGTTTTTACAAATTTACAATCTCAAACAACATTTTAGAAAAGTTACTTTCACTCATGTTAGACGTGAGTATAACGTGGAGGCCGATGCGCTCGTGAATAAGACCTTAGATGAGATGGTTAACATGCTATAATCCCATTAACTATGGGCTTGTTTGGTAAGAAAAAAATCGAGCGCTTTGAAGGTACGTTGGGTGTTGATGTGGGTACCTCTGGCATTAAAGTGGTAGAAATCGTTGCGGAGAACGGTAGACTTAGGTTATCTAGATACGGTTATTCGCAATTAGTGACGGCGGTTAAGCCGGATACGGCCTTGATTGATGACGCGCCTAGGGCCGCGGAGACTTTGCAACGCATCATGAAGGAGTCAAACATGCGGGGCCAGAAGGCGGTGGCGTCATTGCCGAGCTCCAAGGTGTTTCACGCCATGATCACCTTGCCGGTACCAAAAGATCCCAAAGAAGACTTGAAACCGATCATTGAAGCTCAGGCCCGTAAACTTTTGCCGTTGCCGCTAGAGGAGATGATTTTAGATTCGAATATTTTAGATAAGGATTTGTTACCTAAGGCGCAGGGAGCGCAGCCGGCTGAGGCTAGTGCGCAACCGCTTGATAAAAGCAAGAAATATATTCGAGTGTTATTGACGGGTGCGCCTAAAACTTTGGTCGCTAAGTACGTTGAGATGTTTAAGCTGGCTAAATTAGAGCTAGTCTCTTTGGAGACGGAAATTTTTGCGGTCATTAGATCTTTAGTCGGAAAAGATAAATCGCGGATCATGATTGTGGACATGGGAGCAAATCGTACGAATATTGCGGTGGTCGATAAAGGCGTGCCGTATTTAACGCGGGGCATTAAGACGGGTGGTAACGCGATTACTCAGGCTTTGGCGGCGAGTATGGGGGTGTCATTTGAGGAGGCTGAGGCCATGAAATTGGATCTATCTTTTTCTGCTAATCAAACCTTACCGGCACCATTAGAGCAGGCTATCAAGCCGATGTTGCATGAATTGCAATACGCGTTACAGCTCTACGCTGAGCAGGAATTTCATGACAACAGCACGGTTGAGAAGATTATTATTACCGGCGGATCTTCTCATGTCCCTGGGTTGGTTCCGTATTTGACGGCGGCCCTGAACGTGAACGTGTATCACGGTGATCCATGGGCTAGGGTAGCTACAGTTCCAGAAGCTAGGCCGGTGTTGGATGAAGTTGGACCCCGTTTAGCGGTGGCGATTGGTTTGGCTATGCATGACCATGACCCCAAGGTATGACGCAGGCTAAGCCGGGGATATTGCTATTGATGCCGGATGCTCGTTTACGAGATATTTACGTATCTAGGTTTGAACGTGATGGTTGGGAGGTGGAAGAAGCTGCTAGTTTGCTAGACGCTGAAAGACGTGCGGTACAATTAAGGCCAGCCGTCCTGTTTATTCATCATGTCTTGTTAGAAGACATTAAGGGCGCGTTCAAGCGCTTGCGTTCATTGCCGACTTTGCAGCAGACCAAGATCGTCGTGGCCGATAGGCATATGTCTCGTGCCGCGGTGGATGAGGTTTTGCAAGCCGGTGCGCATGAGGTGGTCATGACCGCCCATATGACCCCACGCTCATTAGTGAAACGCATGAATCAAATCACTGATACAGACTTATGACAAAGATTGAATTATTGAGTGTCGGCTTGGTTATTGGAGTGGTGGGTTTAGTGTCTAGTTTAGCGATTGGTTCTGCTAGGCAGCATACGCGTGATGTCACGCGTTTGGCGCATGTCAGAGAATTGCAAATTGGACTGGAGTTATTTTTTAACGATCACGCCGCGTATCCGGTGGTTGCGGAAGCGACGCCACTTGGCAGAACCACCACGGCGTGTTTGTCCGGCGATGGTTTTGGGGCACCGTGTGCTGTCAGTGACACGCAGACGGCGTACGTGGAGTTTGTGCCAGCTCCGCCAACCAAGGGTCTCAAAGGCAAATCCAGTTGCGGGGGCGTTAAGGATGCTTATTGTTACAGTAGTGATGCTGAAAATTTTGCGGTGCAATTTGAACTGGAAGCAGGGAATAGCTTGTTGAAACTCCAGAAGGGCGAGAATTGTGTGACTGAAGCTGGTCTTAAGGCTGGTGCCTGTCCGCTGCTTACGCCAGTAGCCACTGAAGAGTAAGCTTATGTCTGATTTTATCTTTATTTTAGGGGCGTTGGTAGCTGGTTTGCTGGCTGGTGGTATAGCTAACGCCAGAGTCATGCGGACTCAGAAGGGTTTGATTTTTACTACAAGCAAGGCTTGTTCAATTTGTGCTAAGCCCGCTCACGCTAAAGAATATTTGCCGGTCTTTGGTTATTTTGCGGTGAAGGGTCGGTGTCATAAGTGCAAGGCGGTGATTCCGTGGCAGTATCCAGCGACGGAGGTAGTCTTTGCGGCGTTGTTTGTAGTCTTTGCGGCGCGTGCCATAAGTTTGTGGGGTTTGGAATTACCGCTCTACGCTTCAGCTGCAGAAGCAGTGCTGTTGTTCGTGCGTGATGCCGTGGTGGTTTCAGCTTTGATTTTGATCTTTGTGTTTGATTATCGCGCCTCGATCATTCCGGACAGGTTGACGATTCCGGCCATGGTGGTTGCGATTCTGTGTAATGTAGCGTTGGGCGTGCCGGTGACGGAGATTTTGCTCGGTGGCTTTTTGCTCGGTGGCTTCTTTGCTTTTCAGTTCCTGTTTTCTAAAGGCAAATGGGTGGGCGGGGGAGATATTCGCATGGGCATGTTGATGGGTTTCTTGTTGGGGCCGTGGTTGGGAGTTTTAGCTTTGTTGCTAGCGTATGCCGCCGGAGCGGTGGTCGGGGTTGGTTTGTTGATAGGCAAACAGCGCACTTTGGCTAGTCATGTGCCTTTTGGAACTTTCATGGCTTTAGCGACTGTGGTGACCATGCTCTGGGGTCAGCAACTACTTGATTGGTATTTGGGATTTTTTAGCTAGTTGAGGGATTTTAATTAAGGTTTACTTAATTCGATACTTTCTTTACCAGAAAAGAAAGTATCCAAAGAAACTGCCCCGGCTTTAAGTCTGTCAGGGTTGAAGTTCGGCGTCACTCCGGGCAAACCTGAATTCGACTGATTGATATTCCTGAGCATCATCACTTGTCTATTTGAATCAGTCGACCAGGTTTGCTATTCCTGCGTTTCCGCCGAACTTCCAAATACGTCACCCCTGACAGACTCCGCCGGGGATCTGCGAACCACCGCTTACCGCCGTGAAAAGTGGCTCGAGGGACGTGATTTTGAGTTGTCGTTTGGCCAGTTTACATGGTAATATTGGCCGGTATGGCTAGGTCTAAATCAGAGGCGGCGGAGAGGATTTTGAAGCTTAGGCAGCTGATTGATAAATACCGTTACGAGTACCATGTTTTGGATACTCAAGAGGTGTCTGATGCGGTGAATGACTCATTGAAGCATGAGTTGTATCAGCTGGAGCAGGCCTATCCTGATTTGATTGTGGCCGATTCACCCACGCAAAGAATTGGCGGCAAGCCGCTGGATAAATTTAACAAGATTGAACATGTTTACCCCATGTTGTCCATGGAAGACGTGTTTAGTTTTGCGGAATTGGGTGATTGGGAGGCGCGGTTGTTGAAAATTCGTGAAGGTCAGTCAACTGATTATTACGCCATGTTGAAGATTGATGGTTTGGCGGTGTCGATTGTTTATCAGGATGGCTTGTTGGTTACAGCTGCGACCAGGGGTGACGGCAAGATAGGTGAAGAAGTGACTAACAATATTAAGACTATCGAGGCGGTGCCGCTGGCGTTGCGTGCACCTGATGAGGCTGAATTGCAGTCATTGCAAGCGACTTTTGGTGTGTCGGCTGAAATGATTGAAAAAATCAGGTCACGTGTGGGGCGAATTGAGATTCGTGGCGAGGTGTATATGCCTAAGGCTGCCTTTGAGGCCATGAACCAGGAACGGGCCAAAAAGGGTGAAGAAACTTTTGCTAATCCGCGTAATGTGTCCGCCGGGAGTATCCGTCAGCTTGATCCGGCGATTGCGGCGAGTAGACCGCTTGATTACATGGCTTGGCGTTTAGAAACTGAGCTGGGTGAGATGACGCAAACTCTGGGGGTCGAGATTCTTAAATTGTTTGGTTTCAAGACTAGCATCGGCCAACAGTGTGAGAATTTAAAGGCGGTGAAAGCTTTTTTTGAGGCAATGGGGAAGAAACGTGACAAGTTGGATTTTTGGATTGATGGCGTGGTCGTCAGGGTGAATGATAACGTGGCGTATAAACAATTGGGCGTAGTCGGTAAGACGCCGCGCGGTTTGGTGGCTTGGAAGTTTCCGGCTGAAGAAGCGACAACGGTGGTAGAGTCTGTGGATTGGTTTGTGGGTCGGACGGGTGCTTTGACGCCAGTAGCGACAGTTGCACCGACCTTTGTAGCGGGCACGACCGTGACACACGCCTCTCTGCATAATGCAGATGAGATTGAACGTTTAGGTTTACGTGTTGGCGATACCGTGATTTTGACAAAGGCGGGGGACATTATTCCCAAGATCATGAAGGTGTTAACGGAACTTAGAACCGGTCATGAGCAGCCGGTGATGATTCCGGAGCAGTGTCCGGTGTGTGATGCACCAACCAAACGAGTTGAAGGGGAAGTGGCGCTCATGTGTTCAAACACATCTTGTTACGCTAAAGAGCGCGAGAAAGTGCTTTACGCCGCTAGAGCTTTTGGGATTGATGGCCTGGGCGACAGAATTGTAGAAAAATTACTGGATGCCGGGTTAGTAAAAACTCCGCCAGATATTTTCCGCCTGCAAGCTGCAGATTTTTTGGGCATTGAAGGTTTTGCTGAGCTGTCAGCTAAGAAACTTTATGATCAAATTCAGACTCGTAAAGACATCGAACTGGCGCCATTCATAGTGTCTCTGGGTGTGCGGCACGTGGGCGCAGAAACGGCGTTTGCTCTTAGCTTGGCGTTTGGCACCATCGATAATATTGCGTCAGCTAGTTTGGATGAGCTTGAACGCGTACCGGATGTGGGAGTAACTGTCGCGCAGTCTATTCACGAGTTTTTTCAGAGTGAACATGGCAAGCATATGATCAAGGATTTCGCCGAAGTCGGGGTTATGATTAAGCAGGCTAAGGCCATCAAACGGGTGCTGGATGGTCAGCGTTTTGTGGTGACTGGGACTTTAGAGTCGATTGGTCGGGAGGAGGCTAAAGACAAGATCCGCCTTTTGGGCGGCAATGTCTCGGAATCCGTCAGTAAAAAGACTGATTTTGTGGTGGTTGGTGAGAATCCGGGCTCAAAAGCTGACAAAGCGCAGGAATTAGGGGTCAAGATCTTGTCGGAAGCAGAATTTTTGCGTATGCTCGCTTGATTATTTTGATTTATTAGCACCCGAGCTCGTTACATATGGGAAATATTATTTTGACGTCAAGTTTCAGTACTGTCGCTAAGGAATTGTATGAGAAGGGATTATTGCCGCATGAACCTGTTAAGGTGGGTTTCGTGACGACGGCGGCTGATCCTTATAAAAATAAGCCCTGGATGGAGGCAGATCGAAAAGCTCTGATCGATCTCGGTTATGCGGTTATCGATATTGATTTGAAAGATAAAACCTCCACTGAGCTTCAGATAGTATTTAACGACACTCGGATTCTTTTTATTGCAGGTGGGAATGCCCCCTTTCTTGTTGAGCACGCTCATCGATCAGGGCTTCGGGAGGTCATAAAAAAGGCCTTGGACGACGGTGAGCTTTTCATTGGCTCGAGTGCTGGATCAATTTTGGCGGGACCAAGTGTCGAACCATTCGTCGAAGAGGACGCCGCCGAGCTCCCAAAGACGTTTTCACTTCAGAACTCGAGCTGCCTGGGGCTCGTTGATTACATTGTTCTGCCACACTACCCGCATTACGCTCAGCGAAACGATAAACTAGCCGAACAATATGGAAAGCAATACAAATTTCAGAAGTTGAACGATCGTGAATATCGTGTTGAAACATCTAACGATATTTAAGTGATGAATGAGAACTATTTTCTCACGTTACGATCCACCCAGCCAGAGGTGCATAGGTATCCCACCGCAGCGATGCTGGGGCTGTCATGTATGCTTCCATCGTTGATCATTTGGCAGAGTTCCGCATAAGTCACGTGACGAGATTCGATGCCCTCTTCGCCTTCATCTGGTTCCGCTTCCCCGGCGACAAGGTCGGTTGCGAGATAAATGTCCATTGATTGCGTGCTGCTTCCATTGGCGAGAAAGACTTTGCCGATATGCTCATAGGCGCCAGCCGAGAACCCAGTTTCTTGTTTAAGTTCGAGTTTTGCAGCTTCATCCATCGAGACATCGGCAACACTTCCGGCAGGGAATTCCCAGGATGCTCTGTTGATCACGTAGCGATAGAGCTTGACCAGTACGAAGCGTTCCCCGTCCCAAGGCAGGACCATGGCACAGGGTTTCTGGTGAATGACACTCCAGGTTAATGATTTTCCGGCTTCTGTGATGACCTTATCTTCTGTAATTCTCAACCACGGGCTCTGGTATCTTTCTTGGTAGGATAGTTGTTTCCAGGCCATAGAAGTTTGATGGGGAAGGTATGATAGCACTCAGTATTCATGCTGAATACTTGACTGTCAACGGGCTAAATTTAGATGAACGAGCTAGATTTGATTTTTTTGTTTAAAATCAGTACATTATGGTCGAGTAGTAGGCGGGTTAAGGTGAGGGGCGGGTTATCGGCGGCATGTGTATGAGGACGTAAATATCGATAGTAAATTGTTATGGACATTAATCTTGATCACGTGGCTAAATTGGCCAAGCTTAAATTGACTGAGGTTGAAAAAGAGGCGCTGGGTCGGCAGTTGCCAGCCATTGTGGAGTATGTGGCCAAGTTGCAGGAGGTCGATACTACAAATATCGATCCTAAGGCTTATCTGACGGAGGCTACGAATGTCTTTAGGGCAGATGAACAGACCACCACCCAGTCGGAGAGAGATGCGGCGGTGGCGGCGTTTCCTAAGAGTACCGGCGACGCCTTGGAGGTTCCAGGCATTTTTCACTAGTCAAAGTCGCAAGTTGCAAATTGTATGCGTGAATTTATAACCGTTAAAGCTATTCGTGAGGCCGTGGCAGAGGGAACTGTGACCGCGGAAGAGGTAGTCAAGAATGCTTTGGCTAAAATTGAGGCTGAGGATCCAAAAATTGGAGCTTTTGTGGAAGTGTACGCCGAGGCGGCTTTAGCCAAGGCTAGGGAGATTGATGCCATGAAGGCGCGTGGGGATGTTTTGCCGCGTTTAGCCGGTGTGCCGGTAGCCATTAAGGACAATATGTTGCAGGCGGGCCGTAAGGCCAGTGCTGGGGCGATGATTTTGCGTGATTACACGTCTTCTTACACCGCCACGGCCGTGGAGCGCTTGGAGCAGGCCGGTGCGATTATTTTGGGCCGTACCAACATGGACGAATTTGCCATGGGTTCTTCAACTGAGACTTCAGCTTTTCAGAAGACGCATAATCCTTGGGATGAATCCAGGATTCCAGGTGGATCATCTGGCGGCTCGGCGGCAGCGGTCGCGGCTGGCTTTGTGGCGGCTGCTTTGGGTACGGATACGGGTGGATCAATCCGTCAACCAGCGGCCATGTGTGGCGTAGTTGGTCTAAAGCCGACGTATGGACGAGTGTCACGCTACGGCATAATTGCTTTGGCCTCGAGCTTAGATCAGGTTGGACCTTTTACGCATACCGTAGAGGACGCGATGTTGATCATGGAAGTGATTGAGGGTCGGGATGTTCATGATGGTACGTCGGTGGATTTGGCGGATAAGCCGGTAGCAGAATTATTGGCCCCGAGTTTGGCGGGTATGAAAGTTGGCGTACCCAAAGAATACTTTATTGATGGCATGGATCCTGAGGTGCGCGCTAGAGTAGAGGAGGCCATTCAGGTGTTCAAGGATCAGGGTGCGGAGATTGTGGAGTTATCTTTGCCGCTCACGCCATACGCACTTGCAACTTATTACATTATTCAGCCGGCTGAAGCGAGCAGTAACTTGGCGCGGTATGACGGCATGCGATATGGCACTAGAGCGCCGGGAGCTTTGGAAGAGTCTTACCTAGCGGCTAGAAGTGAAGGCTTTGGCTTGGAGGTCAAGCGCCGTATCATGTTAGGTTCATTTATTTTGTCAGCCGGTTATTACGATGCTTTTTACAAGAAGGCTTTGGCGGTAAGAAATGCTTTGCGCAAAGAGTTCGATGAGGCGTTTAAGCAAGTAGACATTATCGTAGGTCCAACTGCGCCGGGCACGGCTTGGAAGTTGGGGGAGAAGTTTAATGATCCTTTGGCGATGTATTTGGCGGACGTGTTCACGACTCCGGCTAACATTACAGGTTTACCCGGTATGTCTGTGCCGTGCGGTTTTGCAAACGGTATGCCGGTCGGCTTACAGATACAGGCCAAACCGTTTAACGAGTTAGCGTTGTATACTGCAGCTGGTGCTTATCAGGCTGTGACCGATTGGCATACACAAGTTCCTCAAGCTTAGCCATGGATTTTTCCGCCCAGCTCACCGCGATGTTCATGAGTGCGCTGCCATCAATTGTGCTGGGCCTGGTTTTTGTGGCCTTGGCCTTTTTGGCGGTGATTTATGGCCGTCGATTGATGCGCCGATTACAGTTTAAGGATGCCGCCAAGGAGCGTATCTGGCAGGCGTGGACAGAGGTGGAAGAACACGTGGCGGACGGGGACGATACGCATCTACGTATGGCTATCATTCAAGCGGATGCGGTGTTGGACATGGCATTGCAAGCTAAGCAGTTTCCGGGTCGATCACTCAATGACAGACTGAATTTTGCGATTAACAAATACAGGCGTTTGAAGTTAGTCCGGCCGGCGCATGGCTTGAGAAATCGTTTAGCACATGAGCCGTTGTTGCAACTCAAACGCAAGGAAGGCGTAGCGGCTATCGCCAGTTTTAAACACGCCTTACGCGAACTCGGCGCCTTGCCTTAGGCCGTTTGTACCTCTTCACTCTAAATTCTAATCTCTAAAATCTAAAGTCTTTCCTATATTCACTATGTTGCCGTACCTCGAATGGCGCGTCATTCAACTCGGACCGATCAACTTGCAAGTTTGGGGCATGTTTGTGGGTTTAGGTTTTTTGTTGGGGGCCGTGGCAGCAGCTTGGTTAGCTAAAAGACGTGGTCAAGACAGTAAATTAGTTTTCGATATTTTACCTTGGTTGATTTTTGCGGGGATTGTTGGGGGGAGGCTGGGGCATGTGTTTTTTTATGACTGGAGTTATTTTGCTCAACACCCTTTGGAGATTTTTGCGGTCTGGCAGGGGGGAGCCTCGATTTTTGGCGGTTTGATTGCTTGTTTGGCGGTGGGGATTTGGTATTTGCGCCGTCGTCAGTTGGACGTGATGGCGTATGCTGACACTTTAATTTTCGGTTTACCATTTGGGCTGTGGATTGGCAGGATCGGCTGTTTTTTGATTCACGATCATCCGGGTACGGCCACTGATTTTGTCTTGGGCGTTAAGTATCCAGATGGAATTGTCAGACATGATCACGGTTTATATTTATCGATCAACGGTTTTTTGATGGCGATGACTTTTTTATGGTTAGCCAGAAAACCAAGACCGGTTGGTCTGTATTTGGCGATTTTTGCTATTTGGTACGGCGTAGTCAGATTTGGTCTGGATTTCTACCGCGTGGCGGATACGAAGTACGCGGGTTTAACTCCGGCGCAGTATTTTTGCGTGGCGTTAGTGGCGGCTGGTGTAGGGGTGTTGGTGTGGATAAACAAGAGGTTAAAAAGGGGCTAAACCAGTACAATGCGGGTATTCAATGCTTGAATTTTGGGGGATCTGATGGTGTACGCCATCCGGGCTAGTCAGCTTTCAGCATTTGATTATTTCACCTAATGTTTTATGAATGAACAACAGACGCCTAAAGGTTTCTTTGACGGCAATCCTAAGATGCTTTTTGCCTTCGGTTTGGTGACCGGTATCGCTTTGTCATTGATCTTGAATAATTTCGCTGGTGTAGCTATTGCGTCACCAGGAGGCAATGATCGTGGCACGGTGGCAGTTAACACGCAGCCAACCACAGTGCCAGACACGCAGCCAGCTGGTCAGTTGGCCGCAGCTACCAAGGAAGATCACGTGCGTGGCGACCTTAATAAAGCCAAAGTAGTTGTGATTGAGTATTCAGATTTTGAATGTCCATTCTGTGGTCAGCATCATCCGACTATGCAGCAGATGGATGATGAGTATGGCGATGAAGTGGCCTGGGTTTACAGACATTTCCCTCTCTCTTTCCATCCAGAAGCTAATCCATCCGCCTTGGCGAGTGAATGTGCGGCTGAGCAGGGTAAGTTCTGGGAGTATGCCGATGAACTCTTTGCTAACCAGACTACTTTGAGCACGAGCTATTACGGTCAGTTAGCCGGTGAGCTCGGCTTGAACCAGAAGAAGTTTGATGAGTGTTTGAGCACAGCTAAGTATCAGGCTGTAGTTGACTCACACGCTGCTGGTGGTGCTGCCGCTGGTGTCAACGGAACTCCAGCAACTTTCATCAACGGTCAGATGATCTCAGGCGCCGTGCCTTACGCCTCACTTAAGACAGTCATCGATGCCGAGCTAGCTAAGTAATCACTTAGATTGAAAAAACACTCCGTCAATTGGCGGAGTGTTTTGTATAAAAAAGCGCACCCGTCAGACGAGCGGCGCTTCTGAGACTGCAATGCCTCAGTTACGCCGTCGGGCCTGTACGAGTGCGTGAGTCGCGCTGACGTGTCGTTGCGCGGTCGATAGCTATGCTGTTGACCGTGCGCGGCGTTTTGCCGTCTAGTCCAAGTTCATGCGGAAGCGTAGCATCGCCGAATTGAATCAGCGGACAGATCTCACGCTGAAAATTGAGATAGGTGGGCGGATTCTTGGTGGCGCCAGCGATTCGCAAGATTCGGTGGCCCGTGCCGATGTAGCAGAGGCCGAGGTGGATTTTCGACCCACTGTCGTGGATGGCGATGCCGAACGGTGGCACTTTTCCATCAAACAAGGCGCCGGCAACTTGCGCGGCCGGTACGTAGACTTGTGGTGCCACCAGGTAGTGTAGGAGTCCAGGGATTTGATCTCCCCAGGCGTCGCGCATGCTTTTGTGTAAGTTCGTGGCGGTTTCGATAACGGCTACCTCGATTGGTCCCATTTTACCCCCAAGATTCAAATGCCGCAGTATGCAGATTTGAACGCTCGATATTACTAACTTTTCAGGCAGAAGTCAAGGCAAGAGAGATTGATTAAAGTAAGTCCTTTCCTTCAGCTTCGTTCAGGACAGGCGGCATCCGCCTCAGGATGGTAATGACGATTGAGATTAAAGAGAAATAGAAATTTAAAGTTATGAAATGTTGGAGTTTGATATTGGCGATCATGAACGATTTGAAAACCTGTGTGTCGCCGGTCAGAGACCATGAGCGAGCGAAGCCTGATGGTAAGCCCTTCGATGAACTCAGGGCATTCGACTCACTTCGTCTTCCCAAGCGGTCGAAGACCATGAGCGAACGAAGTGAGTCGAATGGTCGGGCTAGTGGGATTTGAACCCACGGCCTCTTGCACCCCATGCAAGCGCGCTACCACTGCGCCATAGCCCGATGTTTGAGGTTGTCGTTGGGGTTATTGTAGGCTACTTAAACTGTGCGTAGCTGAAAAGGACACCAAAGGCGCGGCACCAGATCATGACGTTGGTGTATTTGGTTAGATCAGTCCCGGCTGGGATGGCGTAGTTGACGCTGCCCTCCGTGGCCCGAATGGCACCAAGGTCTACAATGTCATCCGCATTTAGGTCGGACGATAGGTAGATGCGTAGATCGGGGCCGTTGATAGTTTTTAGATTTTCAAAACGTAGAAAAGTTTCGTCACCAGCTGTAACTAGTAAAGCTTCGCCTTCCACGCCGTGTGCCATGGCGATCATATTTGCTCGGCTGGTGATGGTTGGTTGACTTGCAGGCATGGTTTCATCTTTCACCATCACCTCGTCTTTCATGTCTGCAGTCTGCTTGTCAAAATCGGCTTGTGTCTCGGCATCCATTGTCTGCCGGTTATCTTGGATTGAAGCGTCTGGAGTGCCTGGCAAGGCCTCATCTAGTGTTACATCTCGCCAAAAAGGTGATATCAACCAGTATGCTAAGGCTAATATAACGATCAATCCGATCCCAATAAATAGTTTTTTCATAAGTACTTAAAGATTTACGGATTTTCTATGACGATTTTGAAGTCCGAAGCATTAATCATAGCTCGTAGTAGGTCTTGATGCACTCATCCAAATCATGAATCAAATCCAATTTGAGTGCTTCGATTGGTGATACCCACACATACGCCTGATGTTCTTTAAGATTAACAATTATTTCAGGCTGGGTCGAGAGGCGAGCAATGAACATGTGATAACCAATGTCATGTCCCTCGTTTCGAACGAATACAGTACCAATATGTTCAAGATCTTCTTCAGAAATGTCTAGGCCAGTTTCTTCTTTAATCTCTCGGCTCATTGCCCGATGAATAGTTTCTCCTGGGTCGACCTTGCCAGCGGGTAGGCCTAATTTATTGCCATTGGTTTTGTGCGGTTGGCGGTGGAGCAGCACAAACTTTCCGTCATGCTGAACATAACAACCAACCACGTCTATTTCCTTATTAAAATCTTTCGGCGCTTCTTGGAAAATCATAGAGTTCGAATCCCTTTTGAATTCACTCATGTTATCACCTTTTAGTTTTAGAAAGTAGCTTAAAATACATTGACGACATCCCCAACGTAGCCCGATTTGTCCGACATAGCCCGTAGGGCGACGGCGGAGGGGTGAAATGTCAGCCCTTCGATAAACTCAGGACATTCGACTCACTTCGTCTTCCCAGCGGTCTGAGACCATGAGCGAACGAGGTTTGATGGTGCGTCCTTCGATTGACTCAGGACATTCGACTCGCTTTGTCCCCTCACTGGTCGAAGACCATGAGCGAGCGAAGCGAGTCGAATGGCGGAAGAGGAGAGATTCGAACTCTCGATACCTTGCGGTATACACGCTTTCCAAGCGTGCGCACTAGGCCACTATGCGACTCTTCCTTAAGGATATTAGGATAGAATTCCCACCTTAAGATATAGCAATTACTTACTTTAGGCAAGCGTGGTAATATGCGTAAATATGAAGATCAGTTATCCAATTGCTGAGGTTCCGAATCCGGGCGAAGCGCTGCGTAAAGCCGGATATGCTTACTTTAGGGACCCTAAGTCTGGGGAGGATAGTTTTGTAATCAGGCTGACCACAGAGTTCTATCCACGCTTTCATTTATATGTGGACCAAGATGACAAACAAGTGAGTTTTAATTTGCACCTGGATCAGAAAAAGCCTTCTTACGGCGATCATAACAAGCATGCCGGCGAATATGATGGCGAGGTCGTAAGTAAAGAAATGCGTAGAGTAGACAGTTGGGTGAGGTCTTATGCACGTATGGTTAAGGCCGATAATATTACGCCGGCTTCTGATCGACATAAAACCAAGGACGCAAGCAAGCCTTGGTGGAGACGCTTTTTCTAAATTCTTCCAGTCTGAACAATGTTATACTCTATAGGAGTATGCGTTATTGGGGGTTGCGAATTTGGATCGCTATTTTGCTAGTGGCAGGGAGCGTCATGCAGCTACCAATTAGTCAGGTAGCGGCTGAAACCGCGGTGGATGCACCGGCGGTAAATTTGTTTTTTTCACCGGCTAGCCAGAGCGTGATTGAGGGGTCGACGTTTCAGGTGTCTTTGTATATCGATACTAAAGGTCAGAGCATGAGCACCATGGAGTTGCTGGTTAAATTCAATCCGCAGTTAATGGAGGTAGTCACTCCGGCCGCAGGTCAGTCCTTGATTCAGTTGTGGCTGCAGCCGCCGTCATATTCAAATTCTGAAGGTACAGCTAGATTCGTGGGTTTGATTCCTAACGGAATCGTGACGGAAAGTGGCTTGGTAACGACGATTACTTTTAGAGCCTTGGCCGTGGGGAAGGCGGACGTGAGTTTATTGACTTCGTCCCAGGTGTTAGCGAATGACGGCCTTGGGACCGCGGCCAAGACATCTTTTGGCCGAGCTTCTTATACTATTACACCTAAGCCACCATCTGGAGTGAGGGTTTTCTCAGCCACGCATCCGTTTGAAACGGATTGGTATAAGGAAAAGAACGTCGTGATTGGTTGGGATCAGGATCCAGAGGTCGACGGTTTTAGTTTTAGTTTAGACACTGAGCCGTCAACGGTGCCAGATGACGTGGCGGAGGGCTTAATGACGTCTAAGGGTTATGAAAACTTAAGCGACGGTTTGCATTACTTCCATATCCGTGCCAGTAAGCAGGGCGTGTGGGGTCAGACTAGCCACTTCTTGGTTAGAATTGATTCCATTCCACCGGCTGCATTCAAGCCCAAGGTTGAGGAAGTAGTTGATGACTCTAAACAGCGGCGCTTGGTGAGTTTTTTTACCACGGACTCTCTCTCCAGAATGGATCACTACGAGATTGGTGTGATTGATAAGACGGAGTCACCGGATCTGTCACCGGTGTTTGTGCAGGCCGTGAGCCCGTATCAATTCACTACTGACCCAAGCCATAATTATCGAGTAGTAGTTAGAGCCGTGGACGCGGCGGGGAATACGCGGGACCAGTCACTCGAGATTAGAGCGAGTGTGTATTCAGGCGTGTTTGCGGGAGTTATGCAGTTAGTCAAGGGCCGATTGATGTTCTTGCTCAGTTTGGTCTTGGCGATTTTAGTGGGTTTGATTGCGCTGCACTATATCGTCGGTCATCACGTCTATTCCAGATTCAGAGCTCTCCTCCGATTATTGACTCACGATGATGAGTTTAAGCAGATCGAAAATCAATTAGCAGCTCGGCGACACGTTAAGCCGAAAATGATTAGACGTAAGTAAATCCGTTATGGTTCAAGTCCTTTCACGGTTAAAGCAGCACGGTCAGAAAGTGCAGGGTGCAGTGGCGGATCAGACCATGAGTTACGTGACAGCTGCGCTTGGTGTGGTAGCGGGTTTGGCTTGGAATGATGCCGTCAAATCCGCAATTGATTATTTTTTCCCAGCCGAGTCCGCCACGATTGTGGCGCAGTTTTTGTATGCCATTATTGTCACGTTGATTGTGGTCGTGTTGACTTTGCTGTTACGTAGACTATTTGGACTCGTGAAACCTAAAGTCACGGAGTAGGTTATGCAGTTGGCTATGTTGTCGAGTTATCTGTGGTTGGCAGGTTTTGTGATTGGCCTTGGGGCGGTGAGTGTGATTGAAACTTTGGGTTGGTTGGGTCAGAGGTCGACCTACTGGACCGAGACGACTATCCGCACACATAAAGTGACTAAGCCCCTCATTTGGTTTGGGTTAACTTTAGCGACCGTGGGGGCGGTGTGGCACTTTGTCCAGTTTGGACTGAGTCCGGTGGCGTATGTGTTGCTGGGGTTGGGGGCGGTGATGATTGTAAATGGTTCTTGGTTAACTTTTTGGTTGAGTCCACGGTTGTTGGAACTAGAGCGTCAAGGACAGGCTAAACGATTGTTGCCCAAGACTTGGAAGCGTTGGATCACCTTGAGTTTCTGTGTGTCGATAGTCACCTGGTGGTCGGCCTTTGCGATCTCGATCTCAATTCTGGTTAATGGTTAGGTGTATGACGACTAAGGATTGGAAGAAATTGGGGAGTGTAGTGTTAGCGTTGCTGATAATAGTTTTAGGATCGGTGATAGGTGAGACGGTGGGGTCGGTTGAGGATACTGATGCTGATATAGCGTTAGACACGAACGTGGCGATCGATGTCACTCAGCCTGTCGATGGTAGCGTGGACAGGGTGATCGACGGGGATACGGTGGATGTGGTGTTAGCTGGTGAAGTGACACGCATTCGGTTGATCGGGGTCGACACTCCAGAGACGGTGGATCCTAGGAAAGAGGTGCAATGTTTTGGTCTGGAAGCGAGTGCGTTTGTGCAGAATTTACTCGCTGATCAGGTGGTGACGGTGGAGTTTGATGAGTCGCAAGGCATGACGGATAAGTACGGCAGAGCTTTAGCGTATTTGCGTTTAGCAGACGGTACGAATGTGGGGGAGAAGTTGCTCCGGGATGGTTATGGTTATGAGTACACTTACAGCAAGGCGTACAAGTATCAGCAAGACTTTAAAAATGCTGAACAACTGGCGCGTGATACTGAAAGTGGTTTGTGGTCAAGTGAAACGTGTGGAGGAAATCGCTGATGCTGTGTGTAAACATGCTTGTCGCTCATGCCGAGCGACAGTATCATGATTGCATTCTCCTATCTCGATTTTGTGCTTATGCGTATCATGAGCCCGGCATTTGCTAACGGTCACAGAATCCCATCCTTGTACACTTGTGATGGTGATGATATTAATCCAGAATTACGTTTTGACGGTGTACCTAAGGGGACGCAGAGTCTAGCTTTAGTGGTGGACGATCCTGATTCTCCAAGTGGTAATTGGTTGCACTGGTCAGTCTGGAATATTTCTCCAGAGGTCAGATCAATTGCAGAAGATAGTGTTCCAGAAGGTGGTCTTGAAGGTGAGACTGACTTTAGTGAGGTGGGTTACGGCGGTCCGTGCCCGGGTTACGGTGAACATGAGTATCGTTTTACGATTATTGCTTTGGATTGTTGGTTAGATGTGGCGGAGGGTGCACCCAGACACGTGCTTGAGGCCGCCATGAAGCGTCATATTTTAGCCACAGCATCTTTGGCTGGTAGATATCAACGGATTAAAAAAGATCCTAGAGCAGCTAAGTTGAAACTTAAGCAGTTAGCTGAGGCCAAGGCGAAATTAAAAGCTAAACCTAAGTCCACACCCAAAGCCAAAGGCAAGGTCGTGAAAAAAGTGACAGCAGCAAAAGCTAAGTCCAAGCCTAAAACTAAGGCTAAGCCGGTTGCAAAACCAAAAGCTAAAGTTAAACCAGGAGTTAAAACTAAAACTCGAGCTAAGCAGAAGACTAAGGTCAAGGTGGGGGCTAAACGTAAACGTTGATGACGGACTTCAAGCAGAAAGTCTTAGCGGTAGTGGCGAGTATTCCCGCCGGCTCCACGCTCAGTTATCAGGAAGTTGGTAAACGCGCGGGTAGCCCCCGGGCGTTTAGAGCTGTGGGCAGTGTCATGAAGCAGAATTTCGACCCCCAGATTCCGTGTCACCGCGTGATTTGTTCTGACGGAAGTTTAGGTCAATATAATCGAGGTGTCGCCCAAAAACGTGCGCGCCTAGTGGCTGAAGGCGTAATTTTAGCCAAATAATCTGGCTGTTAAAAAATGCTAGTTTACGGTAATGTCTCGTCATGGATGCTAAAGATGAGATCAAATTAAAGCTAGATGTAGCTGAAGTTATCGGCGAATATTTGCCGCTTAAGTCAGCTGGGAGTGGTTCCATGAAGGGTGTTTGCCCGTTTCATGCGGAACGCACGCCGTCTTTTCATGTTTCCAGAGAACGTCAGATCTGGAAATGTTTTGGTTGTGATAAAGGTGGTGACATGTTTACTTTTATTATGGAGATGGAAGGCATGACCTTCCCAGAGGCCTTGCGTCATTTGGCGGATAAGGCGGGAGTGGAGGTGCCGGAATATCGATCAACGCCGGATACAGACAAGCGTGATGTGCTGAAAACGATTCACAAGTTCGCGGCTGAGTATTACGCCACCTGTTTACGTGAGTATCCTAACGGTCAGTCGGTGCGTAGTTATGTCGCTGGTCGGCAGATTGATGCTGCCTTGCAAGCTAAGTTTCAGTTAGGCGCTTCTCCGGATGATTGGGATGTGTTGTGTAATTTGTTACTCAAGCAGGGTTATTCTGAGCAGACGATTTTAGACAGTGGTTTGGGTTTGCGGAGAAAATCGGGGAGTGGTTTGGTGGACAGGTTTAGAGGCAGGTTGATGATCCCACTGTGTGATGCGGCCGGAACAGTGATTGGTTTTACGGCTAGAGTCTTGCCAGGCGCGCCGGAAGATCAGGGTAAATATGTCAATTCACCCGAGACTCCAATTTATCACAAGGGTGCTGTGTTGCACGGTTTGCATTTAGCTAAGTCCGGCATACGCCAGGCCGGTGAGGTGATTATCGTGGAAGGTAATTTGGATGTGATCGCCTCACATAAGGCGGGGGTTGAGAATGTGGTGGGGAGTTCTGGTACAGCTTTAACTGAGACACAGTTACGCACATTGGCGCGTTACACTAAACGTTTGGTCTTTTGTTTAGATGATGACGCGGCTGGGTTTGCGGCGGCTAAGCGCGTGGTTGAGTTGGCGATTAAATTACAAGCGTCCGATCCAGCTTTGCAGTTTGATGTGCGGTGTTTGGTGGTGCCAGTTGGCGCCGGTAAAGATCCGGATGAAATTGTGCAGCGTGACCCGGCGGAGTGGGTGCGGATTGCGAGTGATTCGCAAGCGGTGATCGAATATTATTTTCAGAAAGTTATTCGTTTGTTTGAGGAGCATGGGGGAGCGGCGAGTGTGGAGGCCAGACGGCATTTGATTGATGACTTGTTACCGCATATTGCTAGAGTCAACCGGCCGGACGAGCGACATTTGTACCTCATGCGGATTGCGGATGCCACGCACGTGGGTACAGACGTGTTGCAAGCTATGGTAGAGGAGACGCGGTCCAAGACCAGTCAAGCCGAGACGCCAGCGACCCCGGCCAAGACCGCGCCCTTGGCTTTAAAGCCAGCAGTGAAGGTCAACCAGCCAAATACCGCCCAGGCACCAGAGACTCAAGCTGCGGCCTTATTGTTTGGGGCAGCTTTGCGCTACGAGCTGTATGCGCCAGCGATTTTGGCCAATGTTCCTAAAGAACTGTTGATGGATCCGTGGCAGCAGCTTTACACCGCCCTGGAACTCGTTTATAATGCTGGTCAAATACAACCTCCCGCACCACCTCAAACACTTTTTTCGCGACTACGGGCATATCTCGAGGATCAGCAGCAGGTCCAGGCTATTCATACGCTTGATGCCGTTGCTCTCCGTATTGATGAGATCTTTGCCGGTCTGACGCCAACACGTGTGCGTTCGGAAGTTGAAAATCACTTAGCGCTGTTTGCCTCGGCGCAACTCATGAAGAGGCGTAAAGAGCTGGAAGCGGCTATTCGGCACGCTGAACTAGCAGGTGATGCTGCACGTTTGACGGAGTTGTTAGCTGACTACTCCAAGCTCATTCCACGTTCCAATACCAAGTCGTCCTAGAGTTAAGGGCTGTTTGGGTTGGAAGGTCTATCTATGGCACAGAAAAAAGTGACCCCAAAAAAGTTTGTCAAAAAAGTGGTTCCGGCGAAAGTTAAACAACCTTTAAAAAAATCGCCAGTGCCTAAGAAAAAAGCGGCCGCTAAAGTTGTTTTTAAGAAAGCGCCAGTTATCAAGCCAGCGGTTAAGCTGGTGGTAGATAAAAAGAGTCCGCCACCCACGGATGAGTCTTTGACGCGCATGATTGAGCGCGGTATGTCACGTGGTTTTGTGACGGAAAATGAAGTCATCTTTGTTTTTGGTTACGTAGAAGATCATTTGGAGTTATTTGAAGAATTTTTAGATAGATTAGATAGAAAAGGTTTGCATTTTGTTGAGATGAAAGAAGGTTTTTTGGGTGGTAGTAAATCTAGAGATGATGTTTACGGCAAATTACGTTTAACGGTAGATAAGAAGTCTGATACATCCGTGAGTACTGAATTGACTCAGGATAGTATTCAGATGTACTTGCGTGAAATTGGTAAGATTCCGTTGTTGAATGCTGAGGAAGAGGTGGCTTTGGCGCGCCGCAAGGAGCGGAATGACAAAGAAGCCGAGCGCCGTTTGATTGAAGCTAACTTGCGTTTGGTAGTTTCGATTGCCAAGAAGTTTGTGGGTAAACAATTATCTTTACTCGACCTCATTCAGGAGGGTAACGTGGGCTTGTTCCGCGCCGTAAAAAAGTTTGAATATCGTAAAGGTTTTAAGTTTTCTACTTACGCTACCTGGTGGATCAGACAGGCGATTACCCGTGCTTTGGCTGACCAATCCAGAACAATTCGTATTCCGGTGCACATGGTAGAGACTATCAACCGCTTTAAGCAGGTGGAACGTCGGTTGATTCAGGACTTGGGTCGTGAGCCGCTGTTGGAAGAGTTGGCGGCAGAAATGGATATGCCACTTGAGAAGGTCCAGCACATTCAGAAGATTTCTCAGGAGACTGTTTCGCTCGACACATCTGTGGGTGATGACGATGATGATTCCAAGCTGGAAGACTTTATTGAAGACGTTAAGAATTTGCCACCAGATAAAGCCGCAGCTAGACAGTTGCTGAAAGATTACGTGCATGAAGCCATGCGTGATCTCACTCCGCGTGAACAGAAGATTTTAGAGATGCGTTTTGGTCTGGAAGACGGTGTATCGCATACTCTGGAAGAAGTCGGTAGAGAGTTTGATGTGACGCGTGAACGTATTCGTCAGATTGAGGCTAAGGCGCTAGAGAAGATTCAGCAGAAAGATATTATTCAAAAGCTGAGAGACTATTAGTCTTATGGACACACGGGCCTTAAAAGGAAGGATTTTGGCAGCGTTGACCTGTACTACTGCTCTAATTGTGATCGTGATTTTCTTGTTATCGGCCGGCAAAACTCCGGTGTTACTGATTATCTTAACGGTACTCTCGGCCCTCTACTCCACCTCTAAGCTCAAGCAATTACGGGCGAGTATTAAGAAAGATATTAGATCTTAGTAAGAAAAGAAACGGCCGCCAGTTTTTGACTGGCGGCCAGTGTTTTTTTACCCGCGTAAGATGCTTTCGAAATCTTCGTAGGGAATGCCCAGGCGCTCTAGCGCTTTTTTCACCGCTGACTTCACATGCCGGGGGTCTTGATGGGCATGGGGGTTGAGAAAGCTGGACGTTTTGCCGTCACGGGAGAGCTTGACATGTTTGCCTCGTTCGACGCGGACGGGCGTGACGCCCAGCTGCGCAAAGACTTGCATGACTCTGGTGTAGCTGAAGCTATTCCTGCCGATGCCAGGTTGCTTTTTAGGGGCAACTATTGGCATGTTCGAGCTGTCGACGTCGAACGGTAGACAGGGTGCCGGCGGTATCTCTGAGCTTGGTGCCTCGTCGAGAATGGGAGCGTCGTCAGCGGCCAGTGCTGATTGATCCTCATCTTCATCCTCGTCAAGTTCGAGGTAGACTTTTTCTTGTAAAACGCCCGTTTCGATCATGCGATAAATGCCACAGGTCACAAAGTCACGCAGGTGTTGGTACGGTCCGGTAGCTCGGTGACATTTGAAGGTGGACTGCAGGTCTGAAACGAGGCAATCGTCAAAGAGAATGTGCCCATCTCTTCTGGCGATTTCGCCCTGTGCTATGAGTGCCCCGGGCTGATTCAATTGATCGAAGACAAGGATTCTGCCTAGGCTGAGAGGATTTTTGCTTGCGGCTAGGCCTAAGGAGAAACTCATCGGACTGCCATTGAGATCCGTGTACGTAGGCAGAGATATGAATTGACCTTTCGGATAGTCGATTTCCACTGATTTCAGGATGTTCCTGATCTGTTTGGCGTCAGATGAGGCTTCGAATATTTGAGTAGGTAGTCCCGAGACTCTGAAGGCGATTTCATGCCAGCCTCTGTCTAGGTTGGTTTGTTCCTCTTCAGACTGACTGAGTCTTTGTTCCTCACTTATCCTGTTATGCGCTCGCATGGCGCCGGGATAGGTCAGCCTCTTGACGGAGTTTGCAAAGTTCAGGGCCCCTATAAGGGCCGTGTTTTCGTCAATCACCTTGGAACAAAGATTGTAGTTGTTCTCGTCAAGGCATAACTGTATGCCGTTCAGAGCTCGATAGAATCTTTTTGTGAATTGGTGTCGCTTCCCAGGTTTTGGCGTGAGATTGTACTGCTCGAGTTGGTATACCAACATGCCAACTGCGGAAGTGTAGAGCAATGTTCTGAACTCATCGGAGAGGCAATTTTGATACTCCATGAGGTCGAAGATGGTGAGTTGGTCGTCTTCATTGCAGCCTTCAAGAAGCTCATCGTACGGAGCCAGGATCCGGGCCATGGCTCGGATGGGGTCAAGTAGGGTGTTGGGGAACTCCCCCTTGAAGCGAATAATGGACTCGACCTTGCTGGACATGTGATCTCCGGTGGTGGTTTGTCTCAATACGAGACTAACTAGACTAGCAAATTTTCCGTAAATAGTAAAGAACGGGCCGGAGCCCGTTCTTTTAACTGTTTAGCGATCAGCGCGTTTGCGTTCATTTTCTGTCAGGTACTTTTTGCGAATACGTACGTTTTCTGGGGTAACTTCTACGTATTCGTCGTTGTCGATGTATTCCAGGGCGCGTTCTAGGTTCATGTCAATTGGTGGGGTGATGACCACGATATGGTCAGCACTTGAGGCACGCATGTTGGTCAATTTCTTTTCTCGTACGGCATTCACCGTCATGGTCTCCTTCATGCTAGCACCAATGACCATACCTTCGTAAATTTCAGTACCTGGCGCTACAAAGAGCGGACCACGTTCCTGGATCATGGCCAAAGCGTAAGGCGTGGTCTTGCCTTGATCGCCAGAAATGATAGAGCCGGCACTGCGGCGGTTGATTTCTCCCTTGTGTGGCGCGTAAGCTGAGAAGATGTGGGCAAAAGTACCCTCGCCTTTAGTGTCGGTCATGAATTCTGTGCGGAAGCCCAGAATACCGCGGGTAGGCATGGTGTACTCCAAACGGGTTGAACCGTTCTCCGTAATCATGTTGGTCATTTCACCTTTACGGCGTCCGAGTTTCTCAATTACCGTTCCGGCGAATTCGTCCGGTACGTCAATGACGACTGATTCCATCGGCTCAAGCATTTGGCCGTTGTCTTCCTTCATGATGACTTGTGGCTGACTAACCTGGAGCTCAAAGCCTTCACGACGCATCTGCTCAATCAAGACGGCGAGGTGCATTTCACCACGACCAGAAACTTTGAATTCACCGTCCGCGGTTGGGAAGTCGACATGTAAACCAACGTTAACCTCAAGCTCACGTTCTAGACGCTCACGAATCTGTCTTGAAGTGACTAATGAACCTTCACGTCCCGCAAATGGGGAAGAGTTCGGCATGAAGTTCATGGTCAAAGTTGGCTCGTCGATAGCTAGAGTTGGGAGAGCCTCAGCCTCTGGAGCCTCAGCTACGGTTTCACCTACGTAAATATCGGGGAAACCAGCAATCTGTACAATGTCTCCAGCTACGGCTTCATTGACCTCTGTCTTGCTCAAGCCCTGGTGAGTGTAGAGCTTGGTGATTTTACCATTGTAGCGTGAGCCATCAATTTTGATAATGGTCGCAGTCATGCCAGCTTTGACAATACCTTCTACGACGCGACCAACACCAATACGACCAACGTAGTTATCGTATTTCAAGTTAGCAATCTGCAAACGCATCGGCTTAGTGGTGTCACTCGCTGCTGGAGGGACAGACTTCAGGATGAGGTCGAAGAGAGGACGGAGGTCTTTGCTCTCATCAGTTAAGCTGGTTTTAGCCACACCGTCACGACCAATAGCGTAAATGTATTTGAAATCCAACTGATCATCCTTAGCGCCAAGTTCAACGAACAGATCGAAAATCATGTTCAGAACGGCGTCAGGGCGGGCAGTAGGTTTATCGATCTTGTTGATTACCACGATTGGCTTCAAGCCAAGGGCCAAAGACTTGCGGAGTACGAATTTGGTCTGAGGCATTGGGCCTTCATAAGCGTCCACCAACAAAAGCACTGAGTCCACCATCCGCAACACGCGCTCAACTTCTGAACCAAAGTCAGCGTGACCAGGGGTGTCCACGATGTTGATCTTCACGCCGTCCACAGTAATGGCTGTGTTCTTGGCGTAAATAGTAATACCGCGCTCGCGTTCTAGTTCATTGCTATCCATGACACAGTCCTGGATGACATCGCGGTCATTAAAAGTGCCAGACTGTTTAAGCATGGCGTCCACGAGCGTAGTTTTGCCGTGGTCAACGTGAGCGATGATCGCAATATTTCTAAATTCCATAACTTTAGCTGACGAGTGGTTAAGGGTTGCTGGTTACAAGAGGACGACGATTAACCGTCAAATCGGGCCAAGGATACCTGTTTTTTTGCCACAAGTCAAGCTTTATCCGGGATTTTAGATCTGTTTGGCTTAGTGACCATAAAGTTGTCAAAATTATCTCAGTATGTTAGCTTAATGTGGCCTAAAGGAGGCTACATGACCCCATTCGTTACTTCGGTACACGGTCATTCTAACGAGCAGCGACGGCTGTTGTCGGCGCGTTTTCCGTCACACCCTGGGTTGCGGGATGCCTTCCCGAACAACGTTCCGGAGTCGTACACGCTCGACAATTCGTGTCTGGGGTGGGCCGCAGGCGGCCATTACCATCACCAAAAGAACGAGCTCTTCCGCTGCGTTCACGGCGCCCTCGACGTGATCTTGCGGAAAGTGGATGCAGAGGGCAGAAGCCTTCACGCTACGGTTCGACTCACGAGAGCGGAGCCTACGTTCCTGTTCGTGCCGGCGGGTTATTACCATGAGGTGATCATGGTCGACCCCGACAGCATCTTGTTGGTGCACTCCTCGACCTTGTTTCAGGAAGCGCCGCATACGGACGAAGTCCGGGCGTTGCCGGACGGTTACGACAAGGATGCAAGTGTTGAATTGCTCGTGGTGGAGCGCGTCTCTCATCACTACTGATCCAAAGATACTACCTGTTCGCGGGCGATAGATCGCTCGGCGAACTACCAGCCGCTCCTAATTCCAAAGGGCGGCTATTTTTTTACTGAATAAAGTTTTATCCGGGATTGTGGTATAACCATTTTTGTCTATGTTGGATTTAAAAACGCGATTTAAAGAGGATTTTCATGAGTTCTTGGTTTTTGGCTGGAAACAGGCCAGAGCCTGTGTGTTTGTGGGAAGTTTTTTAGCGGCCTTGATTTTATCCAATTACATCCCGTTATTTGGCTTGGCTAGATATGATTTTCTCTTTTTAGCCGCGATTTTAATTCAAGTGGTGTTGGTCTTAACTAAACTAGAGACTAAAGATGAGGTGAAAGTGATTATGCTGTTCCATGTAATTGGTTTTGCTTTAGAGGTCTTTAAAACCTCACCCGGGATTGGATCCTGGAGTTACCCTGAGCCGGGTGTGTTCAAACTGTTCAACGTCCCTTTATATAGCGGCTTTATGTACTCAGCGGTGGGGAGTTATATTTCTCAAGCGTGGAAGTTACAGAAACTCCGGGTTGAGAACTATCCGCCGTACATTTATAGCGTTCCGCTAGCCGCCGCGATTTACCTCAACTTTTTTACGCATCATTACTTGCCGGATTTCCGTTGGGTACTGACAGCTTTGGTGGTTTTGGTGTTTTGGAAGACGGATGTGTATTTTGTGATTATTGAAAAAGTCAGGCGCATGAAGTTGCTAGCGTCATTTGCGTTGATAGGTTTCTTCATTTGGATCGCTGAAAATATTTCCACCTGGTTTGGGGCCTGGCAGTATCCAGATCAAACAGAAGTGTGGCATTTGGTGTCATTTGGCAAGATCTCTTCTTGGGCGTTGCTTGTGATTATCTCCGTGATTATTATTGCCGATTTGAAACAGTTCAAAGCCGAACGCGACCGCGCTAAAATTGCTATTTAATCTAAGTTTAAGTACCCTAATCCAGCCTTTTGGCTTGGGGGTCAACATGTGCAAAGCACCATTTTGGAAGCGGGCAACTGGGCAGACGGTGGTGGGGTCAGGACAGGCGTCTTGGCGACCTGAGCACTTTAAGGATTTCGATGCGATCTTTCCGAACGGGTTTCGGCAGGTCGAGGTCATGACATTGCCGCAGATCGGGGATGAATTTGGCGATAGATTCGTCGCCGACGTCTACCTGTGCGTGGTGTGTTCATGGGGGGAGTTGGCGGTGACTTTGCGTTGGGTGGATGAGGAGCATGTCAGTTGGTTTTCCAATGACGGCATGACCAACAGCGGGGCGGTGCTACTTATTCCTCCGGGTGTGTGGTTTTCATTCCGGTCACTGAAGGAGCATACCGGCATTGTCTGGTTTTCTTCGGCACCAATAGGGGCAGATGACTGGACGATGGGTACGCCCAAGGATTACGACGAGTATGGCTCTCATGCGTCATACATCATCTTCCCTGATCAACCCTCCACTCCCGCCTACTAACAAGCAGCCATCGTGGCCCTTGTCTTACGCCGGTTTCTGAAGATGAAACCGGCGTTGTTATTTGGGCCAAAATGTCAGGATGATTCTTTACAGAGGGGCTATTGTCTTGTTTCTTATCTTTTGCTAAGCTACTGTCGTTCCTAATAGCCGAATAGAATATTCCGGGGTAGCTTCCCGCATCAGACGTCGGTAATCATTACCTCCGTCGACGCGGGACAGGCAGTGGCCGTGAGCCACTTCGCCACCCGGACAGAGACACAATTATTCCGGGGTAGCTCAGTGGCAGAGCGCGGGACTGTTAATCCCTAGGTCGTGGGTTCGAGCCCCACCCCCGGAGCCAACAAAAAATCAGCCTTAGGGCTGGTTTTTTGTTTTACCGACGGGGGAGCAGACAAAAAGTTTTGTCTGCGTTGGGGCGAGAACGCCGGAGGCATATTCCGTCAGCAGACGGAATGCCGAGGCGGTGGCCAGCCCGAACCGAGTGACGACGAGGTGAGAGGCGAGGCCGAGCCCCACCCCCGGAGCCATAAAGTAGAAACCAATTTGGTTTCTATTTTTTGTATCCAATTGGTTTCACTTTTGTATCGGTTTACTTTTTTGGTGCTTGTATTCAACCCGCCAGCTTAGGCCTGGTTTTACTTCGGCTATGGCTGGTAGGAGATGATTAAGCAGCTGCTCTGCGGTCATTTGAAACTTTCTGCCTTTGGCAGAAATTTTAACCCAGCCATTTTTCTCTCTAAAGTATGTTTCGGTGAAGTTCTTTGTTCCGATCGAAATAATATAGCTGTCGTTTGTTAACTTCATATTTGAATATTCTACCAGTAAATCGGGAATAATGAAGCAGGGCTTGTCTGATCTAGAACCATGGCCGTCAGGCCTGTGAGAAGGTCGTTGCGTGATATGATGAGTGAGATAAATTAAAGTATATGCCCAAGAAACGCTGGACCATTTGGTCTCTCACAAAATCGATCTCCATGGCGCTTGGATTGGTACTGGTGTGGCGCGGTGCCTGGTATCTCCTCGATGCTATCGACATCTGGATCTTTGGCGGCACTCACATCTGGTCCGCTGTCATTGGGGTGGTGATCGGCTTGAGTGTGTTTTATGTGTTTGATAAGGATTTGAGATAGATTATTATGATTTGAGCCGCTCTTGACATTTTGCTAATTTTGGCTAATATTAAATGGGATTTAACCTTTGGAGGCGTCGATGAGCTCAGATATTCTGGCATTTACCACTATTCGACAAGGTAGCCCAACGAACTTAATTGAAATGACTCGGGCGATGGTAGCGCTCGATACCATGAAGCAATTGCAAGCGGAGAATATCGCGTGTCTTGTGGTTTACAAGGACTGCGACGATGTTTATCTGCGACAGCTACAAGCTTTTGGAGCAACTTTAGTTCCAGAAATTGATTCAGGCATGGGAGCTGCACGTAGGCAGGCATTACGAGAGGTGATTTCGTATGGAGGCCCTGAAACGCATTTACTGTGGCTCGAGCCCGAGAAGCCTGGTATGGCGCGTTACGCAACGAGCTTGCATCAATGTATGGTGAGGGGGCGTGCAAAATTGGGACTTTTCAATCGTACTGCGTTCAGTATGTTGAGTTATCCAGCTGAACAATCGCACTATTATCAATTTTGTAGGGCGGTAGCGAGCGCACTCACCGGGTTTGACGTTGATTATGCGTTTGGACCAATGATGTTGCATCTTGATGCGACGGAAAGCTTTTTGGCGTATACGGGTCAGTATGGGGACCTTTGGGATTCAATTCTCGTACCGCGTATTCCATTCCTGAAGCGCCATGAGGCTGTCACGCTTGATGTAGATTTTGAGAATGATCCTCGTATGACTCAAATCGAGTCTGGCAATACAACATTGATCATGAAGCGGCTCCGTCAATTCAATAACGTCATACCGTCGCTAATAGAAGCATGGTGATGATTCGGGTTTCAAGCTAGTCTTGCCGAGCATGAAGGTTTATACTACCTTTGTGACTCGGCGATTTTTTATGAAGATACCTGAAAGCATTTCTTTGACTCGAGATGGTCAATATTGTCTTACATGTTTCAATGAAACAATTGAACGTTATTTTGATGGCGGAAGAACATTTTATACTTGCTCTTCTTGCGATGCTGTGGATGCACGAAGTTTAGTCATAGATAAAAAGATCACAGCTTGGGTTGATGAAGATGGGACTTATTGGCATGAAAGTGTTGGAGTGATTATTGAAAATGGGGCAGGACAGATATTTTGTATCTTACGAACTCTGTATCCGTTTGCTTATGCGGTGCCAGCGGGACACCTGGATACGGGTGAAAATGCTGACGGAGCTGCACAAAGAGAAGTGCAAGAAGAGATCGGTATTTTATTGCCGGATCTTAAGTTTTTAGGTCGTTTTCCGATTCGAGGAGATCAATGTCGACGAGGCTGTGATGATCACATGTGGAATTTATTTACAGCAAAGCAACCAAGTGATTTTAAGCCTAAACTTTCTGATGAAGCGTCACGTTGGGTATGGATGTCAAAAGAAGAGATTATGAGCAGACATGACATGGCTTTTCCGATGCAATATCTAATGAATAATTATTTGAATTAATAGATTATCTATGACCTCACTTAAACGGCCGTTGGTGATTATTACGGCGATTGCGGTCGCGATTGTGTTGGTGACGGTGGTGATTATCTCTTTTTATGGTGCTTGGTATGACGAATGGAGTGGTTATAACGACAGTGCTTTGCTAGGGGATGGGGCCTGTAATATCGCGGTGATTCCGTTGGTGGGCGAAATTACGGCTTATGATGGTGGCACGTATGAGGAAGTAGATTTTGAGGATTTAAGTTTAGTGTCAGCTGATCAGGTGATCGCCAAACTGCGTGAGGCTGAGGCCAATGATCAGATTGATGGGGTGGTGGTGCAGATTGATTCTGGGGGCGGCGGACCGGTGGCGTCTGAGATGTTGGCGAATACTCTCAAGCGCTTAGACGTTCCGTCTGTGGCTTTGATCCGAGAACTTGGAGCTTCTGGTGGTTACTTAACGGCCACCGGCGCTGACACAATTATCGCCTCGGCCTTTTCTGATGTGGGTGGGATTGGAGTCACCATGTCTTATCTGGATAACTCTCAGCAGAATCTGAATGAAGGGTTGGAGTACGTGCAGCTGACATCTGCAAAATTCAAAGATTACGGGAGTCCAGATCGGCCGATGACGGCTGAGGAGCGTGCCTTGTTACAGCGTGATTTAGATCTTTGGCACCGTGAGTTTGTGGACCAGGTCGCGAGTAACCGCAATCTGCCAGTTGAGCAAGTGGAAAAGTTAGCTGATGGGTCGACTTTGCCGGGGGAGTTGGCGTTAACGGCGGGTTTAGTGGATGAGCTTGGGGATGCGGAGTCGGCCAGACAGTGGTTTGTGAAAACTTTGGACATGCCAGACGCTGACGTGGCGTTGTGTGAATGATCGACGTAATGAGTTTGATTCTAGCTTAAGTGTGTATGCCGACTAAGATTGTAACGGTGACAGATAAATTTCAGCAGGGTTACAAGTATGAGCTAACCGCATCGGTGGGGCGGAAGTTTCAGGCGGATTTTAAACCGGATTTAACGCCCAAAGAGATGTTGGCGCTGGGTGTGTTTGGTGGCAAATACATGACAGATTGTCAAAAAGAATTTCCCAAATCCTGGTTTACCCGGGCTAAGTTGTCACCAGAACAGCATGACGACACCCTCAACTTTTTTCATAAGCATGCTAGTCAGCCGCTCAAAGTGTGGCAGGAAAAAGGCTGGATCAATGAAGAGCATGACCCCAGGGGCTGGTTCCAGTGGTATTGCAGATATTACATGGGGCGGCGGTTGCCTGGAGAAGATGAGCTACAGATCAAACGCTGGAAGGCGATTAGCCGACATATTTCGCAGATCAAGAAGAATTGTCGCCTTAAGGACTTAACGTGCCGACCAACCCAACGCCAAGCCGTGCTCCACTGGGCTTATGATAGCCGGAAGCTGTAAGTGGATGCACATTGACGTTTTTTAGTGAATGAGAAGTAGGTGAACGCCTGGCTACTACAGGCGGGGTGGTTTGTTGTAATTGTGTTTATGCGATCAGGCCGTGAGATTCATTGCTATACTGGTTAGGTATGAAGCAATTAATCTCGTGTGTTTTAGCCTTGGGCCTGATGGTGACTCATGCGCCGGTAGCTGCGGCGGCGGTATCCGCGGATGGGGCGCTGGTTAAGGCGGTGGATGGTATACAGGTGTATTTGCTTGAGAATGGCACCAAACGTTGGGTGTCTTCTGAAGAGGCGTTTGTGGCGCATGGTTTTGCTTGGAATGACATTCAGACAGTGTCGTCGTTTGAGCTAGACATTTACGCGGAGGGTGAGGACGTCACGACCTTTAGTGTCATTGATGTTCCGGCTACGCATGATCTGTTGCCAGATCTGATTCCGCTGCCGGCGGATGATATTAGTTTCAGCCAGATTAACGGAGCAGATGTTCTCAGATTTAGTGGGTTGTTTTGGAACAATGGCCCGGGAACACTGCGATTGCGTGTGAATAAGGATACATCCGAGTCTTATCAGTTGGTAGATCAAGTGGCTGGGGGAGTGCGGGAGCGTTTGGCTGGTGAGGTGGAATATCATGATATTCATTATCACTATCACCTAGATGATTTTGGGACTTACATTTTGCAATCAGCTGAAGTGGAAAACGTAGCGAGTTCGTCCCAGGCCAAGGTGTCATTTTGTATGCGTGATAACAGTGTGTATGACAGCACGCTGCCAAACGCAGCTCCTTACGCCGAATTCACTAGCTGTTCAAATGTCACGCAAGGGGTGTCTGTGGGCTGGATTGATGAATATTCTTACACTCTGCCGGATCAATATCTGGCGCTGGCGGGGCTTGAAAGTGGCGTGTATCAGTTGATTTTTGCTGTTGACCCCACCGGTATTTTGGAAGAACAGCGGATTGCCAATAACCGAAGTGTGACGCTGATTGACCTGGATATGGAGGCTCGTTCATTTGAGGTGCTGGCCTCTATCACTCCAAATGTTGGGTCGCGTCAACAGCTGGATGATAATTTGTTGCTGAAGGGTGACCGGAGTGATCGGGTGTATTTAACGTATGACGGCAAAAAACGCTTACTCTTGAATGATGAGTTGCTGTCTGTTTACGGCCACGCAGCTGATGATATTTTGCAAATTCCGGAAGAGGCTTTGCAGTCCGTACCGGACACGCAATTTATTCGTGACAGCAGTGGGGCTATTTACATGCTGAATCAATACGGTTACGTGCGCCGTATCCTAAACCCTGAGGTGCTCGGGAGCTACACCACGGGCAATATTCCTGTGATTGCGGATGCGGAGCTGGCTACTTACAAAACCACTGAGTTTATCAAGCCAGAAGGTGATGATCGCGTTTATTCCATCAACGAGAAGCAGCTTGTAGGGCATGAAGGGAAGCTGTCACAATTAGCTATAGATCAAAGAGCGGTGCAAACGGTGAATAAAACTGACTTGCGATCCTATGCGGTTGCGACTGTCGCAACCAAGCTAGATGTGCCGTGGGATATTGCGTTCTTGCCTGATGGTGACATGCTCGTGACGGAGCGGACCGGTTACCTCAATCGTTTTGGAGCCGTCAATGCTCACATTAAAGTGCCGGGCGCGCTTGAATACGGTGAGGCCGGACTTTTAGGTATTGCCGTGCACCCAAATTTTGCAGAGAATCAGTATATTTATCTTTATTACAGTACCCAGACTGGCGGCACTAGCAATCAAGTTGTTCGTTTCCGCTTGGATGGCGATACGCTGATTAGGGATAAAACGATTTTAGACAACATTCCAGGGGCCATCTATCACGACGGTGGACAGTTGGCTTTTGGGCCGGACGGACTGCTGTACATTTCCGCCGGTGACGCCAGTGACAGCTCTAAGGCACAAGACTTAGCCTCTTTGGCCGGCAAGACGTTACGGTTGACGGCTGACGGTGAGATTCCGCCGGGGAATCCATTTGCAACGGCGGTTTATTCTTACGGCCACCGCAACGTGCAGGGGTTGGCCTGGGACGAAAGCGGTAATCTCTGGGAGGTTGAGCACGGGCCGACAGGTGCGGAATCTGGTTATGACGAGGTTAATTTAGTGCAATCAGGTGGCAACTACGGTTGGCCGCTTGTAAAGGGAGATCAACAACGGGCGGGACTGACTGGTCCAAAACTCAACTCCGGACCTAATCAGCAAGATACCTGGGCACCGGCCGGCTTGGCTTACGCTGACGGTAAATTGTATTACACCGGTTTGTACGGATCGCAGCTTTACGTGGTAACGCTCGCGGGTGAACACATTCAGCGGGTCGATGATTATTTTGAGGATGTCTACGGGCGTTTACGTGCGGCGACCATTGGTCCGGACGGGATGCTGTATATCTCGACCTCAAACCGTGACGGCCGCGGATCACCCGCCTCAACCCACGATTTGGTACTCAAAATCGCCCCAGGTTTACTTGAAGCGCTTTAAAATATTGTTATTAAGTTTATCTTATGGACATTACTTTGTTCTTGGCGAAGGTGTGGGGACCGACGATTTTGGCGGTGGGAATTGGGGTGTTTGTGAGTAGGAGTTATTATGTAAAAATCTATCGTGATCTTGAGAAAGCCCCGTTGGCGGCCTTTGTCTTTGGCATGCTGGCCATGGCAGCCGGTATTGCGCATATTCTTAAGCACAATGTGTGGGGGTCGTTATTGGAGGGTGTGGTGAGTTTCTTGGGCTGGGCCTTGCTCCTCAAAGGTATCTTATTTGTGATCGCTCCCAAGTTTGTAGATAAAGCCGGCGATTTTTGGGTCAACAAGAACTTGCTATATGTTGCTGGCAGCTTATCCTTGCTTGTGGGTGCTTATTTGACCATAGTTGCCTACGTGTTACATTGATATAGACAAGAATTTAGATTTGAGACATCAGAATTTAGTTGAAATTAATCTGTATTTTGATAATTTGCTGATATAATTAGGTGTATATGCAAAAACTTCATTTTTCTATTGTAATTAAGGCGTCTAAGGAAAAGGTTTGGCACGTCATGTTGGATGATGCCACTTATCGTGATTGGACGAGTGTGTTTAATGCGGGCTCGTACTATGTTGGTGACTGGAGCAAGGGGTCGAAAATTTTATTTCTTGGTCCCAATCCTGACGGTTCCGGCGAAGGCGGCATGGTCAGCCGGATTGCAGACAATCAGCCATACGAATTCATTTCTATTCAGCATCTTGGCATTGTGAAGGACGGCATAGAAGATACCACCAGCGAAATGGCAAAGAAATGGGGTACGTCCTTTGAGAATTACACGTTCAAAGAAGTCGACGGGGGCACAGAGGTCCTGGTTGATATTGATGTTGAAGATGAGTTTGTAGAGTTTTTTGATCAGTCATGGGATGAGGCACTCCAGCGACTTAAGACTTTGGCTGAATAGAGTGTTCGCTATTTAGTGTATTTTACCGACGATTAGTTTGTCTCTTTACTTGCACTCTCTTAATGCCCCAAAAGCCTAGGAGTGTCAGGGTGAGGATGATGGCCTTTAAAAGGTAGTTGTCATTTGGGTCTAGAAATCGGGTGACCATGGGAGTGCGGGTGCCGACTATCAGATGCGCTAGAATTCCGATAGGGAGGGCCCAGATCACCCAACTTCTGACGGGAATAAACAGGTTTAGTTTGAGAAACAGTTTGGACAACGGCCAGGCTAATAAAGCCATGCCTAAAATAGCCGCCGCTAAATCAAAAACAGCATAATCTGAAATGCGGACTTGTCTAACGGCTTCAAAGAATGACATAAGGCTGACCGTTTGTCATTGTAACAGGTTATTATTACTGATCGCCGACTTTTGACCAAAACTAATTTTTCTGCTAAACTGAAAAAGTAGAAGTGAAGATGTAGTTCGCCCAATGGCGAACCTCGCATCGCTCCCTCACGGGTAGGCAATCAGGGAAATCTGCTGAGAGCCATAAGCGATGTTGAGACTAATCACGCCCCCCTGCGCTCCTCACGGAGCTACGGAGGGGTAAGAAGTGGTTGGGAGATTTCATCCGAAGTTTTTCGGGTCAAATCTTTCGACCACTTTTATGTTTTATTCTTTACGTATAGTTTATGACGAACACAAATAATCTAAGCTTAGTTAACGGAGCAATTGAGTTGGCGATTCAGACTCATGAAGTTGATCAGAAACAGAAACGGAAGGGCAAAGATATTCCGTATATTGTTCATCCTTTGGCTGTTGGGCTGATTTTGGCTCGGGCGGGTGCTCGTGATGCAGTGATTGCCGCTGGGATACTGCATGACACTATCGAGGATAGTATTGCTGAGAAGAAGGTGACTAAAGAGATGATTGAGGATGGTTTTGGGCCGGCCGTGGCTAAAATGGTGAATGATGTATCTGAACAGGATAAAAATCTGTCTTGGCAGGAACGTAAGCGTGAAGCGTTTGAGCACATCAGCGTCTTGGAGGGCGATTCGTTATGGGTAAAAACCGCGGATACAATTTCCAATGTCTCAGATTTATTACGAGACTGTGAAAAAGACCCGGACTTGGCCTTTGTGTACTTCAATGCCTCAAAAGCCGAGATCATTACTAACTATCATCGTGTGATTGAGGTACTCATTCAGCGTTGGGGCCCTCAAGCCGAGAACCCTATGTTGGTCGACCTCCATACTTTGGCGGTCGGACTGGAAGCATTAAAATACTAACCGAAAAAGCAATCATCACCACGTCCTCGAGAATGGTCGTCCAGGTGAGGGGGCGGGCGAGGAAGACGCCGAAACAACCGCAGTTGCTGATGGGAATATTCCGTAGGAGGGTGATGGTGAGAATGATGATGAAGATGAGATGTAGCGCGATTGCTCCAAGTGCAGCCCAGCGTGTCTGCCAAGACAGGAGTAGCGAGAATCCGATAGCTAACTCCACGAACGGCAAGGTGTAGGCGATAACGGTGTAGATTGTTAGGTTGTTGAAAAGTTGATAGTGAGACAGGACTTCAGCAAAGCCTGGCATGTCTAAAACTTTCGCCAGTCCAGTTATCACAAGCACACTCCCCACCAAAATCCGGGGCAGATGTATGATGACTCGTTGCGGCCAGGTGTGCATAAAAATGCGATCTATTTATTCTGTCTTCGTTGACCCGGGCTATGATACAGGATATCATTTAATTAATATGAAGCTTTTATCATCGTTTTTACATCGTCTTGGATTGACTAAGAAGGTGAGACAGCAGGTATCAATGAAAGATACGGCCGCTTTTGTTGTTAAGAAGCGTGCCGATGTCTTGAGGCGACTTGCTGAATATGACAAACAAGGCGCACGTTAAATACTTGGATTTAGCTTCGATTCAAATCATTTACGAGGAACTATACGAATTTGCTATTCATGACGGAGAGCCGATTGCCCCATTTGAACGAGCTTTGGTAGGAAGAAGTCAATTGGCAGGTATTTTGGGATCTGTCGCACATGTAGTATTCGAGCGAGAGCTATATCCAACAATATCGGATAAGGCTGCTTTTTTATTTTATACCATTGCTAAGAATCATGTTTTTATTAATGGTAATAAGCGCATGGCTTCATTGTGTGTTGAAATTTTTCTTTTGATTAACGGCCATAAACTTCACGTGACAGCCGATGAGTTGACAGGCAAAGTTCTTGAGATTGTTCTTTCTGATGCAAAAGCCTACGCATCGGTAATGAGTTCTTTGACTGTTTGGGTCCGTGATCACATTGAGTGAGGTTGATTTGATGTTGTATTTTTATGTGAGTGTAACGATGGGGTTATGGAGTGGTAGTGAGGTTTGCGCCGAGGGTATATTTGGTAAAGAGAGTAACGGGGATATCTAGGACGAGTGAGGCCCAGTGGGAGCCAAAGAGTTGTGTGGCCATTGCCTCTGAATCAATTTTTCTTAAGAGTGGTGAAAACTCGTTCTCAGGGTTGGTGTCTACGGCGTACACGCTTGGGTCAGATTCGATTTTAACTAGTTTGGTACCTGGTTTTGGTAGCATTGGACGCCCCATGGGCATGAGCGCGAGGGTGGCATCTGGAACTCTTTGTACGGCCGTGAAGTCCGTCTGCCAGGTGAAATAGATATGTTCGTTAAAGAAGGGGTGACGGATCATCTGATCGTCAATATAGTAAACGGCACTAAAGGTGGTACCGACAATGTAGGTGCGGGGCTGAACGCCGTTGATGACGACTTCATCTGTTTCGGTGACTGGTGATTCTGCCGGTTGCTCGGCGCCGCCAGTTGCAGGGGGAGTACTTGTGATCGTGAATGATCCAGACGTGTCGCTAGCAAGTGTAATTGCTAGATCAGTCATATCGATCCGGATTAGTCCCTCGGTGGTGGCCTGGGCTGGGACGGTCCAGGCGTACTGCCCGCTGTCCTCAATTTGATTAGCAATTTTAGTGTAGGTAGAGCCGTTATTGCTTGAGAACCAAATATTTACAAAGCCACCGCTTGAAACTGTATTCCAGGCAATAGTTTGCGTTGATCCGGCAGCAAAAGCGGCGCTCTCGGTTGGAGCGGTGAGCTCAATAGCTGCGGAAGTACTTGAGTCGATGATGCTTGAGCCTGAGCAGCCACGGGTGGTAAAGCTCCAATCGCCATCTTCTGGCCCGGTAGTGACTAAGCCGGTAGAAGATCCGGCTGAGGCGTTGATTGCAGTGTTATCGGTGGTGATCGTGTAAGCGGTGGTACAGGCAAAAGCTGGTCCATTTAAAGTTAGAATGGTATTTCCAGCAGACCATTCGGCTGTGAATGCGCCAGGATCTGGGGAGATGTCAAATTCTGTATCTTCAACAAAGGTGGTGTCCATTGGTTCTGAGAAAGTGATGATGAGGTCTTGAGTTGGGCTGTGGCTAGCTGAGCCATCGGCCGGATTGGTGAGGACAACGGCTGGAGCTGTCCAGTCTGTTAGGGCGCTGCCTTGAGTTGAGATTTGTGCTGTAGTTACGCCACTCAAGCTGCCAAGTGTGCCTTGGTTGGTGTAAGTAATCGTTGGTGCTGTTGCACCACCCGTGACGTTGGCGGTGGTTGTAACGTTCAAATATACTCGGCCATCAGATCCGTCACAGGTACCTTCGCCTGGGGTTTCAACACCGCTAGTGTCAATGCCGGTAATCGCTGTGATCCCAATCGTACCGGCGGTATTGATACTCCAATCTCCGGCTTCATAGGTACATTGATCGATATTTTCATCAAAGATAAATTCAGCGTGATCAACTGTGCCGTCAAAGTCAGCATCGACAAAATAAGCTGAACTAATGGTGTTAGCCGCCAGCGCCTGGGAAGTGATGCCAAAGGCCATGCACAACACTGCTACCACCGCGAACGTACAAACGGCCAGTTGTTGTAAAATTCTAAGACTCATAATGACATTTAGGGAGTTTAATTTGTTCGAGTATAGCATGTTATGCTAATTAGTTTGTTATGATTGCCAAGCCTCATGAAGCGGCGTAAGGTTTATATATGCTGAATAAAATTATTGCTGGTGGTACAGCGCATAAAGTGCCGAATGATGTGCGGCAGGCGCTTGGCGCTAGTCAGGCGGCATTAGTGGCGTGGGAGAGTTTGACGCCGCTGGCGCGGAATGAGTGGATCTGTTGGGTGACGTTTGTTAAGAAGAAGGAAACACGGCAAGAGCATATTACGCGTCTAGTCGATGAGCTGAAGCACGGTAAACGCCGGCCATGTTGCTGGATAGGTTGCATCCACCGGCCTGACAAGCCAATGAGTCCGTCGGTACGCGGAATATTAAAGAAAAAAAGATAGAATTTAGATTTTAGACTTTAGACCCTTCGTAACCTCAGGGTGGTGCCCTGAAATGGTTAACGGAATGCTAAGTAAACGCTTATGCCCAAGCATAGAATTTACACCATGAGTTTCTCCAGTGTCTATCCGTTATACATCGCCAAGGCGGAGAGGAAGGGGAGGACTAAAGCAGAGGTCGATGAAATAATTTTGTGGTTAACCGGATATACTAAAAAGAGTTTTGAGTCCCAGCTAAAGAAGGGTACTGATTTTGAGACCTTCTTTGGTAAAGCTCCAAAAATGAATCCGTTACGATCTTTGATTAATGGCGTTGTCTGCGGCGTGCGGGTTGAGGACATTAAAGATCCGCTCATGCGAGAAATCAGATACCTAGATAAGTTGATCGACGAACTCGCCAAAGGCAAAGTGATGGATAAGATCTTGCGGACCAAGGTTGAATAGCTGTACCTTGAGTTTAGTAGCCAGATGCAATGTTTGTACTGCAGACATTTGATTCGAGCTTAAAGATATAAGCGTATGCAAGGATACATTCACGATATCGAGAAGGCGACTTTGGAAAATGCGGATTATAGACGCGTGCTGTATACCACTAAGAACAGTCAATTGGTGGTGATGTGTATTCAGGCCGGTGATGAGATTGGTGTAGAAACACACACCCATGATCAGTTTCTGCGTTTAGAGCAGGGGGAGGCCAAGGTGATTATTGATGACGTTGAGACCAAAGTAGATAATGGTTTTGCGATTGTAATTCCGGCTGGCGCTAAACATAACATCATCAACACCGGCCCAGAGGCCTTAAAGTTATACTCGATCTACTCACCTCCAGAACACAAACACGGCACCATTACCCGGATTAAATCAGAAGAGATTGAAGAGCACTTTGATGGAGTGACTAGCGAGTAAGCAGGGCTCGGTGCGCGAGATTACCGTTCGATACGCTGCAACTTACCCTGTCTAGCGCGGATGTTTTTGTAATCCCATTGGATCTCCACAGCTTTGTCTAGCCAACGTAGGAGATCGGCTTCATTGATTTGAGCAACGGCGGTGTACCTGGCTTCTGCGGCTTTGAAAGAACCTTCTGACTTTAGGCCCGGTTCTTTGAAAGATTGGCCACTCCAAAAGAGCAGACGCACGCAATCTTTGAGCTTGTCATAACCAACAATTGGATTCTCAGCTATAAACCAGACCGGATGTCCGTGCCACACTTTACTGTCTGCAGTTTTAAGCTGAGCCTCAATAAGTTTAGCTAATTTATTACAAATAGCCTTATCGACTGGTGCTTGCTTGGCGTTATATGCTCTAATATCTGGGTGCATAGGGGGGATTATTGTATAAATGTATATTAACACGGGCATTGGGATAGGCGTACAGACGGGTCGGCGACCAGTCTCTACCGCGAATCTCCCTGTGATCACCATCCTGAGGTGAATACCGCCTGTCCTGAACGAAGTTGAAGGAAAGGACAGTGATATCAGGCTCGTCACCACCTTAATCTTTCCTCCTTCCTCTTTAATCTCTCATCTAATATGCAAAGTAAGGCCGTGAGGGTCAAAGACTATCTAGCGGAATTGCCAGCTGAGCGCCGGCAGGCTATTGAGGCGGTCCGGAAGGTGATTTTGAAAAGTTTACCTAAAGGTTACAAAGAAGCCATGGTGTACGGCATGATGGGTTATGTGGTACCGCTTAAAACTTACCCTAAAGGTTATTTGGATAATCCCAAGATGCCGTTGACGTATGTCGCTTTAGCCTCGCAGAAGAACTACATGGCCCTTTACCTGATTAACGTGTATACCGGCGCGAGTGTCGCGAAGTGGTTTACGGAGGCATACAAAGCAAGCGGCAAGAAGCTGGATATGGGCAAGTCTTGCATCAGATTTAAGCATTTAGAGGATCTACCCCTAGACGTCGTCGCCAAAGCTGTTGCTCTGACTCCTGTCCCTGAGTTTATCGAGCTGTACGAACAAGGCCGTGTTTCACGGAAGAAGTGATATGAAAAATCAACCTTTATAAGCGGGAGTCAGGTTTTGGCTCTGGCGCACAACGCATCCATGCTGTCCTACCTCCAACCCACGGCTGCTGTGACATTTTTAATTTTCGTACGCGATGCTCACTCCCATCACGCCTAGGTAGCAAAGAACTCGTTTCGAGCTGATTTCACGATTTATTTTTTTTACTTCATCCGGCTATTACAGGTGGGGGGCTTTTATGCGGTTATAATGATATTGTGCGCATTATGAAAAATTATCTGTACTTATCAGTAGCTTTAGTAATAATATATGGTGATCTCTAAACGTTGTATTTAGGAAATGCTATTGGTTGGAGTAGCGGTAAGTAATTAAAAATATGAGAAAAAAATTATTTCCTTCCGTGGCGGTATTAATGTCATCATTAATTATCGGAGGGGCTATTATTGTTGCTCAATCCATTAAGTCTGGGTCGTTTGACGCTTTGGATGGTTCTCGTGTTAGCTCCCAAGATTCTTCTCAACACGTTGAGGAGACCGGAATTACCGAAGAGATTCGTGAAGACGACTCTTTGCCTTCTTCGAGCTTTCAGCCGTTGGTAGTCACGGATTTGGATATGTATTATTCAAAAGCTTCGGAAAACTTAGCTGATTGTTGTGATATACCTAGCGAAACTCTAACATTTTTTCTCACGAAAAGGAACATCGCTCAGCAGTCATTTACTGAAAATACTGAATGGCTAAAAACCGCTAAAACTGCAGATGCAACCGTTTGTGTTTTAGAGTGGAATAAACTACTTACCGATACTCAAAAACTTATTAACGAAGCTCAAAATTTAGTCGATGTGGTGAGCATTAATAATGCAGGCGCTGAAGAAATTAAGAGTCAAGCGCGTAGTTATATAAATTCCATTCAAAATAAAACGTATCCTAACAAGGCTTTGTTAGAGAATTTTATAAACACCTCTATCGTCAGGTTAGATAGCTTCACTGTTGATGTTAATACTGCCGCTGACCAATTTAATACTGCTTTAACTACGAGAGATTCATCGGGGGAAAACTTAAAAACATGTCTTTCATCCTACTTGCAATAGGCGCCGGACGTTTTTAACATCACGGTATAATCGAAGAATCTAGGCAGTTTGATGTGTGGATATGCCTAGATGACGTGAAATGCACGTTGGTAGTGCGGGAGAGAGGGGGGGTGATTTTTTGCCATAGTTAAAAATCCACATTGTTCATCTAATATGAAAAAACTGCTGTTGTTATGTTTTATCAGTCTGGCAGTATTGGGGAACGGTTGTTCTAACGTAACTTCATTACCCATCAATCAACAAATCGATGAATACGAGGATGTTGATATTGAAGCGTTGGAGTCGAGAGTCTCTGAGCTTGAAGGAATCGCAGGGTCTATTGAGTCCGTAAATAGTTTTATTTCACTAGATTCTCAGGCTGAAAGTTATCATCAATCTCCTATTAAATTCGTTGGGAATGTTTCGCCTGATACATCTAGGATTGTGGTAACCGCACTATACGGAGGCAAGACGGACGTTTATACACTAAAAGATTATGCGCCTGGCAGTGCCTCGTTTGAATATCAAGCAGCAGAAAAATGGAATAATTTAGCGACTGGACAAAATACCTATTATTTTCAGGCGTATTTCAATGATGGAAGTAGTAATATATTTGAAAGAACGATTAGCTATTATCCACCTGTAGTTGAAGCGATGCCGATTCCCATTTCACCTCCCGTCAGTAAAACTGTTCAACCACCTGCTTATGTCGCGCCCTCAACGACACGTAGTTGCTGTAAGACTTGTGTGACGGGTAAAGCGTGTGGAGATTCATGTATATCTAAGAGTTATACATGCCATAAAGGCCCTGGTTGTGCCTGTAACCAATAGCCAGTTATTAACTAAATTACATATAATTAGCTCCGTTACTGTTTCTTGCGGGTGCATTGCACAGGATGTCCACTTATTGCTGTTGCTTAGACTCGCGGAATTTGTTATTATATCTCCGTATGGCAAAAAGTGATGTCGTGAAATTAACTGAGCGGTTGAGCGAACTTCAAGAGCTTCTCGCTAAGAAAACTGAGATTGAGGATCGGTTGATGTATTTGACTGGCATTAAGCGTGAGGAGAAGAAGGCTGAATTAAAGCCTGACGGATTTTCTGTTATGGCAGCGATCCGTGAGGCGCTCACTGAAGCCAATCGCCCGCTCAAGGTTAATAGTCTTTGTTTGGCTATTAAAGCTCGCCATAATTTCGAGCCTGAGCCGGCGAGTGTTAGAACTACCGCTAAATATATGGTTAATAAAGGAGTATTAATTATGAATGATGTTACTAAAGAATTCAGTTTAATTACTTGAAAGACACCCGTCCTTTGCAGTGGCGGTGCTATCAGGCTTATCGGATCTCCCGTTGAAAGTAGATCTATAAAGACTGGTAACACTCCCATTGGAAGGGATTGGTGGTAGGCCAATCGTCCCAAAATTGAATGGGTAATAAATAGGGAGGGATGACCGAGTTGGTCGATGGTACCGGCCTTATAAGCCGACAAACATTGCCTGAAAGCGTGTTTCGAGGGTTCGAATCCCTCTCCCTCCGCCAGATATTACTCATTCAATTTTGGAACGATCAGTGATTGTATTTTATAACATCCTTTTATTTCAACGTCAACTACATAAGTTTTATAAATTTATTTTAACATATTTATCGTCGAAGGTAATGTTTATCAACAACCGTATTTATTATGGATAAATCTGAGGTTGAATTTTATTTAATATTAGCAGCTTTAGTAGTAGTTTTGAGTATTGCCTTGGCTGCATTATACTTCAATGCCTCAAAAGAAAATATTAGTGTGATCGTGGGGGAATATGACAATGGCAAAATCTCCTTTTTAAAAATAGAAACTGCTAAACAGATTGTCGCTAAAAATATTGATAAGCCTCAATCACGCATTCATTATTGTCAGATCATCTTTGATAACGGGCTTATAATTTTAGGGTTATATCAAGAGGGAAATACGATTAAAGCTAGTCTTAAGGCAATCATAGCGAAAGCATTTGATAAGGACACTGAAATTAAGTTGTTTGTGGATGATCAACACGGAGTGCAACGATCCGGTAAAGATTATTTTATAGATGACATGGCATCTATTGGTATCTCTGATGATGGGGAGACCTCACGTATTATCTTTGGCCCTACACCAATTCGCAAATTGTTAGACGATGCTCTAAAAGTTGGTTAAGTGGTTATTGGTTCTAAACAAAAAACTAGCCTGGGCTGGTTTTTTTGCGAGGTTAATTAATTTCATAATTTCCAATAAGCATGGTAGGCTTTGGGTATATGGAAGATAGTCGTTTAGATCTCATTATTCAGCAAATTATTGCTTTTAGAGATGCTAGGGATTGGAAGCAATTTCATAATCCTAAGGACTGTTCGTTGTCTTTGATCTTGGAGGCCGCAGAAGTGGCCGAGCATTTTCAATGGAAAAATCAAGAAGAAATGCAAGCACATTTAGATGGGCACCGTGAAGAGGTGGCGGATGAATTGGCAGACGCCATGTATTGGATTTTGTTAATGAGTCATGATGCTGGCATTGATATTCTTGAGGCCGTTGAACGTAAACTTGGGAAAAATAACTTAAAATACCCGGTAGATAAATCAAAGGGTCGCCATACTAAATATACCGAGCTCTAATGTATGTCTGAAATTACTACATATCCATTTAATGCCGAGCAGGTGGTGCAAGTTTGTGAATACCATTTTGGCATGAATTGGCCGGTAGTTTATATTTTAGAGAATAAAAAGGAGGTATACATTGGTGAAACTGTTAGTGCTTATTCTAGAAGTAGACAGCATTTAGAGAATTCTGATCGAAGGCGATTGAACAGGATGCATATTGTTACGGATGAAGAATTTAACAAATCTGCCGCTTTGGACATTGAATCATTATTGATTCAGTACATGTCTGCCGAGGGGTCGCTGGTTTTACAAAATGGCAATAAGGGATTGGTTGATCATAACTATTATGATCGTGAAAAGTACCAAGCCAAGTTTGAAACTATTTGGGACAAGCTGAAGGCGATGTCATTGGTGTCTAAAGATTTAAAGGACATTAGAAATAGCGATTTATTTAAGTTTTCACCGTTTAAGGCCTTAACGGTAGATCAGATTTTAGTAGCTGATCAAATATTGGAGATCTTGAGAACTAAAACTGAAGCTACAATCGTCATTTCTGGTAAACCAGGTACTGGCAAAACTATCTTGGCGATTTACTTAATGAAAAGATTGAAGGAAGAGGAGGAATTCAAGCAGCTCAAGACGGCTTTGGTGGTTCCGATGGCTTCATTGCGAGAGACTTTGAAAGGCGTATTTTCCTTTGTTAAAAATCTTAGTGGTGGGATGGTGAAAGGGCCGAGCCACGTTACAGATTCTAGTTATGATTTGTTGATTGTAGATGAGGCGCACCGATTGCATCGTAGAAGGAATATTGTTAATTACGCCTCTCATGATAAAACTAATCAGAAATTAGGTTTAGCTAATGACGGGACTGAGTTAGATTGGATTATGAAATCCGCACGGTATAAAATTTTGTTTTACGATGAAAAGCAACATGTCAGACCATCTGACGTAACCCCGGCGGATTTTAAAAAGTTAGCAGCAACACATTTAGACCTACAGACTCAAAAGAGAGTGGAGGGTGGCGATGAGTACATTCAATTCATCGATAGCTTATTTAATGAGTCAAAAGGTTTACCAGCATTTAAAGATTATGACTTTAAAATTTTTGATAGTTTAGAATTAATGGTGAAGCAAATTGATGAAAGAGAGAAAGAGGTGAAGTTATCTCGTTTGGTTGCTGGTTATGCCTGGGAGTGGATCTCAAAAAAGAATAAGGCTTTGTATGACATTGAAATCGATGGAGTTAAGTTAAAATGGAATAGCGTGAACACTGACTGGGTAAACTCTCCAAATTCAGCAAATGAGGTTGGCTGTATTCATACTATTCAAGGATACGATTTAAATTACACTGGAGTTATTATTGGGCCAGAAATGACTTATGATCCAATTAGCGAACAGCTAAAGGTCGTTAAAGGTAATTATAAGGATAGGAATGGTCATGCTGGTGTTGATGATTCTGCTGAGTTAGAGAGATACATTTTTAATATCTACCGCACTTTGTTGACTAGAGGCATGAAGGGAACATATGTGTATGCTGTTGATCCGGAGTTGAGGGCTTATTTGAAACGGTGTTTGCTGGGAGAATAATCCGGTCGTTATTCGAAACTATGCACATCACGAAAACGGATTATCTTGAATATACTTACTGTAAGAAGAATCTTTGGCTTAAGAAGTTTAAGCGGGAGTTGTTTGAGGGCGTTGAGTTGTCCGAATTTGAGAAGAAGATTATTGAGGAGGGCAATGCGGCGGATGAGGCGGCCAGGCATTTGTTTCCGGAGGGGCAGTTGGTAGAGACGGTGGGGGTGGGGGCGGCCTTGGCCACCAAGACGTTTTTAGAGGCGGGTGTCAAGACAATTTTTCAGGGAGCATTTAAGCATGGGGAGTTCTTTGTCCAGGCCGACATTTTGAGATTTGATGCTGTTACTGGTGGATGGGAATTGTATGAGGTCAAGGCGACCAATGCGGTGAAACGGATTGTGCCGCATCATCATGTGAATGATTTGGCGTTTCAGAAATCTGTGATTGAGGCGTGTGGTTTGGAGATTAAGAAGACGGGGGTGATTCATTTGAATGGGGAGTATCGTCCGCAGGGGCGGCTGAACTACGGAGAGTTGTTTGTGGTGGCGGATTTGACGGATGAGGTGTTGGAGGCTCAGGCGGGAGTTAAGCTGCAGATGCAGGATTTAAAGACGTATTTGAGTTTGCCGGAGGAGCGGGGGTGTGAGTGTTTGTACCGGGGGCGGAATGCCCAGTGCACTACTTTTGCGTATTCCAATCCGGAGGTGCCGGAGTATTCTGTGCATGACATTAGTCGGATTGGGGGGAGTAAGAAGTTGTTTTTTGATTGGATTGACCGGGGGATTTATGCGCTTAATGACATTGATAATCCTGAGAAATTGACTGGGTCCAAGCGGTCACAGTATGACGCGTACATGCTGGGCCGGCCGCTCATTGATCAGACGGGGATTAAGCAGGCCTTGGACGGTTTACAGTTCCCGCTGTACTTCTTTGATTATGAAGGTTACTCCTCGGCCATTCCGCGGTTTGATGGTTTTGGCACGTATGAGCAGGTACCGTTTCAGTATTCACTCCACATTCTGCATGCAGATGGGGAGATGGAGCACAAAGAGTTTTTGATTACAGATTTATCTCAAGATTTAACTTTGCCGTTAGTGGAGCAGATGAGGCGGGATTTTGGGGAGACTGGTTCTGTGATTTCTTGGTATAAGTCTTACGAATCACAGCGCAACACTAAGTTGGCAGAATTGCATCCTAGCCACGCCGAGTTTTTGGAGGCCTTGAATGACCGCATGTTTGACTTGATGACGATTTTTTCAACTGATCTGTATGTGGATGCGGCCTTTAAGGGGAGTGCGAGTATCAAAAAGGTTTTGCCAGTGCTAGTCCCAGAGTTGAGCTACAAGGTGTTGAAGGTGCAGAAAGGAGATCAAGCCATTGAGCGTTGGGAAAAGATGATCGCTGCTGACACATCCCCATCAGACAAAGCCCAAATCGCCCAAGACCTGCTGGAGTACTGCAAGCTAGATACCCTCGCCATGGTCAAGATTTATGAGGCTTTGAGGGGTATATACTCAGGGATATGATTCAACAATATACTTGCCCGATGCATCCGGAGGTGGTGTCTGATCAGCCAGGGACATGCCCTAAGTGTGGGATGGCGTTGGTGGAGATGAGCGTGGTTAAGGTCGCTCAACCGGCTCAGCCGGGGGGCGCCTGGAGTAGGTACCAACCGTTAGCGGTGGTGGTTTTGATGATTACGGCGGTGACGGCGGTTAGTTCGGCGGCTGATTTTGAGCTACAGTCCGCCTTGATGACCTTCATGATCGGATTCTTTTTGGTCTTTGGTAGCTTTAAGCTCATGGATCTGAAGGGCTTTGTGGAGGGTTATGCTACTTATGATTTATTGGCTGCAAAATTTAAAGGGTATGGTTACGTCTACCCGTTTATTGAGATCGCCTTTGGTTTGTTGATGCTCGGAGGTTACCATCCGGATTGGCTGTTGGGCGTGGAGTTTGGGGTGATGGCTTTTAGTGGCTTGGGAGTCTCGATAAAATTAGCCAAGGGGGAGAAATTCACTTGCGCTTGTCTAGGGACCTTTTTGAAGGTACCTTTGACCTACGTCACTCTGGTAGAAGATTTTGGCATGGCGATTATGGCTTTATTGCTGATTTTGGCGTTTTAATCCCTCCGATGAAGTAAGAAAGAAGAAAGTATGCGGGTTGGAATCATCGGAGCGGGCGCAGCGGGCATGATGTGTGCCGCGACTTTGCAAGAGGCCAATCCTGAGGTCGAGATTTTTTTGTTGGATAGAAATGATGGTTTAGGGAAAAAGGTGATTATTTCTGGAGGTGGCCGTTGCAACGTGACGACCGGCATTCACGATGTCCAGATGGTATTGGCTAAGTATCCTAGAGGGAGTAAATTTTTGATTCGTGCCATGTTGAATTTTCCTCCGCAAGCAGTGTTTGCCTGGTTTGTGGAGCACGGTGTGCCGCTCAAAACTGAGGACGATTTACGTGTGTTCCCAGAATCGAATAATGGCAAAGATGTTGTAGGCGTGTTTGAACGCTTGTTTGCGGCAGGTAAAACTCGGTTGTTGCTGAAAAGTTCAGTGGTTAAGATCGATAAGCAAGGTGATGTTTTTGCGCTGCACATTAAAGATCAACCCACGCCGCTCATGGTCGATAAGTTAGTCCTGACAACAGGTGGTCAGGCTTACCGGCAGACGGGATCGACGGGAGATGGTTACGCTTTTGCAATGTCACTTGGTCATACGGTAACCGCGCTAGCACCAAGCTTGAATGCTTTTTATACCAAGCAAACCTGGCCGGCTAAAATTTCTGGCCTGTCCTTTAAAAAGGCTACTATCACCGCCCGCCGTGATCGGACTCCGCATTTTACGGGACCGTTTTTGTTTACGCATAAAGGCGTGAGTGGTCCGGCGGTCTTTGCGTTATCTTCTTTGGTAGCGTTTGAGAAGTATGATGCCACCTTGCCGTTAGACATTACGATCGATATTTTTCCAGATGAAACCAGCGAGGCCTTACGCGGCCGGTTTGAGTTACTCATGGCAGATAAACAGAATAAGCAGTTCTCAAATGTTCTAGGTTTATTGGTGCCGAAATCTTTAGCCGAGGTGGTGGTAAGTGAATTGGAAATTTCTGAAACTAAACGCGTTAATCAAGTGGCCAAAAAAGAGATTAATAAAGTTATTGATTGGTTGAAAGCTATTCCACTCTCCGTGATCGCCAGAGGAGCCGGAGATGAGTTTGTCACGGCTGGTGGGGTGGAATTGTCAGAGATTGATCCCAAGACTTTGAGCTCCAAGATCTGCCCTGGTTTATATTTTGCTGGGGAAGTTATGGACGTTGACGGCTTCACTGGTGGCTTCAATTTACAGGCCTCCTGGGCCGCCGGCAGACTAGCCGGGCAGAGTTTAGCTGACGAGATTTTGCATTCTCGCACTTCGAACGAAGGTTAGAAGTCTCATCGCTCTTCACCTTAACAACTAAAATATAAGTTCTATCCTCATTGCCAGGTTCTTCCATTTCTTCGATCTTTACGTTAACCTGTCATGGGGGTGATTAATGGCAATTGTCGCAATTGGATTGGGTGGCAATTTGGACCATCCACTCCCTAGGCTGAGGCGAGTGGTGGCGGACTTGAGTAGGTTTATAGACAGGGGGAGGCTGTCTAGGTTTTATGAAACCCGGGCCTTCCCGGATCCAAGCGAACCGAACTTTGTCAACGCGGTGTTTGTGGGGAGAACTGTGTTTTCGCCACCGGATGTGCTTGAGAAATTACAGGACATCGAGGTCAAACACGGACGGATCAAGCGGGGTCGTTGGAAGAGTCGGGAGGTGGATCTAGACCTCATATTCTATGACGATCTCGTCTTGACCACTGCGGATCTGATTGTTCCGCATGCTTTTATGCATGAGCGAGATTGCGTGCTGAAGCCGCTCAAGGAGATATACCCAACTTGGCGACATCCTGTCTTGGGCCTGGATATCAATCAAATGATCACTGCGCTAGACCAGGAGACATTGTCGATCATCCGAGTGGTGATCGAATAGTCCTATTCCGTCTCATGCTGATGTGTGAATACGGAACTTATCCCAGCCCACTCGTGGCTGGGATTTTCTTGACAATTTCCAATTTTTGGCGCTAAATGGACGGTCAGTTGATTTGCTGTATGTTGCTTATGGTTATAGGCAATACTGAGGAGATCAATTTCTGATCTTGGGAGGTAGCCGTGGAACTCACCGATAAAGAGATGTTTGTGTTGATGTGTACTAAGGGTGTCGACCCGGCCAAGGCCTGGAAGCGTTACCAGTATTGGCGAAAGGTGTTTGCACGCATGCCGCAGCGTGAAATGGCGGAGGGGGCGGCGGAGGACGACGAGCCAATCATGGTGCCGTGTGACTGGCCAACGTACGTGGCCAGGCGTCCGGTGACTGCGGCAGAAGCTGGGGAGTTGATCGACTTCCTGGCGAAAAGCGGCAAGGTGGCGCTGAGCAAAGTGCCGCTATATTCTGCGGAATGCAGCGACTCTTTACCCTATCTGTCCGAGGTGGGCATTGCGCGTGAAGATTTCAAGGCTATAGTGAAGCAGACCTTTGGTGCGGCCGGATTCGAACGTCGCCCGGGGCTTGAGTCAATCGTCGATGTTCGGGAGATGCCGGGCTGGGACTACTTTTATGAGCACACCGAGCCCGGGCGGTCAATTCGGCGTTGCTTCGACGGCCTGGATAGAGCCAGGGAGAAGCTTAATGAGCTGCTTGGTTACGAGGCCCTAGAGGATGGCTATGTGCCCCTCTTTGACTTCCATTCTGGCTTAGCCGAGCAGATGCTCGGCGAGGATATCTCGCCAGCATTCGGTGGTGATGATATCTGCGGTTTGCTGGTCTGGCCATTGCCAGTCCTGCTCGCGCAGGAGCCGGAGTTGGGTGAAAAGCTGGGGCGATTGGTACGTACTTGTACCAGGGTCCAGATCAAATGGGAGAATGGAGCGTGGCTCGTCTACGGCTTGCCGGACTAGGCTCGCAATTTACTCGTCAATATGACGAGTCGTGCAGCGACAAGGTACATCCTTGTCGCTGCTCAAGCTAAGAACATGACACGTGCAGTCGTGCGTTTAGCTTGAGTGATTAGTGAGGTCGAGGGTTTTAGTTTATACTGACTCAGCTGAGTTTTAATTGGCTTTGGGTCTGGTATGACTTACGTGTTATTGATCGTGGGCTTTGCGTTACTCATTAAGGGCGCTGATTGGTTGGTGAACGGGGCGTCGTCCGTGGCGACTAAATTCAAAATCTCAAATTTAGTCATTGGATTAACCATTGTCGCCTTTGGCACGAGCATGCCAGAGCTGTTTGTGAATTTGTTTGCGTCATTTCAGGATAAGGCCGACATCGCTATTGGGAATGTGGTCGGGAGTAACTTAGTGAATACGTTATTGATTTTAGGAGTAGCGGCGGTGATTTATCCGCTCAAGGTCGTTAGAGGCACGGTGTGGAAGGAGATTCCTATGAGTTTGTTGGCCGGTGTCATGGTCTTTGTGTTGGCTAACGATGGTTTGATAAATGGAGGTGATGTCAATGTTCTCTCTAGAATCGACGGCATCATTTTGATGATCTTTTTTGGCTTCTTTGGCCTGTATCTATTCGACCTCTCCAAAACTCAGGTGATCCACCAGGAACAGATAGAGCCCAAACAGTACCCAGTTTCGCGATCAGCTGCTCTGGTCCTGATCGGGATTGTGAGTTTAGTGTTGGGCGGACAGATGATCGTGCAGAGTGCGAGTGAGATTGCGGTTACTTTTGGCTTGAGTCAAGCATTGATTGGTCTGACGATCGTCGCCGTGGGTACGTCATTACCGGAATTAGCGACCTCAGCGGTGGCGGCGTATAAGAAAAATGCGGATATTGCGGTGGGCAATGTGGTGGGGTCGAATATTTTTAATGTCTTTTGGGTGTTGGGCTTGAGTGCGGTGATTAGACCTGTACCTTTTCAGGCGAGTTTGAACTGGGATGTCGGCTTGGTAATCGCCGCGAGTTTATTGTTATTTATTGCCATGTTTGTGGGCAAGAAATACATTCTGCAACGCTGGCAAGGTGTACTGCTGATCTTGGCTTACGTGGCGTATATTGTGATGGTGGTGATGAGGGGGTAGCTGTAAGGTTAAAATAATGGTATAATATTGGTATAAATTTAAGTGATTAAGCGTATGGCCAAGGGCATGAATTCACGTAAGAATGTTAAGAAGCCTAAGAAAGATGCTAAGAAGAAGTAGGTTTATTATTTAACGTCTGTTTATGAAGAAATTGCTAGGGCTATTTGCAGTGTTAGTCATGCTCGGAGCTGGTTGTGCAGAAGTAACCGTGGACAATACCACCCCAGACACATCCGCTAATGGTGAAGAGCCTAGCGCAATGATCGACGCGACTTTGACGGTATCGCTCAGTGAACTCAAGAATAATATCTTGGATGCTAAGAAAGATGTCAGCGCGTATGTGTATACGGCTGATTCTGGGACATGCGTAGGCCAGGGTGCACCGGCGGTGATTTCATACCATGAAGATACTACGCTGAAGTATTTCGTGGTCGATTCTGGTGATGGCGTGTATTCAGATAACTCTGTGTCGGCCACTGCGGGTAACTTAATTACTTTCAATGAGGTGCCTTTGACTGGTGGCGCTGCTACCTGTCAGATCCAGGTTTCATACGGCAAGGATACTGGTACTTACACGTGTAAGATTGCAGATAAAGAGGTGTGTGCTTCAACTGTGACCGCGACTGCGACCATGCGCTAATCATCCCTTAAACGTTAGTGTAAAACCCCCGGACTTGTTCGGGGGTTTTGTGACTTGTATACTGAATGCAATCTTGGCTTATGGTTAGCATGCCAGACAAATTCACCCCAGCGACCCCTGAATGGCAGGTGCGGATTCGGGCACTTGTAAAAAAGTATCAGACTGAGATCGCTAAGACTCATCCGATTACCAACGATTGGCAGTGGAATGTGAATGATTACGGTTACTTGGGTGTGAATATTCAGGCTAATGGGACTTTGGTGTGGTATGACCACCGGCATAACACTTTGGACGGGAATGCTTGGGGCGCGGAGCAGCCGATCCAAGATTTTTTAGACAATGGGCCGAAGTATCCGAATCTAGACGTGCCGGAAGAAGTTTTAGCCCAAGTGTACGCCAAAGGTTTGGCGCAACGAGGATAGGCTGGGGAGGTCGTTGCTGGTTACTCCTTGACTCGATCACTGCTTTGCGTTACTTTACTTAGTTGAGGACGCCTAAACCGGCAGATGGGCCGGGGAAGGCAGTTTCAATGTTTGGAGGAGTGTCATGATCGATCCGGCTGTAGCCGAGATGCTGCTGCAGACCCTCATGTGCAATTTGCACATGTTTCGCAACGTACAAGCGTATGTTGAGAACCAGTCGTGGGCAGAGGGACTTGATGTTTTGCTCAGCTTAACTAGGGTCGTGCGAGATCACGTGTCTAACCTAGGTTTCGATGAGGCTGACCATGACGAAGAGAGGATGTGTTTAACTGTCGCCTACATGCTCAGGGTCGAGCTGCAGACAGGGCGATACGAGAGGGCGAGGAAGAATTTGCGTCACTATAAATTAGAGCAGCTTGTTTTTCTTGGGTACACGTCTGAGGACGTAGCCCGTCAGCACTTGAGAGATTTAGAGCAGTTCGTACGCTGGACATCAAAATGTGGGTTGCCTGTCCAGACCCTGGTAGTCGGATACGAGCAGGCCGCGGAGGCCTAACGTTATGACGCCAGCATGCGGGTATCTAGTCGATGCCCGCTTTTCTTTTTGCACGCGTGCTAAACTTATAGCCATATGGCAAAGATCACAACGCAGGCAACACGCGATGCTTGGTGGGCGAAAGGTTTGACTTTAGGCTTGGCGATTTTGGCGTGTGAGGTGTTGGGGGCTTCTGGGAGTTTGTTTACGGGGCCAGAGATCGAGACTTGGTATGCGACTTTGACCAGGCCGGAAATAGCGCCACCTAATTGGGTGTTTGCGCCGGTGTGGACGACGCTTTTTGCATTCATGGGCATAGCGGCATGGTTGGTGTGGCGGCAGGGACTGGGCGTCCGGCAGGTTAAGCTGGGCTTAGCCGTGTTTGCCTGGCAGTTTGCGTTGAACATTTTGTGGTCAGCTGTGTTCTTTGGCTTGCATGAACCGGGGGCGGCGCTCGGCGTTATTTTAGCGTTGTGGTTATCAATCGCCGGCACGATGTTGGCTTTTTACAAAGTATCTCGGCCAGCAGCCTGGTTGTTGTTGCCGTATCTACTTTGGGTAAGTTTTGCGACGTATTTAAATTATGCGTTTTGGCTATTGAATAGCTAGTTGTCGTTAGGTGACTTTTGAGGCATGCTCAGAATGAATTTGAATTTTTATTGATCCCCGTATGTTGAACAGAGTTGTGCATTTTGAGATTCATGCGGATGACATAGAGCGGGCTAGAGCTTTTTACACAGAGGTCTTTGGTTGGGAAATTTCGCAATGGTCTGGGATGGATTATTGGATGGTCATGACAGCGCCCAAGGATTCTCCTGAACCGGGAATTAACGGCGGCTTATTGCAGCGCCCAGCGCCGATTATGGGCATGGGCATGAACGCCTTTGTCTGTACCATTCAGGTGGAGGATATCGATGCCATCATCGCTAAACTCGAAGCGCATAAATGTGAAGTTGCGATGTCTAAGTTTGCCTTTCCGGGCATGGCTTGGCAGGCGTATTACAAAGACACGGAGGGCAATGTCTTTGGGATTCATCAGGCTGACGCTAATGCTAAATAAGTATGTTGAAAACTGCTGTGTTCGCTGGGGGTTGTTTTTGGGGCCTGGAAGACTTGATCCGGGCTTTGCCAGGCGTGCAGACGACTGAAGTGGGCTACACCGGCGGCACCAATCAAAATCCCACTTATGAAAATCATCCCGGTCATGCTGAAGCGGTACAGATAACTTATGACTCAGCCGTGACGAGTTATAAAAACTTGTTAGATTTCTTTTTCCGCGTGCACGATCCCACTACTTTGAACAGACAGGGGAACGATGTTGGTTCGGCCTACCGCTCAGCGATTTTTTACGGCACTGAAGACGAGAAGTTGGCGGCCGAAGCGTTTATCGAGATCGTAAATAAATCTGGGCGTTGGCCGAAGCCGGTGGCAACTAGCTTGGAGCCGTTGACGCAATTCTATCCAGCCGAGACTTATCACCAAGATTACTTACAAAAAGATCCTGGTGGCTATACCTGCCATTTTGTGCGATTTGAGAGCTATTTAGAATAAATTTTAGTTATTTCTGGACCCCAACCTTGGCACGGCGTTCGTGAACGCCGTGCCTTGACTTTTAAGTATTTTTTTGCTAAATTACTCAGTTGGCTATTGTCAACGGGAGGTCGCTTTGAATTCAAACCAACAGATCACCAAGCTCATCCACGGCGTGTTCAACCGCGCTGACGACGTCCTTGAGGCCACCCTCAAGCGTCTCGTCGAGAAGGGCTTCATGGTTGACCAGTTCACCTGGATCGGTTCCGAGACCCCGTTCGACTTCACTGAGGACATCGAGGTCGTGGTCGCGCTTGATGTGATGCTTGGCGACCTCAAGTCCACTATCGAGTTCGCCTACGAGTGGGCGGCCGAAGGACAGGAAAACGGCGGCTGGCGCTGGAAAGATCTCAGTACCGACCCGGATAAACTCCGTCTTCTGCAGGGTTCCGTGGCCTTCAAGCCGATGACCCTACGCTGGCGTCGGATCAAGCTCAACGCGAACGTCGACAAGAAGCCGATCGACGTGCGGAGCCCCGAGGCGTCCCCCGGTACCGTCCTCGTCTTCGTCGCCGCTCAGCACCCCACTCGGGTGAAGGCGACGGACTACGTGAAGCGGTTCGGCTGGTTCGTCCCCGGTCTCGAGTGCACTGGGCCCGACTACGGGCCGTGGCGGCGCGTGCTCTGCGTCAACTTCTACCAGCACGATCGCCGGGTGGGGCTGTACGGACTCTGGCACGACGACAGCCGCATCTATCTGGCCGTTCCCGTCTTTCTGGAGTAGGGCACTCGGTACTAGGAAGCTTTGCGCTCGGGAGTCTTGGACCTTTGGTCCTTGGCTCCCGTCCGCGAAATGGTGAAGACACTGGTTGAACCGACGTCTCTAAGACACCCAGAAAATACTAGCCCAAACAGTGGGCAGTATTCTCCTCCGGGTGTCTTTTCTTTTTCTCTAATCTTCATTTAGCGACGGGCGCCCTGTTTACTAAAAGCCGTAATCGACCTAGACTTAGACTAACTAACCCATTAACTAAGAGCTTATGTGCAAACCAGCTAATTTCTTATACTCTCGTTCTTTGGAGATCAAAGCTCCGGCTGATAAAATTTTCCCGTTGATTAATGATTTTAAGGAGTGGGTTAAGTGGTCGCCGTACGAAAAGAAAGATCTAAACATGAGTAAGGAATTTTCTGGTTCTCAAAGTGGTGTTGGGGCTAAATACGCTTGGTCTGGCAAGAAGTCTGGTGTAGGCAAAATGGAAATCGTGGAGTCAGCTAGCCCCATTAAAATTAATATCAAGTTGTCATTCACTAAGCCAATGAAGGCTGAGAATGATGCGCTGTTTATGTTAGAGAGTCTGGGGGAGACCACCAAAGTAACTTGGACCATGTCAGGACAGCAGCCAATGATCGCTAGATTCATAGGGATGTTTATCAATATGGATAAACTCATTGCTAAAGATTTCGAAGCTGGTTTGAAGAATTTGGCGGCTGAAGTTGAGGCTTAAGAGTTGGTACATCGTGTGGCCAAAGTTTTTGGTATGATAGCGGCATGCTAAAACGTCATTGGGATCGTCTTGGGCTGGATAAGCGCTTGCGAGCCATTTACACCAAATACGAGCGTTTGTTTATCCCAGGTTTTTTGGTGGTGGGTTTTGTTTTTGACATTATCACTTTCCGCACGCTGCAGATTAATACCACCTTGCGACTCCTGTTTGTGTATGCGGTCGGTATCATTCTCATGATCGCGTATATCCACTTGTATGATGATAGGCCTAAGCCACCCAAGTCTGTAATTTTAAACTATCTACGCTTTCTAGCGAGTTTTGCCACGCAGATTGCTATGGGTGCGCTGCTCAGCTCGGCGTTGTTATTTTACTGGTTTAGTGGATCGTTTTCTGTGAGCTGGCCGTTGTTTGCTTTGACTACTGGTGTCATGGTTTCCAGCGAAATCTTTAGACGCATTTATCTCAAGCCCACGGTGCAGTTGGGCGTTTACAATTTCGCCTTGTTGTCTTACTTTTCTGTTTTATTACCTTTTGTCCTGCGTTCATTGAGTGGTTGGACCTTTATTTTGGCCGGCGTCATGAGCACATTAGTGACTTTGTTGTTGGCTCTATTTTTGGCGCACTTTTCATCTAAGATCAGACCACTGCGTTCGAGTTTATTTGCTTCCATCATGAGCGTGTTTGCTCTCATGAGTGCGTTGTATGTGTTTAAGTTGATTCCACCGTTGCCACTGTCTATTACTGAGGCGGGCATTTATCACAATATTCAACGCCAAGCCGGGGAGTACATTTTGACTGGTGATGACGAGAACTTTTTCCAACGCTTAATTCCTGGGCAAAAAATCTACGCGAATTTGAACGAGAGTATTTACGCTTACACTGCGATTTTTGTACCGGCTGATTTGAGCACAGAAATTTATCATTTGTGGGAATACAAAGACCCACTCTCTGACAAGTGGGTCGACAGGAATCTTTTACATTTTAGTGCGCACGGTGGTCGCCAGCAGGGGTATCGTGGTTATACGACTAAGACCGGTTTAGCGCCGGGCCAATGGCGCGTTACGGTGCAGAATAGTCGTGGTCAGGTTTTGGGCCGGCTTAAATTCACTGTGGAGAGTCACTAATTAGCGACCAGAATATTTGCGGAATAAACTTGCCGCCAACGGCACGGTGATGGCTATGATGCCTAAGCACCACATGCTAGCTAACAGAGCGTGATTCCCGACTGGTTGACCGAGCATGAGGGCGCGGATAGCTTCAATGACATGGGTGACCGGTTGATTTTCTGCAAAGATTTTCAGCACTGGCGCCATGCTTTCAGTCGGAGCAAAGGCGGCACTGGCAAAGGTGAGGGGGAAGATCAACAAGAAACCCATCCACTGCACGGCTTCCACACTTTTAGCTACTAAGCCAAGAATGGCCGAGACCCAAGAGATCGCTAGAGTAAAGAGCAGCATGATGCCGGCAATTAATAACCAGTCAGTTACGCTTGCACTTGGCCTAAAGCCAACAATCACTGCGACTGTTAGCAAGATGATGGAAGACAGGAAGTTGCGACCAAGATCCGCAATCACGTGACCGACCATTAAGCCCCAGCTCGCAATCGGTAATGATTTGAGTCTATCGATCAGACCACGTTTCATGTCAGTAGCGACGGAGAGGGAGGTGGTGAGTGAGCCGAAAGCGGCCATCTGAACTAAAATTCCGGCGGTTAAGAAGTTGACGTAGCTGGTGCCGGTTTCAATGGCGCCACCAAACACGTAACGGAACAGCAACATGAACATGACTGGCTGGACGCACAAGCCAATTAATTGCTCAGGATTTTTGAAGATATGTTTTAAGCTGCGGACGGTGAGGACGTAAGTGTCACTTAGCATCCAGTAGGCGCGCGAACGGTGTTGAGGCTGCATGGAGCCAGCAATATATTCAGACATATTATTTAGGATCTACTTCAACTTTAGCCTCAGCGTGGTGTCCGGTGAGCTGCATGAAAACATCGTCTAGGGTGGGTTTCTGCATGGACAAATTTTCAATCTCAATGTTTAGAGCTTGGAGTTTGTCTAGAATTTGTTTCACGTCAGTGACGCCGCCATCTAGCGCAATGCTGATAGTTCTAGCCGTAGCATCGGTCAGAGTCGACTCATTCCCAATCCCGGCGACCGCTTTTTCGAAATCGCCTTTGATGGTCAGGACGAGTCTTTCTTTACCGACCTTGTCTTTAAGCTCATCAGCCGTGCCCTCTGCAATGATTTTACCGCCATCAAGGACTGCGATACTGTCAGCTAGTTGATCGGCTTCATCAAGATATTGCGTGGTCAAGAGAATGGTCACATCGGCTTCCACGAGTTTCTTGATCACAGCCCACATGGCTAGGCGGCTACGTGGATCAAGACCGGTGGTGGGTTCATCTAAGTACAGAACTTGAGGGGTCGCAATCAGACTGGCAGCCAGATCTAAACGTCGACGCATACCGCCGGAGTATGTTTTGGTGGATCTGTTAGCCGCCTCTACCAAATCAAATTGCTCCAGGAGTTCATGTGCACGTTTAACGGAGTTAGCTGGTGACAAGTGATAAAGTCTGCCCATCATGACCAAGTTTTCGTAACCAGTCAGAAATTCATCTACGGCGGCGTATTGGCCAGTGAGACCAATGTTGGAACGGACTTCATGACCTTGAGTAACCACGTCATAGCCGTTGACGCGCACAGTACCGCTATCGGGCTTGAGTAAAGTACTTAAAATTCTGACCGTAGTCGTCTTGCCGGCACCGTTAGGGCCCAGTAGGGCCAGCATGGTGCCGCGCTTAACTTTAAGATTCAAACCATCTAGAACTTTTATGTTCTTATATGATTTAGTTAAGTTTTCAATGGTAATTGCGTATTCGTCATTTATTTGAGAGGCCATAGTGGCCAAGATCATGCCTGAGTTTTATGGCTTTGTAAAGCGGAATTTAGGCCGTGAGTATCAGTACTTCCTTGTCTGCTTTACGGAGTTTTTTGATAGCCGCCTCTCTTTTGCGGGCTTGTTGAGCAGTTTTAAGCTCTTCAAAATAGACCAAATTGACGGGTCTGAAGGCACGAGTGTATTTGGCGCCGGTACCGGCATTATGTTTATTGACGCGCTTTTCAAGATCGTTGGTGAGGCCCGTGTACAGGCTACCATTGCGACATCTGAGGATATACACAAACCATCGGGACATAATGTTCGCATATTATCATGAGCTCGGTTACACTGAGCGCGGTATGACTCAGTTAGAAGCTTTGGCGATTTTAAAAACGGGGGTAAATATTTTCCTAACGGGTGAACCTGGAGCTGGAAAATCTTACACCATTCGGCAGTACGTGAATTTTTTGCGTTCGAGCGCGATCGATCCGGCTATCACCGCCTCCACCGGCATTGCCGCGACTCACATTGGTGGTATGACTCTGCATTCCTGGAGTGGGATTGGGATTAGTAAATCCATGAACGCGGGGGAGCTTAAGGAATTGGCGAATAAGGATCGATTGGCTAAGCGCATCAAGGCCACGCAAGTTTTGATCATTGATGAGATCTCGATGTTCGAAGGTCAGACTTTGAATTTGGTCGATGCTGTGTGCAAGGTCATTAAGCAAAATGAAGAACCGTTCGGTGGCATGCAGATAATTTTCGTGGGTGACTTTTTCCAGTTGCCACCTGTCAGTCGGTCTGGTGACCCAACGCCACAATTTGCTTTTTCATCCGCGGCTTGGTTGGCGGCTGATCCGGTGATCTGTTATTTGTCAGAACAGCATCGTCAGGAGGACGAAACGTTTTTGGAGATTTTATCTGCCTTGCGCCGGGGCACCATTAATGACGATCACAAGGCCTTATTGAGTAGTCGCCAGGCCACGTTTGTAGATGACAGTTTCTCTGAGATGACCAAATTATATTCGCACAATGTAGACGTGGACCGCATGAATACACAGGCTTTAGCGCAGTTAGATACTGACCCTAGGACTTACAGAATGCATGCGTACGGGGCACCACCACTTATTGATCAGCTTAAGCGCGGCTGTTTGTCTCCGGAATTGTTAGAGTTAAAACTTGGGGCCAGAGTCATGTTTACTAAGAACAGTTCAGACGGGAGTTATGTGAATGGCACAACCGGAGAGGTGAGTGCTTTTTCCAAAGAGAACGGTTACCCGATAGTGAAGTTACGCTCTGGCCGGCAAGTTGAGGCTGCCACTACGGAATGGAAGATTGAAGCTGAGGGTAAGAGCGTAGCGGCGATTGTGCAGATTCCGCTGCGCTTAGCTTGGGCGATGACGGTGCACAAGAGTCAGGGTATGTCCTTGGACGCGGCGTTGATCGACCTGTCTAGTGCTTTTGCCTATGGCCAGGGTTATGTAGCGTTGTCGCGGGTGCGGTCTTTGAGCGGGTTGCATTTAAAAGGTTTGAACCAACGGGCGTTAGAAGTGGATCCTACCGTGTTAGCACAGGATGAAACGTTCAGGCAGCGGTCACTAGAGGCGCGTGATACTTTGGCGGCTTTAACGGAGGAGCATTTAAAAAAGGCGCATGAGGAGTTTATTGTGACGCGTGGTGGGTCGTTAAGTGGGGGAGGCTTTGTGGGCAGGCCAAAAGCCGTCCAGAAAAAAGCGAAGCGTTACGAGCAGACTTTAGCGCTCGTAGTCGGTGGTATGACGATCGCCGAAGCTGCGAATGAGAGGAGTAGGACTGAGTTCACGATTTTTGAGCACTTGGAAGAGTTGCGTGATCTCAAAGTTTTACCGTTAGACAAGTTGGGGCATTTGATCGCCGGCAAAGAGGATGATGTGAAATTGATTCAGGCTAAATTCAAGCAGTTGGACACTCAATTGCTGAAACCAGTTCATGAGCATTTCAAGGGTGAGCATAGTTACGACGTCATTCGTTTAGCGCGCTTATTCATTCCAGTGAATCACTAGCTTTAATCTTTCATCCTTCCTTTTTAATCTCTAATCCGTGTCATTGCTTAATTATCCCAATTAGGCTAGACTACTGGCCATTATGGATCAAGGTGATGTCATTATTCGATTTGAGCAGGTATCCTTTGGCTACGATGCTGAAAATCTCGTCTTGGACGCGGCTGATTTTTCTGTCCGGGAAGACACTAAAATGACGATCATGGGTCAGAACGGTGCTGGAAAAAGCACCATTCTGAAGTTGCTGACGGGCGCTTTAAAACCTGACCGTGGTCAGATTCACGTTAAGGCCGGGTCTAGAATTGCTATTGCCACTCAGGTTATGGCGCCGGAGCACAAGACTAGGACTATTGCTGAGTTTTTCGCGACCGCTTTTGAGGAGACCCGTCATGATTTGCCTAAGCTGATTACTGACGTGTTAGAGACGGTGAATTTGCAAACTGTTTTAGACAAGAAGATCGAGGATTTTTCTGGTGGGCAACAGGCGAGATTATTGTTGGCCTATGCCTTGATCCAGGAGCCAGACATTTTGCTTTTAGATGAGCCGACTAACAACCTGGATGCTGATGGCATTGCGCACCTGACTGGTTTTTTGATCATGTATCCAAAAACTGTCTTGGTGATTTCTCACGACGCCGATTTCTTGAATACTTTTACTGAGGGTGTGTTGCACTTGGATGTTTACACCGGCAAGGTCGATAAGTATGACGGTAACTATTTTGACGTAGTAGAAGAAATTACGGCGCGTTTAGAGCGTGATCGCATGAAGAATGCCCGGTTGTTGAAAGAGATTCAGGATAGAAAGGACAAGATCAACTTCTTTGCCCACAAGGGCGGTAAGATGCGTAAGTTGGCTAGCAAGCTCCGCGATCAGGTAGAAGACGCTGAAGAAAACATGGTTGAAGTGCGCCGGGATGACCGGACAATTCGTGATTTTGAAATTCCAGCGCAGCCGTGGCATGACAATGTGGTCACTATCAACTCCTTCAAGATCGTGAAAAATCATGAGGCAGAAAGAGTTGAGGCTAAGATCTTTTTACGTAAAGGTCAGCGGTTGTTGATCTCCGGACCAAACGGTATTGGTAAGAGTACCTTTTTGCGCTCCTTGGCTGAGGGTAAAGACGAAGGCGCAGCGATCGCTAAAAACGTGTCCGTTGGTTATTACCGCCAGGATTTTTCCGGTTTAGATTTCCAGAAGTCAGCCTATGACTCATTAGCTGAGATGATGTCGGTGCCGGATAACCAAGTTATTAGAGCCGTAGGTGCCCATTTCTTATTGAATGGCGATGCCTTGGCGACCCGGGTGGGAGCTTTGTCTGAAGGTCAAAAAGGTTTGTTGTGTTTTGCTAGATTCGTCTTGCAGAAGCCGGGCTTGCTGATTTTGGATGAGCCGACTAACCACATTAACTTCCGTCATTTGCCGGTTATCGCCAAGGCGCTTGAGAAGTACGAAGGTACAATGATCGTGGTTAGTCACGTCCCAGACTTTGTGAGTCAGATTAATTTCCCGCAAGAGTTGGATTTGGGTAAGTATTTGAAGTAATTAATGAGACTGGGGATAGAAGGTGTAGTAGCTGATTTTTTTGTGTTACAAAGTTAGCCTATGCCTCATATCCATGATTTGATCGATTTCTGCGTTAACGCTGTGATCGTGTGTGATGACAAGGTTTTACTCGTCGACCACAAGAAATTACACACTTGGATGCCCGTTGGCGGGCATATTGAGCTGGACGAAGATCCTGACCAAGCTTTACTTAGAGAGGTGCGGGAGGAATGTGGCTTGGAGATTGAGGTTGTAGCAGATAAGGCTCAAGTTGAAGGGTCAGATGTTAAATTTTTGTATCGACCTCAATTTGTTGATATTCACCAAGTGAATGAAGCTCATAGGCATGTTGGCTTTGTGTATTTTTGTAAGAGTAAGACGCAAGCAGTAACGCTTGCGGCGGATGAACATAATGCGATTCGTTGGTTTACATTGGCAGAGTTAGCCGACCCACAATTTGCGATTTTGCCCAGTATTAGACATTACGCTGAGCAAGCATTATTGAAGTTTAGGTTGTAAGAAAGTGGGATTTGAGGCGTAATACTAAGTGCCTATGGATTCCGGTTTGACGGATGAGGATTTGGTGTTACAGGCACTTAAGCACAAAGAAGCATTTCGTGGCTTGGTTGAGAGGTATCAGCACAAGCTCATGAGATATATTTTTAGAATTGGTGGCAAAGATGCGAGTGAGGACTTGTTGCAGGAGGTTTTTATTAATGTTTATCAAAACTTAGCAGGCTTTGATAGAAGCTTGTCTTTTTCGGCCTGGATATATCGGATTACCCATAATGTGGTAATCAGTTATTATCGTAAGCAGAAAGTGCGACCAGAGGGGAATCTGCACCAAGACGGGGAGGAGATCTTGGCCAGAGTCTACGGCGAGGATGACGTGGAGCGGGCAGCGGATCTGCAGCTAGATACGGAGCGCTTGAATGAGGTGCTTAAAAAGTTGAAGCCACTTTACAGAGATGTCCTGGTGCTGCGCTACTTTGAACAGCTAGAGTACCAGGAGATCTCTGACGTGTTGCGGATACCTATGGGGTCAGTAGCGGTGTACTTGCATAGAGCCAAGAAGCAACTCAAGGACTTGTATGACAAACGATAAGTCAACATCTGAATCAAAAATCGACTTTGTAGCCAACGTGATGCAAAGAATCGAGTCAGAAAAAATCCAGACTAAGAGTCGGGTCTGGTTTATTTTGCATGATTTGGGTTTTTGGAGCTTATGGTTTCTCTCGGCCTTGATTGGCGCTTTCGCGTTATCGGCCACCGTGTTTGTGATTCAAAGTAGCAGTTGGCGCTGGTACTTGGTGACTCATGATTCATTTCTAGATTACGCCACGGACGTCATGCCGTACGTGTGGTTGGTATTGTTTGGCCTCATGTGTGTGATTGCGTATGTGAATTTGCGGCATACGCCTAAGGGGTATAAATATTCGTTTTTAGGACTAATCGTTTTGAATCTGGGCGTGACGGTGCTGTTGGCAGGTTTATTGACGGCGGCGGGTTTGGGTAAATTTGTGGATGAGCAGGTCGGTAAACATATTCCGTTATATTCTTCGATCTCTAAAAAGCAGGAACTGGAATGGTTTAAGCCGAGTCAAGGACTGTTGATTGGAGAAGTGGCTGCCCTGGAACAGACACAAATGATCTTTATCCTGACAGCACCAGATGCATCTGAGTTAGTGATTGACGGTCACTTATTGTCAGAGGGTGAATGGCGGTTGTTGGAGGTCGAAAAAGTTCGGGTGCGGGTCATTGGTGTACCTAAAGAGTCAGCCCCGTTTGTGGCGTGTGTGGTCTTGCCAGTGTTGCCGCCAGGCATTAGCCCAGCCTTGGCTAGACAGCCGATTGAAAGAAACTTTATGGAGCTGCGTAATACTGAGTGTAAGGGCGTACAACCTTACGACCGTTTTGATCAGCTTAAACATTGGTAAGCTATGAAAAAGACTTTATTGGCCCTGCCGGCTCTAGCGATTTTACTTGGAGTTGGTGGCGCGGGGACTGCCTACGCACACGGATTAGCGGGGGAGGGTTTGACAGAGGAGCAGCAGGCTTCGTATGAGACTTTGAAAGAGCTCATGCATGACGGTAAAATTGAAGAGGCTAAAGCTTTTGCAGCTGAGGCTGGTTTGCCCAATCTTAAGCACGGCAAACGTTTACGTTTAGACCCAGAGAAGCAAGAGGCCATACAAGCCGCCTTAGACGCCGCCGACTATTCAGCCTTTGCGGAGTTAACAGCTGAAGCGCCGTTTGCAGATGAATTGACTCCAGAGAATTTCTCTCGCTTAGTTGAGGCTCACACCTTGATGGAGGCTGGGGACATGGAAGGAGCCAGGGCTATTTTAGACGAGGTCGGTGTGCGCTTGCCTATGGTTGGTGGTCAGGAGATGAAACGTGGTTTCAATCAGGGCACCGGACACTGGCAACGTGAGTTAACTGATGAACAACAAGATTTACTCGATCAGGCTAAGAAGCTGCACCAAAGTGGTGATGAAGAGGGTGCCCGCGCGATTATAGAAGAATTAGATCTGCCACATCCACCAGCGCCAAGATTCGAGCGCTAAACAAAAAATCACCCGGGTTATCCCGGGTGATTTTAGTTTAGGCCCGTAGGGGATAACGTGATTTTGAATACGTAGGGCTTGGAGTAAACTACGATAAAGTTTCTTTTTTGTAATTCCTTCTGTATAGCTATGGAAAAACATCCCCTGCACCTCAAGAATTCCGGACTCCAGACCTCTCCTGAGGTACAGCGGGCAGTACAGCGCCAAGAGCAGCGTACGGATGAGAAGATTCCTAATGATCCAAAGGAACGTATTGAGGCATATGTGGGTAGGCTTGAAAATGTATTCTTGAATCCTGACGAGCGCATCCGTGAACGTAACCTTGAGATGTTCCGGCCAAATATTTACGCTGCTCTACTGACTAAGAAGGAAAACTTTCCCGAAAGCTATTTTGAGCTCCAACAACGTATTGCACGAGAACGTGGTCAGGCGGTTGAGGAAATACCTGATAACGTTCGTGAACAGATGAAAGATGTCGCGATTACGGACCAACGGCATTCTTTGGATGCCTGGATAGATTATCTGTCATCAAATGATGCCATGTATCCACCTTGGTTCAAGTTATTTATTTGGCAAAACATTACCAAGCTCTCCCAGTTTGATAAAGAACGCGGTGAGTTCAAAAAACGCACAAAGAGCACCGTGGCACCTTTCCCGGATATTTACCGAGAACCACTAGCACGCATTGCTGACGTTTATGAGCAAGTTAAAAAGGATAATCAGAGTCTCAAGGACGAGGATGTTCGTGAGGTTTTCTCAAAGCAGTTTCCTGCACTTTATGCCGAGTTTATTCAGGAGTCACTAGCTGCTTCTCTTGAAAATCGAGAGAATACCTTAGGTCAATGGGTCAAGTATGAGCAGGGAGATGGTGAAGCGGCTGAGACCTTATTCACATCTCTGGAAGGCAAAGGTACGGGTTGGTGTACGGCTGGACGCTCAACGGCAGCAGCTCAGATAGAGAGTGGTGATTTTCACGTTTATTATACGAATGATGCTAGTGGTACTCCCGCTCAGCCACGCCTCGCTATCCGTATGGTTGGTACCGACTATATTGGCGAAGTGCGCGGCACGCTTCCAAGTCAAGGGGTGGAGCCTGTAATGCAAGAAGTGCTTGATATTAAGCTCAACGAGTTCGGTCCTGAAGCTGATGCCTACCGCAAGAAGAGTCAAGACATGCGCAGGCTCACCGAACTCGATGAGAAGATGTTCATTCGCGACAATCAAGGTGATATTACTGAACGCCTCAATCCCACACTTAAAAAACAAGACCTCCTTTTCCTCTACGAAATCAACGCTCCTATCAAGGGCTTCGGGTACGAGAAAGACCCTCGTGTTTTCGAGCTACGCAATGAACGCAATCCTGATGAGGATATGCCTATCATTTTTGATTGTCCAAAGGAGCAAATTGCGAGGAACGTGGCAGAAATAGATGAATACACTTGGGCTTATGTGGGTCCACTTGAAGCCGGTATTTTTGATAAACTCCCCGAGCACATTGAACATATCTATACCTCTTTCCCTGAAGGTAAAATCCGTCGCGAGCACATAGAGATTGGAGATAAGACGAGTGAGGAACTAAGAGACCTGCTTACGGAGAGTGGTGTGAAAATCGGTGATTATGCTGATTTCATGATGAACAGTCCCGAGTTCATGAAACGCCAAGAGTCAGAAATTGTTGAGCTTATCAGGCTGAAAGTGCGTGACCTTGGTTTGTTTAGTCGTCCAACCACAGATCAGATTTATGCCCGTATCGGAGAGTTGGGTCTTGAGCTCTGTCCTGCTGAGGTCGGCCCTCGCTACCGGTTAATCTATAAGGATCAGCCTGTCGGTGAGTATATAGCCGTTGGCATGAAACCAATCATCGGCCAGAACGGGTACCCGTTCGTTTTCAGCGTTGGACGCCGCGGTGATGGTTCGTGGCTGAACGACAGCTGGGCGAGGCCGGACGAGCAGTGGAATCCCGACCACGAGTTCTTGTTCCGTCTGCGCAAAGAAATTTAGATTCGTTGTTAGTTTTTATTTAGGCGATGTTTGTGATTTTGTAAGTGGTGTTGGCGTGAGGGGTGGTGAGGGTGATGGTGTCGTGTAGAGATTTGCCGATGAGTAAAGTGCCGAGCGGGGAGCTGTAAGAAATTCTACCGCGGGCGGGGTTGCTTTCTACTGAGCCCACGATTTCATAAGTGATAGTTTGTCCGTTGGTCTCAAGCATCACGGTGGAACCGATCCGGATTTTGCCGTCAGTCGGTCCGAGATCGATGGGGATAGCTTGGTTGAGGCGCTCTTGCAGGATCAAAATTCGGCTGTTTATCCGCCTTAAGTTTTGTTTGGCAAATTGGTAGGCAGCATTTTCTGATAAGTCGCCCATTTGGGAGGTTCTAGCCACTTCTTCCGCGGCTGGCCCACGCTTAGATTTGACCAAATCAGTCAATTCTTCTCTCATTTTAGCGATTTTTGCTGGGGTTAAATGATTATCAACCACCTGATTTTGGAGGCGTTCGGTCTCAGATTTACGGGTTGGAAGGCGCATAGGTATAAGGTACTTTACTTTTTTTTGGAAATAGTGTATAGTATTCCTGCAAAACAGCACTACGTGGAGATGAAGAGTATTTCCCGCAGTAAGCGTTATTGCGGTTAATATTTATCGCTATCGATATGATGACAGGTACAATCAAGCGTTTGACTGATAAGGGTTTTGGTTTCATCACCCCAGATGAGGCAGGCGCAAAGGATGTATTCTTCCACACTTCTGCACTCGTTGACGTTATGTTCGACGATCTTCGCGAAGGTGACAAGGTTTCTTTCGAAACCGAAGAGTCTGACAAGGGTCCTCGCGCTGTAAACGTACAGCGCATCGCCTAACTCAGGCACACCAAAAACACTCGGCCTCGGCCGGGTGTTTTTGTATTGCGAGAATCAAGAGTCTTAGCTTGTACTACAGCTGGATTTCGGTTATTGTGGCGCACGTGTCGAAACCATTGTTTGAGGTAAAAAATTTGCGGAAGAGTTACGGGAAACAGGTCGTGTTTGATGAGCTGTCTTTTGTGGTTTCAGAAGGGGAGAAGGTGGCGCTCGTGGGTAGGAACGGAGCGGGGAAGTCGACGTTGTTAAATATCTTGATGGGGTTAGAGGAGGCAGATGCGGGACAGGTTGCGCCGTTGCCCTGGACTAGGTTAGGCATGGTGGCGCAGCACGAACATTTGCCGAGTGATGTCACCACGGCGGAGTTTTTGGAAGTACGCGGCGGTAAGCAGCTCTGGGAGATCAGGAAACTGGCTGCTCGTTTTGGGCTGGGTAATGCTGAGCTGGCTAAGCCGCCGAGTGCTTTGTCTGGTGGTTACCAAATGCGCGTGAAGATCGTGGCGATGTTATTGCAAGATCCCAACTTACTTTTGCTAGACGAGCCGGTTAACTATCTAGATTTGTCGACCTTGATTCTGCTGGAAAGATTTTTAGCAGATTACCCGGGGAGTTTTATCATGACCGCGCATGACCGGGAGTTTTTGCAGAATACTTGCACGCATACCTTTGAGATCGACCAAGGGGAACTGACCGATTACAACGGGCCGGTTGAGGAATATTTTGCCTGGAAAGAAGATCAGCTGCAATTTAAGTTGCGAACAAACAAACGCTTAGCTAAGGAGATGGCGCATCACCAGAAGTTTGTGGACCGGTTTAGGTTCAAGGCCAGTCAAGCCACGCGGGCACAGAGCAAGATTAAACATATCGCTAAATTGCGTACGCAAGTTTCCAGTCTGAAGGCGGATTTGTCGACGGCGAAAATTGTGATTCCTACGCCACACTTTATTGATGGTACGGCGGTGAGGGTGGACAGGCTGACGATTGGTTATCCGGATAAGGTCATCGCTTCCGAGATTTCTTTAGAATTTAGACGTGGCGTTAAGGTGGTCATTGCGGGTGAGAACGGCAGAGGAAAATCGACTTTGTTAAAAACCTTAGCTGGAAAATTAGCACCGTTGTCCGGCACGGTGAAATGGTGGCACAACGCGAGTATTGGGTATTACGATCAAAAAACTGATGCCAACCTAGAGCCAGGGGAAACTGTGCTCGGTTATTTGACGCGCATGGCGCCGGTGTTAACCCCGGGTGAGCGAATTTTAATGATGGCCGGTAACTTCCTGTTTAGAAACGATGATTTAGAAAAAACTACCAGCGTTTTGTCTGGTGGTGAGCGGGCAAGGTTGTGCTTGGCAGGCATCTTACTGGGTAATCACAATGTCTTGTTGTTAGACGAACCGACTAACCATTTGGATGTGGAAACGGCCGAGGCTTTAGCGCTGGCACTGAAAGAGTACGGGGGAACGGTGATTTTTGTGTCCCATGCCCGTACGTTTGTGAATGCTTTGGCGGAAGATATTTATGAAATCAGAAACGGTAACCTCCGGCATTACATTGGCACTTACGAGGAGTACGTCAATGATTTGGCGCATGACATTGAGCCGGATGACGTTGAGGGTGATGAGGCGGATAAGGCTGAACACGCCAAACTTAGAGCCGAGCAACGTTTGCAGTTAAAAGAGAAACAGCGTTTGCAAGTCAAGTTGAATGCCGAGATTGCTCAGTTAGATAAAGACAAGAGTGCGATTTTGGCATACTTTTTTGAGAATCCTACAGATTACGCCACGGAGAAGTCGCGTCGGTTAATCGAGATCGATGAAGAGCTCTTGAAAATTGAGAAGAAATGGCTTAAGCTACAGGAAGATATCGACGTACTCAGAAGTTAATTAACTGTCTACGTCTTCCGCCTTATGTCTGTTTTTAAGAAGGTGCTGTTGGTAATTGTGGCCATGGCAATTTTGTTGGGCCTGGGACTCTTTGTCTTGGCGCTAAACGTTGGTTACTGGCCTAAGCTAGCTAAAGTAGTTGGGGTAGGGGGAGTTAAGGATTTGGGTGTGAGTTATGCGGATGAGGATTACATTAGTGCTAGGACAAAATTAGATGCGGCTTTAGATTCACAGATTGTTAAAACGACTTTGTCCGATGCTGAGTTAACCGCACTCGTAAATGGTTGTACGGCTTCAGTATGTGTGGTGGATGAAGTCCAGGTCATGACAGATCCAGAAGGTACAGTGGAGCTTTCAGGCGCGATTAACCGGGACGATTTGGCAGATTTGATGGTGGAGCTCGGCGATACTGGTACCTTTGATCCTGAATTTGAGCAGATGATTAAATGGCTTCCAGCCCGACCGAGTGTGTATGTGCGGTTTGCAGCTGCTGGACATGATGACACAGTGACACTTGCACTCGAGTCCTTCAAATTGGCAGGGATTGAAGTACCAAAAGCTAGCTTAACTGATTTGAGCGCTGATTTATCTCAGCGGTTGACTGAATATTTAGCTGACTTAGACGGCACGCAAGTTAATCAGTTTAAGATCACTGAAGACGGTTTGTACTTAGAAGGTAATTTGGAGCAGTTTGATGAAGAGTCACTCTAGAGCTGCTGACCCTAAATAATGGTTTATACTTAGGGTAAGTTTTTAGTCACTCATATTTTACATGTCCGGTGGAAGTTTGTGGCAATCGACGATCTTCAGGTTGATTTTTGGCTTAGGTTTGTTTGCGGTGATCGTGTTTATTTTGGCGGGGTCGTTTAAGTTTGATGAGGTTGTAGATACGGTGGCTGATTTTCCATTATCCTATTTAGCGATCTTGTTGACGGCATCTTTTTTGGTGAGCGTGCTGAAAGGAGCACGCTTTCATGTTTTGGTGAGGCACGCCGGGATTGAAATTAATTTCAGGCATAGCTTACGTTTATTTTTGGCTAGTCAGGCCGCGACCCCTATCCCGGCCGGTGAAACTATTCGGGTTGGTTTGCTCAAACAGGAGACGGGGGCGTCCTTGGGTAAGGCGGTGAGTCCAGTCTTGGGGCAGGCGGTGTATGAAATTGCGGCTGCGGCCGTGATTGTGTTTGCAGCTAGCGCTTATTATCCTGAGCTGTTCGTGCCGTCCGTGATCGCGGTGATCGGTTTAGTCTTGATGGTGTGGATATTGTTGTACCGTAGAGCGTTTAATTTTGCCCTTAGACTCTTTGTAACAATACCGGGCGTTGGTCAGTATGCCGAGCGTATCAAATCAGCGCGAGAACATTTGCGACACAATTTCACGCTGTTGCAAGAGGGCGGTTTTGATCGTCACGTGTTTGCGGCGATTATACTAGCGCTAGTAGCACAGCTGATGGGCGGGTTGCTGGTGCTGATTGCGACCACAGCTTTTGATTTACCTCTGAACTTTTTTCAAGCGACTTTGGTCTATGCCTGCGGCGCGATCTTGCAAGGTTTATTCACTTTGATTCCAGCAGGACTCGGCGTGACAGAGGGTGGCATGAGCGGGGTTTTGCACGTCTTGGGGATTGAGCTGTCAGTGGCCTTGGCTGTGGTGATTATTATTCGTGTAGCGACCTTACTGTTCCCAGTGGTTTTAGGGGTGATTTTGTTTATCATGTTTTACGCCAAGCAAACTTTTTTTGGTGCGTCTAAACGCCGGCACGCTGCTTGACCTGTGGGCTGTGATAATTTAAGCTTGTCAGTGGCCTAAAAATTGGAGGCTTGATGTTGTGTCTGGTTGTATATGCGGATTGTCAGTTATTGGACTTTTCGCATGTCCCGGGTTTAACCGGTGCTGATCGTGCCCTGGCTTTGACTGAGCTCTGGCAGTCACCAGCTAGGGTCTTCACACTTGGACCAGGGTGTTACGAGATCGAGGAGGTGAGTAACCCCGCTTACGGTTCAGGTGGAGAGCCTTGGTACGTACTTGTTGGCACTTACCGTGGCTTGCCGTGCAGCCAGTGGTGGCAACGTCGTAGCTACGAGGTCACATGTACATTGCGTGTTGAGATTAGAGATGACCCTCCAGCGACTCTTGAGCTCGTCAAGCCGAGTCCATGTGTGAGGCCAGGCGGCCTGCTGTTGAGCTTGGCTGAACTTATAACACAACAGCAGGCCGCGTAGGGCCTGCTGTCTGACACTCGCGCGTTTAACCACGCGCGTTTTATTTTTGCTTAGAGGATGCGATAGATTGGGGTTTGATTGGCTTCTTCAATGATGCTCTTAACGAGTGGAATGACAACTTGCTCGGAGTAGACGGGATAGGTGTCTGAATTTTTGGTAATCGGGAAACTGAGGGCTGGAATGAAGAGTGATTCGCTGACGTTATTTTGGTAAGTGTAGTAATTAATTAAGATTACTTCTGGCGTACCCAGTTCAATGTTGACCGTTTCAGTTACGCCTTCAGAAGCGTAGTCATACAGGCCACCTTGCGCAGCGTACTTGAGAATAGTCGCTGGATCACGCTCCAGTTCGTAGCTGGATTTGTCATACGCGCTCGCGATGTTGATAGACACATTGGTGACGGTTTGTGTGCGAATATTTACACTCACGTACAGGCCATAAGCTGAACCATCACTTGTGAAAGTCGGCTGACCTTCAATCAAGATCGGGTAGGTGACGTTCATGACTTCTGGGAGATAGCGCAAGTCTACGGGTTGGCTGAGGGCGTAGGCTAGGCCGCGCTGATCTACCACTGGATCGCCAAAGTCGGTGGTCGAAATGTTGTGAGAGTTTAAGAACTTGCCGGCAATGGAGATGAGCTGTTCTTCTGGGAGGAGTTCCGCGGCGCTGACGGGTGTATACACGCTGTCAGTGTAATTCCAGAAACCGGAGTTACCGTTAATTGAGATGCTGCTGTTGATGGGGTCGATGTAAATTGAATAACCGTTGTCATCTGTTTGGGTTAAGCTAAAGTTTTGTAATTCAAGTCCGCTAAAGCCGTTTAAATTGACCGGGCCAAAGGTGCCTCTGGCTAAATCCGCGCCCGCATTGCCCAAGTTCAAGCCGCCGCGTTTACGATACACGGCGTCAGACACTGAGCTTAGATCCAGGTCTGTTCCGGTGTACGTGTAGGTGTATTCAACGATATTGCCCGGGTAGGGTTCGCCAATGACAATGCTGGTGCCGGGCGCTATCAGTTTAGCGTCTTCTGACATGGTAGTTGTGCCCCCTCCGCCTAGGCCAGCCGGTTGTCTAGCAGAGATACTGGAAGCGTCAGTGGTGTTACTGCTAGCGTACTCGGTTAGATTGCCAAAAGCCGTGGCTGGCAAGGTCTGAATTTCAGGTGTAGTGGTCATTGGAGTGGGGTAGAAACGTTGGGATAGCGCACCGCGGCTAGTGATCTCATAAGTGACGGGTACGGCCACCACTAAGGCGACCAGGCTACCCAGACCAGCGATGGCGAGTTTGCTGATGTGCTGTTTGTACATATGGAGTGTGGCTAGGTGAGGAATTAGCTGCACTATTTTAGTGGGCTTAGTCTGCTTAGTATACTAAATTCTAGCATCATGATGCGTTTAAACCACTTTTTGCATCTTGGCGATTGGCTAAAAAAGGAGTATGGTCTGGCGCGTATGATCCCACTTAAAATTGAGCGCGTTAGCAAGACTTTTAAGTCACCCAAGCGTCCGGCGGTGCAGGCCTTGAAAGAGGTATCTTTGGAGCTAAAGCCTGGCAAAATTCATGGTTTATTAGGGCCAAACGGGGCGGGTAAGTCTACTTTAATCGGCATGATTAGCGGGATTTTGGTGCCGGACACGGGTAGCATTAAAGTCTTTGATTTAGATATCACTAAAGATACTCAGGCGGCCAAGAAATTGATGGGGGTGGTGCCTCAGGAGGTCACGTACGAAATGGCGTTTACGGTCAGAGAAGTGCTGTACTACTTTAGTGGCATGTACGGCGTGCCAGCGGCGGAACGTAACGGTAGGATTGATGCGGTTTTGGCCGATCTGGACCTGACGGACAAAGCGGATGAGCGGGCGAGGAATTTGTCCGGTGGCATGAAGCGGAGGTTAATGATCGCCAAGGCAATTTTACACAAGCCTAAGTTTTTGATCTTAGATGAGCCTACGGCTGGAGTAGACGTGGCTTTGCGCCAACGCATTTGGCAGTTGGTGCGCCGTTTGAACGCAGAAGGTACAACAATTCTATTCACGACGCATTATTTGGAAGAGGCCGAGCAATTGTGTGATGAGATTACTTTGATCGATCATGGCCAGGTTATTCGGGAAGGTAATTTAAAAGAGTTGCAAACTGAGTTTGCCCAGAACACGATTCATTTTGAGTTGTTCGATACCAATGTGCCGCACTTGCCGCAGGCTACTCCCGTGGGTGTTGAGTTTGAGTATCCGCTGAAGGATCTGGAGTCAGACATGCACGCGATTACTTCACATTACGCGGGTAATCTAAAATCGATAAAAAGCGGGGCGGCGTCTCTAGAAACGATCTTCTTGGCATTAACCAAATAATATGACTTACATGTGGGCCTTGTACGCGCGGGAAGTGAAGCGCTTTCGTAAGTTGTGGATGGATACGGTCTTCAGTCCGATTGTCTCGACGACTTTGTATTTAGCGGTGTTTGGGATTGTGGCTGGGGGGAGAGCCGTGGGGGAGATCGATTATTTGGTGTTTATTTATACCGGTCTGTTGGCCATGACCATGGTGAACAGTAGTTTTTCTAATCCAGCTTTTGCCTTAATTATCGGCAAGAATACGGGGACAGTGGTGGATTTACAGTTGGTGCCCATTCAGCCCTGGGGGATTGGGATTGCGTATGCTTTGGCGGCTTTGACCAGAGCTTTGGTAACCGTAGCGATCGCGGTGGCGTTTACAGCTTGGTTTATTCCGAATTTAGGTTTGGTTCACCCTTTGCTTCTCATTGGCGCGATGTTGTTGACCGGTTTGCAGTTTGGCATGCTTGGAGTGGTGTTTGGCATGTGGGCCAAGGGTTTTGAATCCTTGACCTTCATGACCACGTTCATCATGCAGCCCATGATCTTTTTGGCCGGTGTATTTTACCCAATCGCTAGTCTGCCAGCACCTTGGGATAAAATTAGCGCTTTCAATCCGTTGCATCACAATATCAACTTGCTCCGGTACGCGGTGACTGATTATTCTGATGGCAATCCGCTCGTGTCTGCGGCGGTGGTTCTTGGGTTGTCTTCAGTTTTATTTGTAGCCATGCATTACTCCACCAAGCGCAAGATGAGCGCATTGTAAGTACTTCAATCAACGGTCACGGCTTTGGCTAAGTTGCGGGGCTTGTCTGGATTGATGCCTTTCATGACGGCTAATTCATAGGCGATCATCTGCATCGGTACGGTGGCTAATAAGCCGGTTAAGCTGCCATCATTTGGGATGATGATGGTTTCGTGGGCGATATGTTCAGCTAGGCTAGGTTTATCTGTGATGATGATTGTTCTAGCGCCTCTGGCTCTGACTTCTTCAGTCGCGGTGCGCATGTGATCAGCGTGTTCGTCATCTAAAATGACTAAGAGTACTGGCGTGTCCTGTTGGATTAAAGCGAATGGACCGTGTTTTAAGGCGCCACCTGGATAACCTTCGGCGTGCAGGTAAGTGATCTCTTTGATTTTGAGAGCGCCTTCTCTAGCAATCGCTTCACCGTAACCTTTGCCGAGGACGAACATGTGTTCAGCGGTGAGTAGGGTGGTTGCGACTTCTTTACAACGCTCGCGGAGCTTTAAGCTAGCTTCAAGATTGGTCGGCAGGCGACGGAGGTCATCTATAAGCTGACGGCGTCGGGCGAGTTCGCCGCCACGTTGTTCGGCAAACCAAATGGCGATGAGTTCTAGGGCGGTGACTTGAGTCACAAAAGCTTTAGTGGAAGCCACGGCGCGTTCACGGCCAGCGTTTAAGTACACTCCGCACTGAGTACTTCTAGCAATCAAAGAACCAACGGCATTGATGACGGAGAACACGGGCAAGCCTAAATCTTGCCCCAGGATAACCGCGCGGTGTACATCTTTGGTTTCTCCAGATTGAGAAATCACTAACAAGCTCGCGTCCTTGCTGGGGAAATGTTGGGGTGTGAGTTCTGAGGCATCAACGACTTGTACCGTGTCAAAAGCGCGTAAGGCCCGCATGGTGTGGGCGGCGTACAGGCCAGCGTGATATGACGTTCCGCACGCCACGATGACCAGATGTTTAATGCTGGCTAGTTCTGCTTTGCGAATTTCTAAGCCGCCTAATTTTACTTCGGTGTCATTTTTAAGTCTGGCACCGTGATTGAGTGTGCGGCGCACAGCTTCTGGTTGTTCTAGAATTTCTTTAATCGTCCAGTGCGGGAACGGGTCTGGAGAAATGGCGACAGTTTCCTCCGCGGCTTTTTCTAAGCGGGTTAAATCCAGGCCTTCGCGGTTGACTCTGACAATGGCGAGTTCTCCGTTTTGGAGAGCGATAAAGTCTCGGGTTGAGGTTCCAAAGGCGACCGGCTCTGAGGCGATGAACGCTTTGTCTTCCGCAATGCCGATCACAATTGGGCTGCCGTTTTTTGCTACGATGATGCCGTCTGGCAATAGCGGTGACAGAATCGCTAAGCCCCAGGTGCCTTCAAGTTGCTGCAAGGTGCGTTTGACGGCGGTGGTGAGGTCGAAACCATGATCTAGTTCTACGCCAATTAATTGCGCGATAACTTCTGTGTCAGTTTGTGAAGTAAATACGACACCGGTTTTTTGCAGCTGATCTTTGAGGGTGGCGTAATTGGTGATGACGCCATTGTGAACCACGGCCACGCGGTGTTTGGCGTCCTGGTGCGGGTGAGCGTTGGCGTCGGTCTTGGCGCCGTGGGTGGCCCAACGTGTGTGGCCAATCCCGAGTGTATGGCCCACGTGCCGGCCGGCCGCTTGTTTAAGATGCGCAATGGCATCACCTTCGTCACCGCTGGCGAATTTGGTGAGGGTGAGTTCGTGAGTGGGGGAGAGGGTCGCAATGCCGGCGGAGTCGTAACCACGATTTTCTAAAATGGTTAGACCGTCAGTAATATGATTGACAGCATCTTCTTTGCCAATAAAGCCGATAATTCCACACATAATCTTGCAAATAAAGCATCAGACTAAAAAATTATACTCTGATAATTTAGCAAAGCAAGTAGTGTCTGGGGAAAGATTGACAGTTAGTCAAAATTGGGGGAGAGGGGTTTTCTGGATTTTTTGATTTGGCCGCGGAGTTTTTTATGCGCAAGCCGATTGAGGGTGGAGCTGTAGGGAGCCTTAGTTTTATATCTGGGTGTGGTTGGAGTCAGGGCATCGTTGACTAGTTGATTCAGGATTTCCTTGGCCCGGAGTTTGTTTTGAATTTGGGATCTGGTTTCGCTGCACTGAATAATTAATTCACCGGTGTTGGTGAGTTTAGACCTGAGCCGCTCTGAGACGATGAGTTTTTGCATCTCGTTCAAGACAACGGAATTATCTACGTGCCAACGAAGCTGAACTTTAGTTGAGGTTTTATTGACATTCTGACCGCCCGGGCCAGAGGCTCGGACAAAGTCAAAATTAAGTTCTGATTCAGGAATGTGAAGCATACACAAAACAATTTTGCTTATAGTGTAATCTATCTTTCCCTAGCCACACAATTGTATAAAAAAGCACCGTCAGGGACGGTGCAGGAAGAGCTCTGATGTTTTGGATTACCGGCCGACGCTGGCCAGTAACTCTTTGTGACTCGGCACGGGTAGATGCGTCCACACGGCGTAGTCAGGCGTGAGCCCTTGTGCTCGTGTCAGAAGCCGGCGGACCAGGCTGGGCCGCAACCCGGGATTGAGGTGCAGCAGCGCAGCTGTAAACAATTTCTCAGCTTGTAAATATTTGCCGTCCGGATCATCTGTTTGAATGTAGTGCCGGCGGCTGAGTTCTTCATGTTCGTAGGGAGCGCCTCTGTGGGCACGGCGACCACAGGATTGCATGGGACCAAAATTCCAGATGATACGCGTGCCGCGTTCCACAGATCGGCAGACGTGTTTGGCTGCGTAGAACGCGGTGTGGGTGTCTTTAGGCCCGAGATCGATGAGCCAATCCGCTTGGTCCTTTTTTGACTCAGTGGCGTGATATTCGCCGTGTGTCACGTCGAGATTGACGTAGGCGTACGGGGAGTAGAGCCTGGATGGGCCCGTGTAGGGCATGAGCCAGGTTTGTCGCCAAACACTGCGGTCTGGCTCAGACTCGAGCAACTGGTCGATACGGAGTACCTCGCCCGTGAAGCCGGTACGATTGTCGATGTATGGCACCAGGATGCCACGTCGTGTAGTCAGCTCCCTGCGGAGTCGGTCGAAGATCATTTTTTGCTCCTTTCAAAGGTCGTAAATACGACTCAGCAGCTTAGGCGAGGACAGCCTGTTTGTCAATTGATTTACAAGTTGCAAAAAATATGTCAGCCTTGACGGGCTTAGTTGATTTAATCGGGGGTGATTGGATCTTGACTGAGTAGTGTTTGTTGAGAGGGGGTGAGGGGTGAACTCTGAGCAGTATGTAGCTCCACGTAGCCCAGAGGAGGCCGTGGAATGGTATAAGCAGCTGTTGCTAAAGATGGAGGCTGACGAGCCTTCTTGGCAGAAATTCGTCAATTGCGAACTCGAGGGGGATCACGTGAGAGCTGCGCGGGTCTTGAGACAGCTCAGACTTGTCTCGCGCAACGCGGAGACCGAGACGTGTCAGTTTCTGATTTGGGCTCGAGCATCCGTGCGCGCTAACGGTACCTCCTACCTGGAGTAAACCGTCCGACTGGCCGGTGACGTAACTCTTACGTCACCGGTCGTTTCTTTTTTTAGTAAAATTTACAAAATGAAACCACCAGGCGGACCTGGTGGCTAGACACGGGGGAGTCAAACTCGGCCGTGTTTGAAATAGTGCGCCATGCGCCTGATGTTTTCGGCAAACTTGGGACGATCTCTGGTTTCGTATTCATCCCACTTGGGGTAGCGTGTGACGAAGCCCCAAAGAGGGTGGCCAGTGTCTTTGGTTAGTGACACGCTCTCGTGATGAATGAACGTTGGCTGGGCATTGGTATACCTCTCCAGCGTGCATTCGATTTCGATTGTGCTGTTCAGCGGCACGGTGTCAGGGACATGCTCCGTTAGCTCGATGCTGATCGAGGTTTCGTCTGGGTCACTCGTATCGATGACCCAGCGGAGACACAAGTGCGCATTCACCATCTGGTACAGGGTGACGCGGTTCTTGCCGTCGTCCTTCACCAGTTGGCAAGCTGACGTTGTGTCGATCCCGGCTTGGACCAGGATTAGTTTGATCGCATCAACGAGCTCCCTGGCATCATTGTGTAGGGTATCATCCATGAATTCCTCCTGGCGTAATTGCCGATCAGTTATCGACTAATCAGCTTACAAAGACTTACGGCATGTGTCAATCAGTGGGTAGTTATTGGAGATTAAAGAGAAAAGAAGAAAGATTAAGGTGGTGACGAGCCTGATATCACGGTCCTTCGGTATTCACCTCAGGATGGTGAGTGCGATAAGGTGAAGAGATTAAAGAGGAAAGTCGAAAGATTAAAGTCGGACCATCCCGGGGCTACTACCTTGTCCTGTGAGAAGTTGAGGTGGTTTTTGCCTTAATTTTAGTGTAAACTTACTCAGGAATTGAGTTAATCTGTCTAAGACTGTGGAGTTGCATATGATTGAGTCAGAAACCCTGCGATCATTCCTTGGATACCTGCCTGTTCAACAGAGGAGCTGGACTGTGATCATGTTAGAGCAATACCCAGAACTTCAGGCTGAATTTATCCAGAATGTCTTGGCAAAAATGGGGGCGTTACAAAGTGACAATCGTCAAGACTTGCAAACCTTGCAAAAGTCAGAGGCTAAGAAGTTGCAAGCCTTTGTTGATGAGTTGGCCAAGACTGAGCATCGCTTAAAACTGGCAAGTTTATGATTTCCCCTGAAATGTACCGTGATTCGGCGGTTGATCGTGTGTCTGTAGCACCGACGGTTGAAACGCCGGTCCCAGTTGAGTCGGAGGGGGAGATTGGGGATTTGGTTAAAGAGTTGTTAGCGACTGAGGCAGGCTTTTCCGCTGCAGCTAAGGACGGTGTGTGGTCTTTTATGAAGGCCATGCGGGAGATGGGCGGGGAGGTGTTGCCAGATGCAACCAAAGCGGCTTTGTTTGGAATTTTACTCATGGGTTCAGAAACTGCCATTGCAGCCGAGATTGTTGGTGAGCCAGCAGATTCAACTGAGATTGAGCAAGCGTTTGAGAATAGCGCCGCCCACGAGATGTCTCCAGAGTTACGCCGTCAGTTGGGGGAGATAATTCAAGCTGGCACCAGGATAAGATTGGTCAAACAGAGCGGTGACCGCCAAGATATTCAGATAAATTCTGTTGCCGACCTTGAAGCGGTGACCGGATTTGAGATTGATAGTAGTTCATGGATTGAATTCGTGACTGCCGACGATAATTACGACCCTTTGAATGATACGCGTAATTGGGAAGGCTGGGAGGAGCGAGAATTAGATGCAGGCAGTTACATTGGGTCTAAGACAGCAGTTGATGAGTCTGGAGCAAGGGTCGAAGTTTATAGGAAAATTGGCAAATTTTACGGTTCTGACCAGTTTAGATTCATGCAAACTGTTATAGTGCATCCGGAAATAGTTTTTGCATTACCCGGTGCAAGTGCCGAAACCCAATTAAGCGCGGATCTAACTGACTTTGGACTAGGCAAATTGGAAAACTTGGCGACATACCAGGGCTTTGAAGCAATTGCAGATTTGGACGGAACGTATGTTTATACTGACGGTCAATATGAGGGTGAGTACACTGAATTACTTGAACCGTATACCAATTCAATAGCGGCGGGTATCAGACATTCAACCGAGTTGTTTGGTTTGCAGCCAGATATTGTAAAAGAGATTTTTGTTCAAGATAGTATTGAGCGTAATGCTGCGGCACTTATTAGCGATACGGCTCCGGTGCTTATTTTTAATGATGAATTATTTAAGGCTTCAGCTGGATCTAAGATTGGTGATCCGGAGTATGGATTGCTGTCGATTCAAATTCAACAAGTCGCTGAACATGAAACCTTTCATGCGGTTGACGGCTTTATTGGTTTATCAAAAGATAAAGGTTGGCAAGAGGCATTCTACGTTCTCTCCTCTGAGTATTTAAAGAGTGTGAGTGAATCTAATAGGGGAGGTATCGGCGGCCATGCTCAAGACAATCCCTATGAGTTTACGGCTTCACTTCTGAATGTTATTGATTGCAAGGATGAGGCTTGGATTACCGAGACGCAGCGGATGACAGATGAAGAAATTGTACTGTTTAAATACGCTTTGAGCGCGATGAGAGGCGCATTAAACAATAATCCCGCTGTTGGTGAAGATGCTCCAGTCAAGCGGCTTGTAAATGACCGGCTAGATTACATGCTCACTCTATCAACGAAATATGATCAAGTCTCTCCGTAGGCTTGTAATTATCTTTATTCTCTACAAATAAAACAAAAAGCACCTGTACGGCAGTGAGCAGATGCTCTTTGCCACGCAGGTGCGTGAGGGGGTCTAGACGTCGGTCGGTGGTTTTTTCAGCATGTGAATGTAGGACTGGCCGCCCATGAGCATTCCCCATGAGAAGGCAACCATTACGAGAAGCAGGGTGTACATCCATTTTTCCAGGATGGTTTCGCTGTACACAGCAGTCGTCGCCGTGGAGATCACTTGGACTGGTAGTAGGATTACGATCATCACCCACATTAGGATGCTATCTATATCCTTCACGTTTACCTCCTAAGAGTGAGTTCAGTAGAGCGTTTCGAGCTCCACCATACGAATCCTGACAATAAAACATTCAGGACGTGTCACTATAGCATAAAACATGTCTTTGTCAATATAGAAACCCGAGGCTCCCATAGCGCACCTGAGTGCGGATAATGCTATGATTTGGGTATTAAGGAGAGTTATTTAGCTTGACAAAGACAGAAATTTTGCTATCTTTAGTTATATTCAGGAGAGTCACGTAAACCTTATCATTGAGACATTGTAAAGTTTACGGGGTTCTTCTTCCCCGGGAGTAGTCATGCGATTTATTGCGACGCTGTTCGTGGTCGTCGGCTGCGTCAAGCATGCCGATAGGATCGATCCGTACAAGGATCTCTTTGTAGCCGTCACTGACGAGCCTGAGGTGAGCACGGCACCGACGGAAGCCGTCGATGATGCCGAGTCCGCGCCGGTCAGTCAAGACCAGACCGAGTACGGCGATTGCGACACCACGGTGATGCTGCCCGCAGATAACGCCGAGACTGAGGGTCTCGATGACTGCGGTTCCGGGCCGTACATCAGGCCTGCTGGTGACATGACCGCAAGACAGAAACGTAAAAGGCGCGATTCTTACAGAGACCTCTGGGTGAATATCCAGTAGCCTACGAGCGCAACCTGCACCCGCGCGAGTCCAAGGAACACATTACTGTGTCTCCCAAAACTCGCCGGGTGCGTTTTTTATTTACACTTGATTTATTGTTGTTAAACAAAAAGCACCTGTACGGCAGTGAGCAGATGCTCTTTGCCACGCAGGTGCGTGAGGGGGTCTAGACGTCGGTCGGCGGCGGTTGTACGCGCACGTTCGCTTATGGTCGATCAGCGTTGCCACGTATTACAGAAGATATTTGAACTCGCACAGACGAGTATGAGCGAGCGCTCATCGTAGGTGCCGATGTAGGTCAGCTCGCCGTCGCCAGTGCTGACTGCGTCGAAGACCTTGTACGCGGGGTAGTCCTTATGACGACAGTAGGCCAACTCGCGCAGCTCCTCAGGGTAGTCGTGAAGGCGACAATAGGCCGACTGGCGAGTGTCTACGATCAAGCATGGCTGGTAGCCCGATTCGTAGATGCCCTGACAAGTTTCCTTGTCCCCGTGCCATTGTTCCGAGACCATCTCAGCGCACACCTCTCTGGGGCTGTACCACAAGCCACCAAAGATACACGAGCCACAGCAGATAATGAAAATGCCAATGATCCACTTTTCCATGAAACCTCCAATGGTGGGGTTGTGAAGAGCGACGTAAATGACGCCGTTCGACCAGGCAACGTACTCTTAGGTTTAGATTTTGTCAATGTTTACGTAGTGCCGTCAAAAAGAAAAGGGCCGCAACGGTGAGGTAGCGGCCCAGAGAGCTCCGTTAGAAGCTTAGGTAGACTGGCGTGCGCGGAACTCGCGTCCTTTGCCGAGGTCCATGTTGATTGGGATATTTTGCTCACAGAGCGGGCACGTGGATTCGTCGTAAGTGACGAGTTGCATGTTCAAGAGGGCGATGAGTTTGGGGACATCGGCCACGTCTGACGGCGTGACGTCTCCGCGGTTACACAGCACACCGAGACCGACGACGTGGCCACCGATGGCGCGTGTAGCTTCAATCACTTTTTTGGCGGAGCCGCCGGTGGTCAGGATATCCTCTACCACCAACACATTTTTGCCGGCGATGAGCTGGTCGTAGCCGCGCTTGATAATAAACGTTTTGCCATCTTCGGCTTTTTCGGCGTAGACCGCCAGGACTCGGTGGCCCAACATCTCGGTGAGGTGATGAGCTGTCCATTGGGACAGAATGACGCCACCAATAGCCGGTGCAATAACCACTTGCACCCGGTCGTCGGCGAACTGTTCGGCGATGGCGCGGCAGAGCAGGGATGTTTCCTCGATATGAGGATAAATCGCGTCTTTGTTGACGTATGACGTACCGTGCCGGCCTGACGTGTAAACAATGTGGTCGCCCACAGTGAATGCACCAACTTTGCCAAGAATCTCCGTGACCTCGTGCTCAAGCATGACGTACCTCCGGTGTTGTCAACTCTAACATTTAGATAAGAGGGAGGCGATTTTACAAAATCAAATCCAAAGCGTCAATGCTGAATAATTTACCATCGCGGTCAATTAAAACTTGTCATAAAAAAAGAGCGCGTCCCATCGGTAGGCAGCCGAGGGACGGCTTGCTCTTGATGGTGACGCGCGAGAGTTCAATCGTTTGTCTTTGCGTAGCTACCGAGGATCATCATGGTTGAGAGAAATGACAGATGTGCTGCTGCGATGATTGTGAGTGGCTTGTTTGCGATAGACGAAGCGATCACGAACACGATGAGCGCAGCCACAGCACCGCTGATACTCAATACCAATTTAATGAACCCGTGATTCATGCTGACTCCTTGAAAGTCGTACGAATTTGTTACGTAAGTGCAGCAATTCGACCGTGTAACGTATCCGCAAATTAGCATTTCGTCAATAGTTGCAAAATAGGTGTTGTGGAGTTTGTATAAACAACAAAACTGACCGCATGGGGCGGTCAGTTTTGAGGTATCTATTTGAAGATCGATTAGAATGTTTTTAGATCAAAATTCAGTGTACGGAAGATTTGTAGCGCAGTTTCTTGCTCTGAAGCGGTGAGGTTACTACCGGATAATGAGAGTCGCTTGAGCTTTTGAATGCCAGAGATAAAAATCCCTGTTGCTCCATCGCCTGTAACTTTAGGGACAAATATTTTTGCAGTGTAACCGTTGATGATCTCGTCGGTGACGATATAGTTAGGGTTATCGTCTCCTGGAAATGAACTGGAATACATACCGTAATCAAACCTTAGACTGACGCCGTTGCCGACGAATTCGCCTACTTGTGAATCGTAGCCTTGTAGCGCATTGAATTTCCATCCAGGTGGTAATGAGACTCTGAAGACGCCAGTATCAATTATCTGCCAGCTAGTTGGCGTGGGGGAGTCATCCGAAGGAACGGTTGTAGTATCAGGTGTAGTTGGGATGTTTTCTGTGTCCTGATCAACCACGGGTACATTTGTATCCGTCACGACTGACGATCGATCTGCCTGCTTTTGCCATACATAAATACCGCCAATTATAATAAGGGCAGTGATAGCAGCCGCTAGGACGATTTTTGACGTCTGTGATTGCATAATCAAGCTAATTAGGACTCAATTGAGCCTCTAAATTCTTACACCAAAATTGCCATTTTGTCAACACAAAATAGCCAAAAATAGCCAAAAATAGCTGTAAATAGTGGTATTTTAGTGGGATAATTTTTAAAAAAAACGCACTCTACGGAACGCAAGCCGGATTGGCTCTTGTCCCGCGAGTGCGCTAGTTAGTGGTCGAATAGACCGTCGGCGATGGAGATGTATGACTGCATCGCGTCGACGTCGATGCGGTCCTCGGGGGCTGGGGTCCTAAGACGACCCTCCGCGTCGAGGCTCAGGTTGGGAAACTTCTCGGCGAGCGGTCGGATGTCTTTCATGCCTTCGTGTGACAGTCCGCCCGCGACCCCAATGCCGAGGTCAGTGTGCCGACCACCGATGGCTCGTACGTATGCTTCGGCGATTTCGACGTCCATCGGGATGCCGAGTCCGCCGCTCGCATCGATGAGGACGTCGGTGATGTATGGTTTGTACCAGTCGAGTTCTTTGGCCACGCGCTCGGGGTTGTTGTCATGCACCTCTAATGCCTTGCGGTTGAGTTGGAGCACGACCCGCATGCGCTTCCCGATGTCAATGCGGCTTGGCTCGGGCCACGTCACGTTGAGCTGGAAGCCGTCGAGGTAGCGTCCGCCGAGATCCATGAGCTGGTCGAGTTGCTCGGGCAGGGTGTGGTAGTCGTCGCTGGCGTAGTGGATGAGGTTGACGGTCCGCCGGTGTGGTGGGAATAGTCCTACGATGTCGAAAACATTGGGGTAGCGATTGGGCCATTTGTTGGTCTCGCCGCGCAGCGTCTTACTGCTCGCCAGCACACCGACCATGAGTACTCGCGTGCTCCAGTTCGGCAGATCGTCGAGAGAGGCAAGCGCCGCCGCGACCTCCTTCTTTGTCATGAAACCTGTAACACCAATGTACGGCGACATTACAACCCCTTGAGGACGATGGGATATCGTCACTCTGTCGTAAAAACGACTTTGTATATTAACAATCAAATATGCTTTTGTCAAGGATTATATGGTAAAAATATGCGTAAATACCGATATTAAGGAATGATAAACCTGCTAAAAACAAAAACGCACTCTACGGAACGCAAGCCAGATTGGCTCTTGTTCCGCGAGTGCGCGAGGGGGGTGTTACAGGGAGGGGCCGTCATCGGGGCCGAGCTCGTGCGTCCTCGACGTAGTCGGTGATAAGCCATACTTCGGTGTCGACCGTGATGCGCCGGTAGGAGACGCTCTCCGACGCCTCGGGATTCGAGACGAACATGTCCTGGTCCCATCGACGAACGCGCTCGACCACCTGGACGATCGAGCGCTCGCCATCCCGTTCGATGCTCACGATCTCGAGCTCGCCATCAACGCGAGAAGATCCGCCCCGCTCAGCGTAGTGCTGGCGGACTCGCGCAATCGCCTCGGGGTCGTCCTCGATGAGGAGAAACTCGGTCGTCGGCCAGATGCCATCCACGAAGTAATCGGCGTAGGCGTCGACATCTCCCGTCTCAATGGCTGAGTACTTCGCAGTCACGACGTCTTGAAGGAAACGGCCTTCCGGGGTGCGGCCAAGCTCGTCAGCGTCACCGGGGACGATTTGTGACCGTGACATAAGGTTTGAGCAACCAGTGAGGAGGGCGATAGTGGCGAGTAAGATGATCCCTAATCGGAACAAGCTCAGCCTTTGTGTGAGGATGTTGTAAGACACACCATTCCTTTGTTTCATGAATAAGAGCATATCTATTACTTACAGTAGTGATCATGCAGGTTGATTCGTTGTGTAGTTAGCTTTATGCTCCATTTCTAGGTTTTCGGCTTGAATCGTTCATTTCGACAGTCTACGCCTACACATAGTGGCATGCAAGTACCCGCGACATTCACTCATACCAATAAAATAAAGGTGCTAGCAGAGTTAAACAGATAAATTAAATGACCACCCCGATGGGATGGTCACACGTGGCGCTTGTGCGCCTAACTTTGTGGCGGATTATTCGTGTCGATCGACTGCTTCCACAGATACCCTGCGACATAGCCTTGTAGAGTGATGGACGCCAAGAGCATGAGTAAGAAAGGCCATTGTATCGTTTGGTTTAGCGAATTATGCAGAATGGTAATCACAATCGACGTGGAGAGGATTTTCGCGAGGAAAGATGGTGTCTGCAAGGGGCCTCCCTGGTTTGGTTTCCAAGGGGGCGTGCCCCTCGCTTCCGAGGCTCTTGGACAAGCCAAGCGCTGCGAAGGCGAGGGCACCATCAAAGTCGAACATTTATGGTACTTGATGGGTTTGGGATTGTCAAGGCTAAATGGCCTAAATTAGGTGTAAATAGTTGGTTTTAGCGAATAAAGAAAAACGCACTCTATGGAACGCAAGCCAGATTGGCTCTTGTTCCGCGAGTGCGCGAGGGGGGTGTTACAGGGAGGGGCCGTCATCGGGGCCGAGTTCGTAACGCTCGATGCGTCTTACGAGTGTGATGGGCGCTTCAATGCCGTCGACGTCGATGGCGAAGAAGGTACAGCCTTCGTGTCCGATCAGTACGTTGAAACGTGGCCATTGTCCATTTTTCGGTGCCGTGTGATTGAGGAGAGTGGTGTTAAGACACTCCGTGTTCCAAGAAACTCGGTAGCCAACTTGGAATGGTCTGTCGGTCTTGGCCTCAAAGACGATCACCGTTTTCCAGCCCCACCACCGCAGCCACAGATGGTTCCACCACCGTGTCGGAGGCACGGTGCGGTCACCCTCCGCGGTGTAGCCTCGGCATAAAGTACTAAACTCTCGTTTTTTCCACACCGGATCCTCCGCAAGGGCAGCAAAACGCCGCCACTCTATCGCCAACGCGACAGATCAAAATATCACAAAATTATCCCGCTGTCAAAGCAGGAAGGTGCAATTTGATGGGAATTGCAACACATAGACGCGTGGAGGTCTTTTTGTTAATCTTGTTTGGCGATGTCTGAAAGAGCCGTATTACACCAACCCACGAGGATTCCATGACGCTTGATACTTTAGATCAGCTCAAGGTCGCTGTTAGAGGCGTCCTCATGAATGCTCCTAACGTCAATACCGCTCGGAACTGGATCCGAGCCTTGCCTGGCCCACCACTCAGTTCATTGCCGGAAGGAGCGCCTGCGCCTCGGGGCATGTACTTCGATCTCGTTGGAGAGATCACCGTTCGCTTCAATGAAGACGGTTCCCGTGAAGCCGTATTCACCATGATTACGGAACCTGATGATCCGAGTCCGCAACTTATAAGTGTCCGGTGGGAACCTATTCCTGGTTTCCTGACTCCGGAACAAACCATAGTGGTGAGAGAGGCACTCTTCGGAAGGTGATACGGCGTCAGTGTTGATCTGTGATTCTTTCCTCGCCCCGTGCGAACGACAAGCCCCCACTACTGGGAGCGTCTGTCGTTCTCAGCACGGGGTTTTTGTCTATATTCACAATATAAAAAAAGAGCGCATCTGAACGGCAAGTGAGCAGATGGCTCTTTGCCGCGCAGATGCGCGAGCGGTGCTACTTGGTGGCAACGTAGCAGTTGAGAACGCTCTGGAAGGCGTTCGAATCATCGTATGTTTTGCGGTTCTCTGTATCGACGCCATCGACGCGGTCTATCGTGCCGTCCGCGCTCTCATCGATCATTGTGACCGTGAAATGCCTGTCGAGTCCTTGCCGCTCGACCCCCACCATCGTCGCGAAGACGACGAGGGTCTGGCTGCCCGAGGGGTTCAACCGAAGGAGGACTTCGGTGCCAATGAAGGCAAGGGTCGGACAGGTGACCTGCGCGCGAAAGGTCTGGGTTCCGCCGTCGGCGTCGGAGGGCGCGGTCTGCTGGAGAAGAAACACCGCCTTTTTCGCTGCTGCGTCGGCGGGGATGGCGGGCTCGGAAGCGACTGCGGTGGAGGAAAGGGTCAGAAAAAAGGCGCAGATGAACGGAACGAACATTGGAACTCCTGTGAGGAAGGCAAGATGCCATTCGACTAATAAAATACCAAAAAATAGTCCTTTTGTCAAGGCAAAATCGTCTAAAATACAGGTTTTTTGTGACTTTACCGGGAATCAACTCCGGCTTTTGGGTCGATGTTATTTCTCGTTGATATAATTTGGCTAATATAGGCCAATAATATGCGTATTTACCTTGACAAAAGGGTATTTTTCTGCTATGATATGTCGTTACCATGAAGCTCTCAGATGAGCCCTGTAATCCCCATTTTCTTAGAAAGTGATGGTTACTGGTCTCATCTGTCTTACCCCCACACCACGGAGCGAATCATGGAACAGCCCCTTTGCCCCTGCGACAAGTGTCGTACCAGCGTCACCCCCGACAACGACGCCCTCGCGCTCGACCTCATGATGAAGAAGATGGCCAAGTACGGCTTCGACTTCAAGGAGGAGGAGCTGGACGAGGAGGGACGGTGGATGAACACCGCGTGGCTGGCCCACGGGTCGCGTCACCTCCTCCCCGTCATGGACGGCGAGGAGGTGGTCTGTGCGGGCTCTCCCAGCCGCGCCCAGTACATTGAAGGTCAGCCGCGCGACGAACGCGGCTTCATCTACGACTCCTCCCGTGAAGTCCTCCATCGCGCGGCCTACGCCCGCATCCAGAGCAACACCAATTCGTAGCCGAAGCGCATCGGCGCGGCCACGCCTTCAACGTTCAATCGTTGTGGAGAGCGTAGCCCGTCGGTGCGCTCTTTGTTTTGAACACATTGTTTATTTCGAACCACTAAACCGGCGCTTATCTTACAAACAAAAACAACCCTCCACGAGGGAGAGTTGTCTTTGGTGACCTCACCGGGAATCGAACCCGGATTTAAGGCTTGAGAAGCCTCTGTCCTAACCGTTAGACGATGAGGCCAGACTAAACTGGCAAATGAGTGTTGGCTAGCTATGAACGTCAGGATAATAGCAAACACTTTTGGTTTAGTCAAAGGCCAGGAGTCGTGAATCTGTCACTAATTCTGTGTGAGTAGGGCTTATCGGAGCTGTTCTAGGACTACGTCCAAGACACCGCCTGGTTGCAGATAGTCAGCGATGTCGGTGTAGTTGAGGCTGGCTTCAATGGGGCCGGCGACGTATGGCGCGATGTCGTAACTGTTGTAGTAAGTGTTCAAGCTGGTGGGAGTGAGGAAGAAGTTAGTGAGCTTGGCGTATTTGGCGGTTTGTTCAGCGGCGGTAGCTGGGGTCGCTGTGTTGATTAACGCTTCATACTCCTCAATGGTTTCTGGGTAGAGATTATCTTGGTTTTCTACGAGGAGTTTTGATTTTTCAAATTTAACAAAGTTGGCTAGTTGCTCGGGCGCTAGGAGGTCGCCAAGGGTGAGGAGTTTGTCATTGCCACGATCGATATTGAAGTAAGTCGTGTGTTGATTGGGGTGAGCGCCACCGGTGTAGGAATATTCTTCTAGCCCAATGGAGAGTAGGTGATGTTGGTTAATTTTGACGGAGTAAATCACCTCGACACTGCGTTTGAGGTTGGTAAACATGTCAGCATCGGCGGCTGAGAGATGGTTGTATTCGGTTTCGATTCCAGATTGGCAACCGGCTAAATAATCATCAGCAATGTCTTCTAGCTCATGGGTGCTGTCAATTTCGTCATTATGACCTAGGGCCTCGGCGATGAAATGAGCAATTTCATGATCGACTTGGAAACCAACTTTTTCTGGCAGACTTCCGGCTGGAAAGGTGGGGTAAGTAATTTTAAGTTCGCAACTAGCGTATTCATTCAGGACAAAAGATTTCTTCAGTTCCACGGCTTGCACGTCAACATCTCCAGCCAAGGTTTCCGGTACCCGGTCCGGTTGAGTTTGCAAAACAACAGGCTGGGGAGTTTTATTACAGCCAGCACCCATGACAATAAGGGTTGCTAGGAGCAAAGCAGGGAAGTAGCGCATACAAGAGATATTTGAGTGATTCGTGACGACCTCCCCTTGATCCCTGTCATATTTTAGATCCTTCGATTTCTCTCAGGACTACGGGAGGGAAGCGAGGGTCAACTGTAAACGTAATAGTACACTGATTCGTTCGGGGCTTGAAGGGTGAGTGTCTATAAAACAAAAAACCAGCCGTGGGGCTGATTTTTTAAAACCTGGTTTACTTGGCAGCTTTAGCCTCTAGCTTAGCTAGGCGCTTGGCCTTAGCCTTGCGGCGCGTAAATTCAGCCTCTTTGCGGGTTACGGCAAAGCGGGCGTTGCGATCCTTTCTTGAGATGTGGTGGCGTGATGGCATATAATATCGCTTAACTAGACGCTAGAAATTGATAATTGTTTGATCTTAGCCGGTATGCGGCGTAGTATGCCTGAGACTGACCATAACGTCAATTGTGGAATGTATGAATATTCAAAGTATCCCTTATAGTAAGGTAATTCTGGTGTGTGGGAATATCCGGACAGATGGCCGGATTTCTTGTGGTCCACATGGTGGTACCGAGCTGAAGGATCGCCTAAAAGAGATGTGCAAAGCTAGGAATCTGCCAGTTAGAGTGGTGCAAAGTAGCTGTTTGGGGCAGTGCGATGACGGCCCAAATGTGCTGATTACCCCTGACAATATCTGGTTGTCTAAGGTGACTATGCAAGATACTGATGAGATTGTGAAGATGATTGAAAAATCCTGACTATGACGATTACCGTAACTAAGGGAGGTTTATTTGAGAGTGGCGCCGAGTTGTTGGTGTTGCCGGTGTTCAGCGTGCCAGCTTTTGAGCCGGCTAATCTTAAGGGCTTAGACGAGGCTTTTATGCAGCGTGTTGCCAAGGCGGCTAAGGCCTTGGATTTCACGGGTAAGCCTGGTCAGGTCTTGGCGTTGCCGGTGCCGGCTGGATCCATGGCAGATGAGCTGTTATTGATTGGCGTAGGTGATAAGAAGCTCGAGACTTTAGTACAGGCGTTGCGGGATGGTATGGGTACTGCGGTAAGCGTGGCTAAGCGCAAAGGTTTGCGGACTCTTGCGATTGATCTGTCCGGTAAAGACTTTAAACCAGAGACAGCTGAGGCGGTGACGGTAGCGGCCATGTTGGCTGATTATCAATTTGAAACTTACAAAAAAAGTCGGACAGATAAACGCATTGGGACGGTCGATATTTTGGCGGTAGACAGTAAGGCGGTGCAGAGCATGCGTAAACGGGTGGAGCACGGGCAGGCTGTGGCTGATGGCGTGACGATCGCGCGGGATTTGGTGAACACACCAGCTCAAGAAATGACGCCGGTGCATTTGGCACAAGCCGCAGAACAGATCGCCAAGGCTTCTGGTGGAGTGGTTAAGGTCAAAGTTTTGGATCGGGCCGAGTGCACCAAGCTTAAGATGGGTGCGTATTTAGCCGTAGCTCAAGGTGCGGACCATGAACCTAGGTTTATTCACTTGACGTACACATCTCCAAGACCCACCAAGAAGACCCTCGCACTTGTGGGTAAGGGTGTGACCTTTGATTCGGGTGGGTTGTCACTGAAACCAGCTGACGCCATGATGACCATGAAATGTGACATGGGTGGCGGTGCGGCGGTGTTGGGTTTCTTTGCGACTTTGGCTAGACTGAAGCCACGCGTGAATATTCACGGAATTGTGGCGGCCACGGAGAACATGGTGTCCGGCAAGGCAATGCGTCCGGGTGACATTGTGTACGCTTCAAACGGCAAGTCAATTGAGATTTTGAATACAGATGCAGAGGGACGGTTGACCTTGGCAGATGCCATGACGTACGCGCTGAAGTTGAAACCAGACGTTATGCTTGATTTGGCGACTTTGACGGGAGCGTGTGTAGTGGCGCTTGGTGAGGAGATCACGGGCTTAATGACGAACGATAAAGCTTTGGGTAAACAGGTCCTGGAGGCGGCGGCTAGAGCGGGGGAGAAGATGTGGGAGTTGCCGCTTGAGGCTAGGTACAGAGATTTGATTGTATCTGACATTGCGGACTTGCGGAATATTGCCACTTCACGTTACGGCGGGGCTTTGACGGCCGGATTGTTCTTGCAGGAATTTGCGGAGGCTACTCCTTGGGCGCATCTGGACATTGCCGGTCCGGCTTTTGCTGAGAGACCGCTCAGTTCTTATTTAGGTAAAGGTGGCACGGGACATGGGGTGAGAACGCTGGTAGACTTTGTGGAGAATTTTTGATCTGTAAATTGAGCTATGGAGTTGAATAGAATCATGCCGGCTTTGGCCGACATTTCCCAAGACGTTGCTGGACCAATTCCGGTAGAGATTATTCAGCAGTGGGTGGAGAGCGCTCAAGATGAGGCGGCTCACACTAGAATTCTGGAGCCGTTTAAGCGGGTCGGGACCATGGTGAGTTCTGATGCCGCCGGTTTGAGTAAATTGACGGCGGGTAAAACTTTACTTGAGGTCATGAAATTGGTGAGTCAGCCTAAGGAGATTATTCACGCTTACGGTACGGAGATTGGCGGCCGGCCGATTGGGGTGTGGGTGGCAGATAACACGCAAATGTTTTACGGTCAGGAGGTTGATCCCAATCAGATCGTTGAGCAGATGGTGGGGGCGCAAAATGAGATTGCCGCGTTGCAAGTTCAGGTGGGCATAGGTATTCATACCGGTGCTGCGTTTGAGATTGGCGGCGGTTTGTACGGCGCCGAGGCCGATGCTATTGAGGAGTTTACGGAGGACAAATCTAATGCTCAGGAGATCATTGTGTCCGGTGCGGTCAAGGAGAAGTTGCGGGCCCCGTTTCTGAAGTTTGTGAGTGAGCAAGAGGGCATGCACGTGCTGTCTTATGCTGACCTGGGCCAGTTAGGTAAACGGGGGAGTGATATTTTTTATCCGGCACCGTTTGATCAAGCCTTCCACGAATCTTTGTTACAGTTAGATCCAAAGAATGACGCTGAATTGCAGGCGCTGCACAAGGCCAGGGTGCGCGTTAAGAATATCGTCTTAGCACGAATTTTTCACGTTGAAGCGCCGCGTTTGCTGGATACGTTTGCGTTTAGAGTAGCGGCCAACACCGTGGTTCATAATGTGGCTAGAGATTTCGTGTGTAATTTGATTAAGTCTAATGGCGCTTTAGCGATCTTTGCTTGTGACGATAATCAAGAGGCGGTGGATTTGACCTTGGCGTTGAGTCAGGCTTTACATGTGCGTGGCTTGGTGGCTAATTGTTCTGTGTCTCGCGGTGAAGTTTTGGTGTTTAGAATGGGTAACGGTCAAGAAGATTTGGCGGGATCACCAATCAATATCGCGTCTAAGCTCGCCGAAGACACTGAGGAGCGAGATATGGTGTTTATTGAAGGTGCGGAGTTAGTTGAAGCCGCTTATCAACATTCCATTACCGAAACTTTTGAAGTGAGTAAGTCAGGTGTCACGTTGCGCGGCGTTAAACGCCAAGCCGGCGCATAATTGGAGCAAACAAAAAATCGCCGAGTACAGGACTCGGCGATTTTGCGTTTAGGCTTTGCCTAAAGTGTCTTGACCAGGTTCCCACTCTACCGGGCAGAGCTCGCCGGATTGTAGGGCTTCTAGTACACGAATAACTTCCTTGACGGATCGACCAACTGAGCCAGCAGAAATCACCACGTACTTAACGACGCCTTCTGGATCGATAATAAAGAGGCCACGTTGAGATGAACCATCAGTTTCATCCAACACGCCGTAGTTGCGTGAAACTTGCTGAGTGGTGTCTGCCAGGATTGGGTAATCGACCTGAGGTAGATCCCGTTCAAACCAAGCTTTGTGACTGTGTTCTGAGTCAGTGGAGGCTGAGAGGACTTCTGCACCTAATTTTTGCAGATCGTCCTTGTGTTTGGCAAAACCTTTGAGTTCAGTTGGGCAGATGAAGGTGAAGTCTCGGGGGTAAAAGAAGAAGATTAGCCACTTGCCTTTATAGTCAGACAAGCTAACTTTAGTGACCTTGCCGTGGTGATAAGCGGTAATTTGGTTAAAGTCTGGAGCGGCTTTCCCTACGGTAATCATAAGCAAAAAACATGATGAGTAGTGCCTAACTATGGTAACATTCTGTCAGTTTTTAACAAGAGGAGTCGGGTTAAGTTTATTGACGATTAGCCGCGTAAATTGTAGAAAGGATAGGAAAATATCTGTATGAAAAAACAAACTCGCTTTTTATTGCCCTTTAGCGTCATGATTGTAGTGATTGTGGCGGCGGCTGTGTGGCGTACCTGGGGACCAGACGGAGCTTTGCACACTTGGCCAGATTTAGATGGGGGATTATATACTGAAAGTGTTAATTATCAGGGGCTTAGATATTTTGTTCCACCAGATGAGGTCTACGCTTCTGGTCTAACTCCAGAGGATAGGCCAGCCTTGAATGATCCGGACATGGTGAGCATCGCTACGGTAGATGCCAAGCTGGCGGATGAGTTGGAAGGGATTGCGGTTACGGTTGGGAGCGAGCACTACTTTTACCCGTTTCAAATTTTGAATTGGCATGAGGTTGTGAACGCAAGCTTGAACGGTCTATCTTTAGTGATCACTTACTCACCGTTATCTGGGTCAGCGGTTGTCTACGAGGATGAACGTAAGTTTGCGGACGCCGGTAAGGTGTATAACAATACTTTATTGTTAGCCGCAGAGGATGACGACACACTCTGGAGCCAGACCATGGGCCAGTCTGTGGTTGGTGAGGGAGTAGGTGAATTGTTGACCACGTATCCATCGACAGTTATGTCTTGGGCTACGTGGAAGGATTTGTATCCAAGTGGTTTAGCCTTGTCCACGGACACTGGTTACGCTAGAGACTATGGCAGGCATCCGTACGCTAGTTATGAAACTTCACCAGCTGTATTTTTCCCGTTAAACCATACCTTTGGCAAGATCGCGCCTAAGGATTTGGTGTATCGTTTGAATATTCCAGGCCGTGAATCGATCGTGTTCTTGGATAGATACTTGCCGGCACAGACGGATGCGAATATGGATGTTGGCGAGGGTGAGTATCAGGACAGTGTAGTTGCATTTTATGATGAGGCGCAGGATGTTGTCCGGGCTTTTAACCGAAAAACCGACGGGCAGACTTTGACCTTTGAGCAAAAAGGTAAAAAAATTACGGACGCAGAAACGGGTTCTAGTTGGTCAGCCACTGGCTTGGCAATCGGGGGAGCTTTGACGGGTACTCAGTTGGCTGAATTGCCGTTGACTAGACATTACGCCTTTGCACACTTTGCCATGTACCCGAACAGCTTAATTAGCGGCCAGGAGTTGTTACCTACTGAGGATGTGCTTGAAGAAGGGATAGAATTTGACGTTGAATAACATGTCAGAGATTGTTGGAGAATTGTTTGTGGTCGCAACCCCCATTGGGAACTTGGGTGATTTTTCAGCGCGGGCTAAGCAGGTGTTGTCTCTCGTGGATGTGGTGTTGTGTGAGGACACCCGGGTGACGTCTAAGCTTTTAGCGGCCTTGGAATTACGACCTTCATTGAATTCATTTCACGAACATACGGACGCGTTGAAACGTAAACAGTTTGTGTCGATGTTGCAGGCGGGTAAACGCATTGCATTAGTGACTGATGCTGGGACTCCAGCGATTTCTGACCCCGGGAGTTTCTTGGTGGCAGAAGCGGTGGCGGCTGGCGTGAAAGTCACACCTATCCCGGGCGCAAGTGCTGTGATTGCGGCTTTGTCGATTTCTGGATTGCCGCTCGACAGATTCACCTTTGTTGGTTTTCCGCCACACAAGAAAGGTCGCCAATCTTTCTTTAAGGAGTTGGGGGAGATCGAACATACCGTGGTGCTTTACGAGTCGACGCACCGCATCATGAAAGCGCTGGAGTCATTGCAGGAGCTGGGGCGAGACTTGGTTGTGTGCCGAGAACTGACAAAGTTGCACGAAACAATTTACAGAGGTACAGCCGCGGAGATCAGGCAGCAGCTTGAAACTACAAGTACTAAAGGTGAGTTTGTGATTATCTTGGCGCCACGTAAATAATCAACTTTGTTAGTTTATGAAAACTCCATATTACATCACAACCACCTTGCCGTACGTGAATGCTGAACCGCATATTGGTTTTGCCTTAGAAATTGTTCAGGCTGACATGCTGGCACGCATTCAGCGCTTGCGTGGTGATGAGGTGATTTTTAATACGGGTACAGATGAACATGGTCAGAAGATTTACAAAAAAGCTTTAGAAGCCGGGATTGAGCCTAAGGCGTATTGTGATGGTTACGCGGAGAAGTTTCATGAGCTTAAGGAGCTCTTGAATTTGACTTACACCAATTTCATTCGGACTACGGATGATAAGCATGTCGCCGCTGCTCAGGAGTTTTGGAAGCGGTGCGATGCCAATGGTGACATTTACAAAAAACAGTACCAGACCAAGTATTGTGTGGGTTGTGAGCTCGAAAAAACCGATTCCGAACTCGTTGACGACCGTTGTCCGATTCACCCCAAGATGGAGATTGAATTGCGGGATGAGGAGAACTATTTTTTCCGTTGGTCTAAATACCAACAGCCATTGCTTGACTACTACGCGGCACATCCGGACTTTGTGATGCCGACTGCTAAGTTTAACGAGATCAAGAATTTCGTGGCGGCTGGGCTGAACGATTTCAGTATCTCGCGCCTCAAGGACAAGATGCCGTGGGGAATTGCAGTGCCGGGAGACGAAGAGCATGTCATGTACGTGTGGTTTGACGCACTAGTCAATTATATTTCGACTCTCGATTGGTTCGCAGTAACTTCAGCGCAGGGGGGAGGCGATGTGAGCGAATCGTTTGAAAAGTTTTGGCCAGGCGTTCAAGTAGCTGGGATCGACAACTTACGTCAACAGTCTGCCATGTGGCAGGCCATGTTATTGTCCGCGGGTTTGCCATTGTCTAAACAGATCTTCATTCATAGTTTTATTACCGTGGATGGTCAGAAGATGAGTAAGTCGCTGGGTAACGTCATCGGACCCAAGGATTTGGTGGCGATGTATGGCACGGATGCTGTCAGATATTACTTGTTGCGGGAAATGCCGTACGGGACCGATGGCGATTACTCCGCCGGTCGGATGGAAGAACGCTTTGCTGAGCTCGCTAATGACCTAGGTAATTTGATGGGCCGGGTCGCGGCTATGAGCATTAAGTACTTTGACGGCGAGGTCGACAAAGTACCGTTCAATCATGCTGAGTTGGATGTCCGGATGGGGGAGGCGCTCAAGCATTACGATTTCAAAGCTTACATCGACACCGTGTGGACAGTAGTGAACGCGGCTAACTTAAAAATTCAAACTGAGGAACCGTTCAAACTCGCTAAAACTGACGCGGACGCGGCTAAGAAATCTTTGTCTGAGCTAGCTGCAATGATCGTTTGGATTGGTTATGCGCTCTCGCCGGTGATCCCGACGGCGGCCGATGAGATTTTGCGGCGTTATACTGGTGACAAGCTCATTCATGGCGAACCTCTGTTCCCACGTAGAGATCAAGAGCTTAACACCTAAACTTGTGAACCCATTGATTATCGACATCGTCTTGGCCGTCATCGCCGTGGTTTTGATTTGGAACGGCTATAGACAAGGCTTTATTCGGGCGGCTGGGAATTTGCTCGGACTAGTCATTAGCATTGCGGTGGGTATTTGGGGTGTGACCTGGCTAGAACATTTGACCGGCTTTAATTTAACCGGTAACCCCGTGACCTTTGTAGCGGTGTTTTTGGTTCTGACGATCATAGTTAGTCAGTTACTGCGTCTGGTGGTCTCGGGCCTGGATTTGATGCGCAGAGCTTTGTCGATTATTCCGTTTGTGGGTTTAATCAATAGTTTACTCGGCACGGTGTTGGGTTGCGTACAGGCGGCAGTGTTTATTGCGCTCGTGGCGTACGTGAGTTTCCAGTTTTTGCCAGTTGGGGAGGTGAAACAGACCGTGCTCGGTTCATACGTGGTTGGACAGGCGATCACGCTTGAGAAGACTTTTGGAATTTTGCGTTAGTATGCCGTTGAAATTTATTGATACTCATTGTCACGTGCATTTTCAGGCGTATACAGAAGATGTTGATGCTGTTGTCCAGCGCGCGCTGGAGAGTGGAGTGGGCATGATTACCGTTGGGACGCAATCAACTACGAGTAAGAACGGCATTACTTTGGCGGAGAAGTACGACGGGGTGTGGTGCACGATTGGGTTGCATCCTAACCATTTGCATGCGCAGGATTTTCTTGATGAGAACGAGCTCCCGCCAGGAGTTGTCGATGACCTTAACGAGCATGACGGGCCTGCGCATATTAAGACAAGAGCGGAGCGTTTTGATCCGGAGTACTATCGAGAGCTCGCTAAACATCCTAAAGTGGTGGGGATTGGGGAGTTGGGTTTGGATTACTATCGCGTGCCGCCGGGGGTGGAGCTTGAGCAACTGAAAGCTGATCAACAAGCTCAAGCGCGCGAGCAATTGCGTTTTGCAACCGAGGTCGATAAGCCGGTGGTGATTCATTGTCGTGATGCGCACGCTGACCAGGCGCGCTTGCTGGAGGAGGAGATTGCCGTTGGTGGCTTGAGCCGCCGCGGCGTGATTCATTGTTTCACTGGGACCCCGGAGGAAGCCAAGCGCTACGTTGATTTAGGTTTTTATATTTCGTTTTCTGGGATTGTGACTTTTGGTAAGAATGTCATGGCGAGCGCTAAGAGTGTGCCGCTGAATAGATTGTTAATCGAAACAGATTCACCGTATTTAACCCCAGCACCCTTTAGAGGCCAGCGGAATGAGCCGGCGTACGTGGAGCACATCGCTGCCAAGATCGCGGAGTTGCACGGCGTGAGCGTAGATGAAGTAGCCCGCATTACCACCCAAAATGCGTGTAATGTTTTCAGACTCTCGATCTAATGACTCTAAATGTACTTTACTTGACTTTTTTAGCTATTTTACCTAAGCTTGGGGCGTATTTTTGCAAGCTTTTTCTGGTTGAAGGGGTAAATATCAAGTTATGCCAACAGACACGCAAACAGCTGCTGACGTGGGTGGATCAACTCAAGCTGCAAATATTAATGGTTTGCCGGTGCAAACCTTGGCCATGGTGTTATTGGCGGTGTGGGCAGTGGTGTTAGTGTCTAGGCGATTTTTGCCAAAACCGATCAAACGTTTGACGGACGATCAAGTCCAGCGCATTGAAGAAAGTTTACAGACCACACAAGCCTTGGAGAAAAGATTGCGCGAGATCGAAATTGAAAGAGCGGAGGTGATTAAACAGGCCAGGGTAGAAGCCCTGGAAATTCGGAAACAGGCTGAGGCTGACGCAGTTATTCGCAAACAGGAGATGTTGGACATGGCGCGTCAGGAGGTCGAAAAGGTGATTCAGTCGGGTAAATTACTCCTAGAGCAGGAGCGCACTGCGATGCTGATTGCTGTCCGCCGAGACTTGGTTGATATTGCGGTGAAGGCTTCCGCTAAAATTGTGACCGATGGTTTGACGGTGCAGCGATCCCAATCTTTAGCCGAAGAGATGGTGCGTAAACTGACCTAGGTATGTCTAAGGACTTTAAAGTGTTGGCCGACAAGATTGTTAAAGATACGGCTGACTATGCTGCGGCAGATTTGAAAGTGTACCTAGAGGGAGTGGTGGAGCACTTAGCTAGCCGCGGACAGTTGTTGGAGTGGCGGCAGCTTGAGAAAGAATTGCATGCGGCTTGGAAGCGCAAGCACGGTGCCGCTAAGCTCACGGTGGCCTCGGCGCATCCGTTGACTGAGACGGCGCTCAAGCATTTAGAAGCTTTGGCACCGGGAGCGGAGTTTGTGCAGGTAGTGGATGAGCGTTTGATGGCGGGTGCGATTGTACGCTTGGATGATTACCGATTAGACGGGACGGTACTGGGAGCGTTGACGCGGTTAAAGCAGCAATTACGTTATGGTAAATAAGCTAGACATCATCACAGCTTTGCGCGAACAGGTGCAAACCTTTAAGGCGCAAGCGCATGCCGAAAATGTCGGTACGGTTTTAACGGTGGTGGCTGGGGTGGTGACGTGTAGTGGTTTAGCTGGGGTGAAGCAATTTGAGGTGGTCGATTTTGGTCCGGGGTTAACTGGGCTCGTGGTTGGTTTAGCTGAGGAGTACGTCACGGTGGTGGTGCTGGGAACAGCAGACGGTATTAAAGCAGGAGACACAGTGCGGCAGTCTGGGGCGGGGTTAAGTTTGCCGGTGTCAGAGTCCTTGTGGGGACGCGTTGTGAATGTGCTTGGGCAACCGGTGGATGGTTTGGGGGAGATTCTTGCCGCACAGACCGAGCCAATTACTTTAAAGCCAGATTCAAGTTTGTCGTGCCAACGCTTGCAGGTTGAGAAGAGCTACGCTGCGGCTGAAGTTTTGCGGGTGGTGCAGGAGGGTAAGACGCAGGGGTTGAAGAGTGTGGTCGTGACCATTGGTGAACGCACGGCTAGTTTGGCGCAGTTGAAAGGAGCCTTAGAGGCGGCGGGTTGCTTGCAAGAGACTTTATTAGTCGTGGCTGGTGCTGCTGAGCCGGTAGCCTTGCGCTATTTGGCGCCGTTTAGCGCGGAAGCCGTGACGCGATATTTACTGCGGTTAGATGACAAGTTACAATTAGTTTTTGTGGATTTAGCTGCGCATACGCTGGTGAGTCAGAGTTGGCAGCAGTTGCTAGGCGCAGGAGCTGTTGAGCCCGTCACCTCCGCTCAGTTATTTTTGGATTAAATTTTGTGGTCAAAAATTTTGTTGCCCAAGTTGGAGTTAATCAGGTCGATGTCCGGTGCCCGGCTGATGCGCCGTCTTTGTTGAGTGTCTTGGCGGTTAGTAATGGTGACCAGGAATTGCTGTTAGAGGTAGTCGCGTATTTAGGGGGAGGCTTGGTACGTACTTTGCCGCTCGGGTCGACGACTGGCTTACAGCGTGGGTTAGAGGTTAGATTTGTGAGTAAGAGTTTAAGCGTTCCGGTTGGTCATGAGCTGCTTGGCAGGCGTATTAATGCACTGGGAAAACCGTTAGACGGGATGGCACCAGTGCAGACTAAGCAATTTGCAGTGAGCCGTGGCGTGGCCCCAAAGTTAGCTGAGGTAGTTTCCCCGACTAAAATCTTTAGAACTGGAGTGGGTGTGATCGATTTACTCTTTCCGATTCCAGAGGGAGGTTTGGTCGCCTTGCAATCAAAAACAGGCGTCAGTGCATTGTTTACGCAAGTTTTGCGGGCGTCTGAGGCTAAGTGTGTTTACGTTCTAACCAATGCACGGTCTAAGCAGGTTGCAGAAGTCATGACGACCTTGGAGCAGGCCCAGGTGATTGCTAAGGCGGTGGTGGTGACGAGTGGCGTGGGTGAGGTGACGGCGCTACATAATCAAGCCGTTGACACTGCCTTAACTGTGGCTGAGTCTTTGCGGTCAGTGGCCGGGGTGAGTTTGTGGCTTGATAGTGCAGCAGGTTTAAGCGCGGCCGCCATGGAGCGCATGGTGTCGACTGCGGCCGGGCCGCTCACGACTTTCTTGCTGGGTGCGCCGCTTGCGAGTTTGGCTACCGACGTGGTGACAGTTGTACATTTTGATGGGGAGTCTAGCGAGTTGGTTGATATCAAGTCTTCACATTCGCATTGGCTAACTGCCAAACAAGTGGGAGCTGAACATTTTGAGGTCGCCAATCAGGTGCTGGAGATTTTACGCATGTCAGTCCAGATGAAGGTGGGGGAGAGAGCGCCTGATCCAGCGGTAATCGCTAAAGCTGACAGACTGTGGAGCTACTTGCGCGAGTCTAGGGTCGAGATATCAGAGACTGAGGCTTATATTTCGCAGTTAGTGTCTAGGTGTAGAGCTGTTCTGGCTGGGGAGTAAAGTGATTGCCAACTGGTGGCAAGCAGCGTATACTTTTGCCAATCAAAAAGTGTTGCGTATGGCTTGGTTGCGCCTGTTGAATCTGTTGTTCTTTGGCCCCAAAGTGACGGCGTCAAAGAAAAACTATACGGAGACTGAGGGGCGGGAGTTTGCTTTACTTGGAGCGGAGTTACGCGCCTTATTGGCGACTACTCGGTTTGGCAGATCATTGCGAATTCTCACTGTCTCGGGCGGGTCAAGTAATGCCGAAGAGAGTGAACTCCGAGCTTTAACTAACGCGTATTACGATATCGACCGTTTCGGGTTGAGCTTTGTGGCTTCTCCCCGGCACGCCGATATCTTATTTGTTACTGGGCCAGTCACGCGTAATTTTGCCGGTGTGCTGAAGGCGGTGTATGCCGCCGTGCCACAACCGTGTTTGGTGGTGGCGATTGGGGATGGTGCGTGTACGGGTGGCATTTGGAAAGATTCGTATGCGGTGGTGGGTCCGGTGGCGGCGGTGATCCCGGTGAATTTGTGTATCCCGGGCGACCCACCTAACCCGACGCAAATTTTACGCGAGTTACTTGGCGCGTTGCGCTCTACCTAAAATGTATGTCAGGACAAGTGATTGCAATTTGCTTGAGTATGTCAGTGCTGGCGTCTGTCATGGCGGCCGCAGCGAGTTTTTGGCCGAGCGGTAAATCGCATAAGCTGACTAGTTGGCTGTTGGCGGTGGGAGGAGTTTTGGGAGCGGTGGCGGGTTTGCAAATAATGTTGGGTGAGACGCAGACGGTGATGTTGCCGTATTCCTTGTACCCAGTGACAGCTGTGGATCCGGTCAGTACCTGGCCGTGGTTTTTTGACATGGTCTTTGGCCTAGATAGATTTTCCGCGATTTTTTATACTTTGATCTCGGTGGTGACCGCGATGGTCATGGTGTACTCAGTTAAGTTTATCGAAATTAAACGTGAGGCGTATAACTTAAAACTGTACGGGTGCCTTGTGGCGTGTTTGGTGTTGGGTATGCAGGGGGTTTTACTGTCTACCAACATTTTCGGCTTCATTGGTTTTTGGGAATTAATGGTGTTCTGTATTTGGGGACTATTTTTAGTGACGGGGAGCGTGTCTGGACAGAGAGCTGGGTTTACCTATTTAGCCATTGCTCACCTGGGCACCGGAGCGATCCTGGCCGGTTTGTTTATTTTGTCTAACGGCGGCTTGCTGAATGATTTTGTCACGATTAGCTCAGCAGCCGCAGACTTACCGATGCCGATTTTTGCTGTGGCCTGCGCGTTAATCTTGCTGGGGTTCGGGAGTCAATTAGGGGTAGTGCCGTTTCATGTGTGGCTGCCGCAATTACAGGTAGAGACGCCCACACCCGCCGCTGCCTTGATTACCGGAGCTGGGTTGGGTGTAGGGGTTTATGGGTTACTGAGGACGGTGATCTTTTTAGTCCCCACTGTACCTGGCTGGTTTGTGGGCTGTGTTTTGGGGTTTGGGATCTTGACGGCGCTTGTGGGGAGTTTACATGCGGTGGTCGATTTAGACGTAAAACAGACTTTGGGTTATTTTAGCTTAAAAAATGTCGGGTTGCTGTTAATTTTTATTGGCACGGGTTTATTGGCCGGTTTGCAGGGTAATGCCGAGTTAACGGAAACCGCCTTGTACGCCGGTTTATTTTTATGTTTAGCGCAAGGGGTGCTGCAGACTGCCATGGGGTTGGTGGCTGGGGTTGCTGAGGAAGCTTTTAAAACGCGAGAGTTAGATCTGATGGGTGGCTTGGCTCAATCTATGCCCAAACTATCTGTAGCGGCGTGCGTGATTGTTTTAGCAGCTGTAGGACTGCCGCCTTTTGCGCCGTTTATTGCAGAGTGGTCAGTGGTGCAGGCAGCGGTCGGGATTATGGCTACAGCTGAACCGGTGCTCGTGGTGTCATTGGTGGGTGTGGTAGTGGCGGTGACTTTTGTGACGGGGGTGAGTTTGATGGCGGGCGTTAAGTGGTACGCCGGGATTTTCTTGGCTAGACCACGGCAAGTTGTAAGCACAGAGCTGAAAGAACTTGATGGCTATGTCTTAGGGCCAATTGCGGTGGCGGCAGTTTTGAGCGTGTTATTGGCGATGTTCGCCCCTAGGCTGTTGGCTAAAATGGGTGCCATCCATTTAGCGCCACCTAGTTTGCTGCATCCGGCTTTGGAGACAAGCGGGGGAGGATTAGCTCCGAGCCTGTTGACCTTAGTGATGGCTGGTGGCGTCTTGGCGCTGCTACTGTTACGGCAATTAATTGTGCGTTCGGGTTCTGTTCGGGTGGTGCCGGCGTGGGATCACGGGCAGGTGGTGGGTGCCAAAAATGAATATTCAATTACGGGTTTAACCGCGCCGTTTAGGTATTTTTTCCGATTCTTTTTACGGACTCAGAAAGTTGTGGACGTCCAGGCTGTGCAACTAACTAATCCGTGGGTGGTCACCAAGCACGTGACGTTGGTGGCGGTGCGCCAGTTGACTTACGTGCGGCTTGGTGAGGCTATCACCAGGGTTGCTAGTTGTTTGGCGTATTTACAAAATGGCAGTGTCCAGTTTTACGTCTTGCTCATGATTGTGGCTTTGCTCATAACTATGGTGATCGCTTTATGAGCCCAATTGTTTTAACGATTTTGCAAGTTTGTATGGCGTGCGCCTTGGCGCCGATGACCTTGGGGTTGGTAGCTTTTTTCAAGGCCAGGTTGTTGGGTAGACACGGTTTACCACCTTGGTCACCGTACTTCAATTATCGAACACTCCTCAAGAAAGAAACTTTGATTCCCGCCTCGGCGTCTTGGCTGTTTGTGGCTGCGCCCATCATGGTGTTGCTCAGTAGTGGGTTTTTGGTGATGGTGTTGCCGTTATTGACTACTAGCGGCGTGTTCAGCAGCTTATCTAATTTTCTAGTCATTGCTGGCGTGCTGGCACTCGGGTCAGTCTTTGTGGTGTTAAGCGGTTTAGACACCGGGAACACGTACTCAGGTTTGGGGTCTAGCCGTCACTTAGTTATGGTCGGTTTGTTGGAGCCGACAGTCATTTTAACTTTCGCGGCTTTGGCGTTGTCTACGGGGAGTGGAGAGATCGTCGGCATGCTTGAACATGCGGCGGTGACGGGGCAATTGATTGGAACCGCGCCGTATCTGGCCTTGTCACTGCTAGCGTTGGTGCTGGTGTCATTAGCAGAAAATTCACGCTACCCAATTAGTGAGCCCGGCGCTGAGGCCACCTTAGCCATGGGTCAGGAGGTGACTACTTTTGATTACTCCGGCCCGTTACTGGCCATGCTGGAATACGCGGCCGCGTTGAAGCTGACAGTGTTTGCGTTGTTGGTAGCGAATTTCATTTTACCGCGGCCGTTACTGACAGATTATGCCGGGGTGGGTGATGTTATGTCTGTCGTCCTGGCCACTGTGTTGAAATTAATCCTCATGATGATTGCCTTGGCGATTTTAGAATCGTCAACGACTAAGATGAGATTTTACCGCGTTCAAGAGTTTTTGACCGGAGCCTTTTTCATGGCGTTGTGTGGGTTAGCTTTGGCACTTTTAATGCAACGTTTATGATCTCTAATTTAACGACCCCTGATGCTGTCAGTATTGCGTGGTCAGTCATGTTTTTAGTTGGCGCGTTTTTAGCGGGTGGCAAGTTTAGGCTAGGACAAATTCTCAGATATTACATCTTTCAATCTTTGTGTTTGGTGGGGCTAATGTTGAGCTTGGCTGAGGTAGCTGATTGGCACGCCTACCTAAGTGCCGCGAGCGTCTTAGTCTTTAGAGCGGTGTTAATGCCGGGACTGTTGATGCTGACTGCGAATCAATCAGGGGCTAGCGGTCGGTTGTTGTCATTTGTACGGCCAGCGCCTTCATATTTTGTGTCAGGGGTGGCGTTGCTAGCGGCGGTGTTGACCGGAATTGCCATCACTCCGCATTTGCCGCAAGCAAATATCATGTTGGTGGTGACGGCCTTTGCTGGAATTTACATGGGCTTAGTCATGGCTGCCATTCGACGAGATACTTATTCGCAAGTGATCGGCTTTTTGACCTTTGTGAACGGGATCACGATTTTGGCCGTGACTACGGTTGGCGGTTGGTCGATATTGGAGGAGCTGGGTATGTTTGTGACAGTGTTGTTGGCCGTATTGTTGTTTAGCTTGTTGTCCCGTAAGTTGAAAGAGCTGTACGCCGTGGAAGATACGGGCATTTTAAAGGAGTTAGTTGATTAGCTTATGTTGCCTGTCTTAATTGCAGTCGTCCTCATCTTAGCCACGGCGAGTGCGTACTTGCCGGTGGGGGAGCGCGTCATCAGGCGATTAGGTTTAGCGTTGTCTTTAGTCAGTGTCGGTTTAGTGGGGGCAGCTGTGGTGGGTTGGTTTTTGGGAGTGGATCTAGGCGGTACGGGCCAGGCTTGGCAGTTGGATAATGTCACCGCTTGCGTGTTGGGATTGCTAGCGATAATTTCCGCTACGACTTCGGTAGTCGCACATCGTTACCTAGAGCAGGAGCTCAAAGAGAATTTACTTTCGATTACAGAAGTTAAGCATTACTACCGGTTGGTGCCGTTGTTTACGGCGGCTATGTATGTGGCGGTGTGGAGTAATAACGTGGCGGTGATCTGGTTGTCCCTCGAGGCCACCACCTTAGCGACGACTTTACTGATTGCGTTTTACCGCAAACGATCAGCCTTGGAAGCGGCCTGGAAATACTTAGTGTTGAACGCCTTTGGCATGGGTCTCGCCTTAGTCGGTTTGATCTTGTTCGTGTTCGCGTTGACAGGGGGAGCGGACCACGGCACTCAGTTCATGACGAGCTTGCAGGAGTTGGCAGTGACTGAAGGCGTCAACATCGCACTCTTGCGTTGGGCGTTTGTCTTCTTGTTCATTGGCCTGGGGGCTAAGCTGGGCTTGGTACCCATGCACGCCTGGTTACCAGATGCCCATAGCAAAGCGCCATCGCCGGTGTCTGCACTCATGGCAGGCTTGCTCTTGAATGTCGTTTTCATTACCTTGTTGCGCTTTAGACAGATCGTAGATTTAGCTTTGCTGGACCAGGGTCAGTGGAGCGGGCAATTCTTTTTAGTCTTTGGGTGTTTATCTCTGACTCTGCCTGCGTTAATCATGTTGATTCAGAAGAACTACAAACGTTTTTTGTCTTACTCTAGCATTCAGGCCATGGGTGTCATGATGTTTGCAGTTGGTTTGGGTCCAGCGGGCCTCATCCCGGCGCTCATGTATTTACCTGGTCACGCCTTGCTGAAGAGTGGTTTGTTTTTTGGCGCGGGGGAGATTTTTAATACGTACAAAACTACGGCCTCTGAAGATATTCCTGATTTGTGGTATCTCTTACCCAAGACAGCGACGTTATTTTTGCTCTTAGCTGTGTGCTTGGTAGGTGTGCCGCCGTCTGCGATTTTTGTTAGCCAGACCTTGATGTTGGGGTTTGGGTTACGGGAACATTTGGCGATCACCTTATGGGCGACGGTCATGCTGACAGTGGCGGTTTTGACATTGAGCTATCAGGTGTATCGTTTAGTCTTTAAATTACCGCTTAAAAAGGCGGAGGTACCCAGGGAGCCATGGAAGCTGGTGCATGTAGGTATGGGTTTGCATTTGCTGTTGGCGCTCGCCCTCGGACTGTGGTTCTTGACTCCAAGTGGCTTGAACTTCGTTTTAACTTTAGCTGAGGAGCTTAACTCTAACTTACTATGAGTACTAAAGACTTCTTAGCGGATATTTTGGGGATCGTGGTAAGTGAGGAGCGGCCTGGCCAATTAACGGCAAGTGTAGCTAAGGACAAGTTTGCTGACGCAATTGATGAACTTGTGAATGCGCGGGGTTTGGTAGCGGGAGTCGAGGCGGAGAGTCAGGAAGGGATGGCGGGAGTTGGTTTGGCGTTAGTGCACATGTTTGCCACGGATGAGCGGGGGGAGTCTGGGGGGTATGGCGTGCACGTTTTAATTCATGACGATACTGGGCATGCTTGGTTAATGTTGTCGACTAGAGTGTCTGCGGATGAGCCGAGTTTTCCGGCGGTGACTCCCAGGGTCATGGCAGCGTATTGGTATGAGCGCTACATTCATGACATGTTTGGGATTCGACCTGAGGGGCATCCGGATTTGCGCCGCTTGGTGCATCATGAGCATATGCCAAATGAGACTTACCCGTTAAGAAAAGATTTTAAGTGGAACGCTGAGCTTGAGACCGCGGAGAATGCGTACCCACTCCAAGTTGCCACGGGTGCTGGGGTGTTTGAGCTGACCGTAGGGCCAGTACATGCCGGTGTGGCGGAAGCGGCGCAATTTTGTTTAAGCGTGGCGGGGGAGCGCGTGATTAGTCTGGACACCAAAGTCTTCTTTGCGCACAAGGGGCTAGAGAAGTTGTTGGAGGGGAAAGAGCCGCTTAGCGTTTTGCCGGTGATTGAGCGGATAGCGGGAGACGCTGCGCCGTCACATGCCTTGGCATTTTCACAAAGTCTAGAAGCGCTGGCAGACTGTGAGGTGACAGACAGAGCCAAGGGGCTCAGGACGCTTTTAAATGAGCTGGAACGCATCACACTTCACGTGCATGACCTTGCAGCCGTGGGGGAGGCTGGGACGGGCTACGCGGTCTTAGCGAGTCACGGGTTTAGGATCGAAGAACGTTTAAGACGTTTGTCTGATGAGCTGTTTGGAAATCGTTTTTGGCGTGGGGTGATTGTACCCGGGGGAGTAGTGCGGGATTTGAATGCGAATGAGCTCAAGAAAATTGCGATTACAGTGAACGAGGCGATTGAAGAATTGGAGGATTTGGTGAAGTTGGCGTTGAAGTCTGATGGTTTAAGAGATCAACTGGAGGAAAAGGGTATTTTAAAGCGCGAGGCCGCCTTGGTTTATGGTGCGGTGGGTGTGGTGGCCAGGGCTTCCGGCATCGACAGAGATGTCAGACGCGATCATCCTTACGCCGCTTATGACCGCTTTGTGCCGACGATTTCGATTAAGACCAGCGGGGACGTCTATGCCCGACTTCGTCAGCGGGTTGATGAACTGCTAGAAAGTCAGCGTTTGCTCCAAGAATTGTGTAAGTCTCCCGGCGAGGGGCGATTTTTTGTGAAATGTCAGCCCAAGGATGGGCGAGCTTGGAGTGCTGTAGAAGGTGGCAGGGGTGAAACTGTGCACGTTATTAGTATCAAGGCCGGGCTGATTGATCGTTACACCATCCGTGGCCCATCCTTTTGCAATTGGCCGCTCTTAGCCGAGCTCATGCCAGACAATACTTTATCCGATTTCCCTTTGTGCCTGAGCTCAATGAGTTTGAGTGCTGCTGATTGCGATCTTTAGAGATAGAAGGAAAGAATTTAGAGTTTAAAAAAGCCGCTATCGTAGATTCGATAGCGGCTTGAGCGGGATGGTCCCGGTACGGTCTAGTTTTGCGCACGTCTCATGACGGCGACATAGGCTGACTCATCAGGTGATGCATAGATGATCTCCCAGCCGGCAGCCCGTCGTCGGGCGAGTCTGGCGCGTACCTGTTCGCGTACGCGATTCTCTTGGTGTTTGTGTAGTAGGACGATGACGCTCCCGTGGAACGCCACCAAAAGGACGGCGCCGATTTTCACGGCAAGTAAGATATCCACTTTGATCTCCTACGGTTGGTGAATCTGCACAGGAGAGCATACGCTGGGTCAACATTTACGTCTAGGTTGAGACCGGAAGACAATGCGTTTTGCGACGCAAGCAGCTAGCGCATTTTTCATCCTCGAGGATGGCCGGCGAGCATCTAAATTCTTTCCTATTCACTCTGTGAATAAGCCCTTGCGTTGCTTAGGCGAGCAGGTAAGCTAGCGGCACAGCAGGAGGCGACATGGCGACTGATCGCGCTGAAACATTGTTGACAGAGGGGCGGGTGTGGCTACCGGTGGCGGGTTTACAGGAGGTATTGACCGAGGTGCTACGTCGGTTTTCTGACGATGTCTTGGCTAATATCGACTGGGATGACCTCAGAGCAGGTAAATACACCTTCTGGTGTCAGGAGCCGCAGGAGCAGGGCACTGACGAGCCGGATGATGGACTGATCTACAAGTGCGCAACCGACAAGAGTGATCCTTCCATTGCTCGAACCGGCAAGCGACCAGATCACAAAGTGTATATGCAGTGGCGTTGGCGTACTGAACGCTTACTGCGGTCTCGACCAAGTCTGTATAAGCTCGAGTTCAAGGTCTTCTTTGAGATCATGGCTGAGCTTCAAGAGTTGTTAACTCCGCATATCGACAAGATGTGGCGAGAGCTCCAACTCTTGCGGCCTGAGCTGCAGGGCTTTGAGGTCGATCAGGAGCTGAGTAGCATACGCGTGATGAGGTACTTGGGAGTCCGGGACGATGAGTCGAGCCTTATCGGTAAGACGCACACGGATCGTGGAGCGTTTACTTGCCACCTGGGCGACAGTGCTCCGGGGCTAGTAGTTCAGAACTCCAAGGGCGAGTTTGAGTTGGTGCCAACAACTCCTGAACAAACGCTGATTTTTACAGGTGATGCTTTGGCACGCCTCACGGATCGCCCGGCAGTGGTGCACGGTGCGGCGGCAGGCGCAGATGCGAAGAGGTCGATAGTGGTGGCGTTTGTGTGGATTAAGGCTAAGTAGTTGATCTACACACTTTCCGACCGGGTTGGACTTCATGTTCAGACCCGGTTTTCTATTAAAAGCAACGACCCGCCACGAGGTGGCGGGTCAGGAGGAAGGGTTGGCGATCTCACGAATGATCTGGGAAAGCACATTCACAGTCACGCCGAGGTAGTCGGCTAGGTGACCAAGTTCGTCCTGGTCCGGATCAGCGACACTGCCATTCAAGAGCAGTCGTAGCTTGCTTGGTCCCAGGTCTGATCCAGCATGAGAGATGTACAGCTCTCTCAGATTGTTGTGATCGGGGATTTCTTGCAGGTAGGCCAGGACCGGGGTGTTGAGGTTGGGTCGGCCTGGAAAGTGGAAGGTAATATCGATCTTTGGGGAGGGGTTGGCGATCTCTCTGATGATCTTAGTGAGTACATTCACAGTCACGCCTAGGTAGTCGGCTAGGTGACCAAGTTCGTCCTGGTCCAGGTACGCGACGTTACCGTCTAACAGTAGGCGTAACTTTTTTGGTCCCAGGTCTGATCCAGCATGAGAGATGTACAGCTCTCTCAGATTGTTGTGATCGGGGATTTCTTGCAGGTAGGCCAGGACCGGGGTGTTGAGGTTGGGTCGGCCTGGGAAATTGGTGGTGATGTCGATTTTTCTAGGCGGTGGTTTTTCCTGTCTTTTACCTTCGTGATCGTCATCTCGTTTACGTTTCATTTGAATCTCCCTGTTCCATTTGTTAGCAATGGAAGACTAAGATTAGCAGATTTATCAACTAAAGTCAAAAAAAAGACACGCCGTCGTCTTGTGTGACGACGGCGTACGGGTCGAAGGAGCGTAGCTAAGATCTATCCCAGAAGTACACTAATCTTTTACGACGCAAGCAGCTAACGCATTTTTCATCCGGCAGGCATGTACGTCGATGATCGTTAAACGACATTGAAGGGAGGGGGCAGAGACCCTTCGTAACCTCAGGGTGGCGATTGGCAGTATAGCGATGTCGAGTGTGTTGGCGGGCGTTGACGATAAATACAACTAAATTCTAAAATCCAAAGTCTAAGATCTTTCCTTAGTCCTCTGCAGACGGTACACTTCCCGTACTATGGTTGAATCGGAATTATTGAAGGATTTGAATCCTGAGCAGAAAACGGCGGTTATTCATGGCGAAGGGCCGCTCATGATTGTGGCGGGGGCTGGAACGGGTAAGACGACGGTGATTACCCGGAGAATTGCTTGGTTGATCGAGCAAGGTATGGCCCGACCGGAGGAGATTTTGGCGTTGACGTTTACGGAAAAGGCGGCAACGGAAATGGAGGAACGGGTGGATAGGCTGTTGCCCATGGGCTATATCGATTTATCAATTTCGACCTTTCACGCTTTTTGCGAAAAGGTTTTACGCACTCACGGCCTGCATATTGGCTTGCCACAAGATTTCAAGATCGCTACTGACGTTGATAGTTGGTTGTTGATGCGCCGGAACTTGGACAAATTTAACTTGGAGTATTTTAAGCCGCGCGGTAATCCATCCAAGTTTTTGCGCTCGATGATGCAACATTTTTCTAGAGCTAAGGACGAAGGTATTACGCCGGAGCAATATGCCGCATGGGTGACCGAGCTTTTGAAGCGCGCTGGAGCTGATAAGCCTGAGGTACTGGCAGCGATGCCGGATGAGGACAAATTAGACTTGCAAAAATGGCAGGAGCTTTCGCATGCGTATACAACTTACGAGCAATTGTTGGTCGATAAGGCGATGTTAGATTTTGGGAGTTTAATGGCTTATGTTTTGCGACTCTTCATTGAGAGGCCGAATATCCTGAAGGAATATCGAGAAAAGTTTAAGTACTTAGTGGTTGATGAATTCCAGGACACGAATACGATTCAGTATCGGTTGGTGAAACTGTTAGCCGAGCCGCGCCGGAATATTACGGTCGTTGGTGACGATGATCAGGCGATTTACAAGTTTAGAGGAGCGGCGCTGGCGAATATCTTGTCGTTCCGCGAGGACTTCAACGAGGCGGTCAAGGTGGTGCTCACGAGTAATTACCGGAGTGGCAAAGCGATTTTGGACGGCGCGTACCGCTTAATTCAGCAAAATAATCCTCACAGGTTAGAGGTGACCGAAGGCTTGTCAAAATCATTGCGTTCTCACAGAGAGGGCGAGGGTTTTGTGAAGCATATTCATTGCGTGACGGTGGATGATGAGGTGGAGATGACGGTGAGGGAGATTTTAGAATTAAAGAAGGGCGAAGATGTCGCCTGGAGCGATTTTTGTATTCTGGTGCGGGCCAACGACGCTTCAGAGCCATTCTTGGAAGCACTGGACAGGGCCGGAGTGCCGTATCGTTTCATGGCGATGTCGGGCCTATATACTCAGCCGATTATTCTGGATGCCTTGGCGTATATGCGTTTGGCTAGGTTGGCGTATGACAGTCCGGCCGCGTACCGTATTTTGTCGCACCCTAGGCTTGGTATTGCCGAAAATGATCTGACGGCTCTCATGCTGTTTGTGAGGTTGAAAGGCTTGTCGATTGCGGAGGCCATGCAGCGGTGTGCCGAGGCGGCTGACGTGAGTGCGAACGCCCAGGCACAAATGGCTAAAATTTTGGAGAACGTTGTCGAAATTCGGAATAAAGCCAAACGCATTCCGGTGACGGAGTTGTTTGTGCATGTTTTGAAGAATACGGGTTTGTTGGGTGACGTGAATGGTTTTACCGAGGTGGAGCAGCAGGAGGTGTTTAAGCATTTAGAAGGTTTTTTGGCCCGACTCAAACGGTTTGCGGCTGCGAATGAAGACAAGGGTCTGGCGTCTTTCCTGGATGAGTTTGAAGCGGAGCGGGAGGCGGGCGAGGCCGGGTCGTTAAAGGCGGATACTGAGGCCGGGCCGGACGTGGTGAACATTATGACGGTGCATGGCGCCAAAGGACTGGAGTTCCGGTACGTGTTTGTGGTGAATTTGATTGAGCAACGTTTTCCGTCGGTCACAAGAAGCGAAGCTTTGCCGCTCCCAGCTGGTTTGGTGGCCGAGGCGTCTGCCGCTGATGATCATTTGTCAGAAGAACGACGTCTGTTTTATGTGGCCATGACTCGAGCTAAAGAAGGCTTGTTTTTGCTGTCAGCTGAGGATTACGGTGGTAGCAGGAAGCGCAAAGTCTCACGATTTTTGACAGAGCTGGGTTTTTCCACGGCGCCAATTGGTTTACCGGGCCGGGATTTATTAGCGATTCCAGCACCAAGGATGAATGTGAGAACTGAGGTTTTACATGCGGTGCCGGACAGAATCAGTTTTTCTCAGATTGCAGCGTTTTCTACCTGTCCGATGCAGTACAAATACGCTCATATTTTGAAGGTGCCAACTTTCGGCAGGCATAGCTTGAGTTACGGTCGGTCAATGCACAATACTTTGCAGAAATTCTTGGAAGCCGTGCAAGTTGCACAAAAATTGCCCCAGAAAGATGTGTCGGTGGTACCTGGTTTGACGACGTTGCTAGAGTTGTACGAACAAAATTTCATTGATGAGTGGTATGAGTCAGAAGCGGAGCGAGACACGTATCGTGAACAGGGTCGGGAGTCAGTGCGTAAATTTCATGCTGAGATTGTGGCGGACACTCCCAAAGTTTTTGCGCTCGAATTAGGTTTTACCCTGAAGTTAGGTGAGGTTTTAGTGAAAGGTAGGATCGACCGGGTGGATGAGTTGGTTGACGGGTCGCTAGAGGTGGTCGATTATAAGACGGGTAATCCCAAAACAAAATTGGAGTGGGATGATAAGCGGCAGCTAGTTTTGTACGCTTTGGCTTTAGAGCAGTGTTTGCCGGAGCCTAGGCAAGTTAAGAAGCTGACTTATTACTACTTGAATACTAATCAAACGATTAGTTTTGAACCGACCGTGAAAGATCGAGAAAAATTGACGGACCAGATTTTGACCACCATGGAACGAATTGCAAAAAGTGATTTTGCCCCAGAGCCTGATGTGATGAAATGTAAGTACTGTGATTTTAAGGACATCTGTCCAGCGGCTAAATTTTAGGTATGCGTGATCATAAATTATCTTCATTAGGCAATTTGTTGGGGGGCGCTTTGTCCAGATACGGCATTGGCGAGCGGGTGGTGGCCGCGCAAATTGTAGCGAGTGCGAATGAACTGCTGGATGAATTACTTCCGCCAGGACATCGATTAGAGGTGCAGGTGGTGAGTTTTAAGTTGGGCGAGCTGGTACTCATGTGTAAGTCGCCAACCGTGAAATACGTAGCGGAGGGCATGACGAAGCAGTTGGGCAGACGGCTAGAGGAGCGGTTTCCAGATCAAACGTTTAAAAAAATCGTGTGTATTTTTAAGCCCTTTAAAGCAACAGACGACGAGTGGTACAATACGGAAGCTGTATGAACTTACGTCAGTATTTAGTTGTCATGGCCATTGGTACTGCGGCCGCGCTGTCTGCGTGGTGCATTGTTTTGATCGCCATGAATCCGTTAACGTCTGGAGCCGTGGTTTTGGTAGCCTTTTTCCTAATGTTATCCTTGGGCTTGGCGGGTCTGTTTAGTATTCTTGGCATGTTGGTGCGGACTTATCGTTTCCCAAAGCGGGATATTGGCGGCATCGTGAAACGTTCTCTCCGACAATCGATATTTTTAACTGTGCTGTTAGTTGGCTCGTTGTATTTAATGACACAGGGGATGTTTTCGACTTTGACACTGTTTATTGCCGTTCTAGCGTTGGGCTTTTTGGAATTTTTCTTTTTAGTGTCCAGTAAAGATGAGTTAGAGGTTGAGGATGCGGCTGAATAGGGTGGATAGACAGCCTTGAGGTAGTTAGTGGGCTATGGTTCAATGCCACGGTAATGTCGTATGTTGAATCGTTTTTTGGGTCAATTTTCTAAGGATGTGGCTATTGATTTAGGCACAGCCAATACTCGTGTCTATGTCAAAGAGCGGGGTATTGTGATGCATGAACCGTCGATTGTGGCGGTGAATACCCGAACGAACCAGATTTTGGCGGTTGGGACAGCGGCTAAAGACATGCTCGGGAAAACTCCCCCGCATATTGTGACCACCAAACCCCTCATGAAAGGGGTAATTTCTGATTTTGAGGTGGCGGAGAAGATGTTGAAGTATTTCGTGGACAAAATCCATGAGGACGCTTTTACGTTGGTGCCCCGGCCCCGCATTATTATGACCGTGCCGCTGGAAATTACGGAGGTAGAGCGTAAAGCAGTGGAGGACGCGGCGTTATCGGCTGGTGCCCGTGAAGTCTTCTTGGTAGAAGCCCCGCTAGCGGCCGCCATTGGTGCCGGCTTACCGGTTGAGGAGTCTATCGGCAGCATGATCGTGGATATTGGGGCCGGAACCACGGAAATTGCGGTGATTGCCCTGGGCGGGATTGTGACCTGGAAGTCTTTGGTCACAGCCGGTGAAGAAATTACCAAAAACATCACGCAATACGCTAGAGACATTTTCAATTTGCTCATTGGTGAACGGGTGGCTGAAGACGTGAAGTGTAGAATCGGTAGTACGGTGGATTTGGGCCAGGCGTTAGAGATCGAAATGCGTGGGCGTTATCTTCTGACCGGCTTGCCACGTCAGGTTGTAGTCCACGACGGGCAGATTCGTGAAGCTATTTATAGATCCGTGCAAACGATTGTCGAAAACATCAAAGCGACCATTGAAGTGACTCCCCCTGAACTCGTCGCCGACATTTACGAGCGCGGGATCGTCTTAACCGGCGGTGGGGCTTTATTGAGAGGGATCGAACGGACGATCTCCAGAGAAACAGAAATCCCTGTCAGAGTGGCGGAGGATCCCTTAACATCTGTTGTGAGAGGCGCAGGCATGTTGCTAGATAATGAGGCGCTCTTAAAAGATATCGCCTTGCCGAGTACGGGGTCAGATAGTCATTTCATGCGTTAATCATGGTTAAGCCCAGGCAGACATCGGACGCGGTACGTAAGGCTACACAAGGCGTGGGCGTTTTTTTGGCGGTGGTGGTTGGTTTCTGGCTACTCATAAAGATCCCGGTTTTTTCTAAAATGTTTGAACGGGTGGAGGCTGGTGTGGTTAGAGTTGGGACCGGCGTAGGGAAGGGGGTTTCTAGAATTACCGCGTCTGAACAATCCGTGGTGACAAAATTTGCGGCTTGTCAGACTAACGAACGCCTCTTAGCGATTGACGCGGCGGCCTTTGACGCGGTGCAGCGTGAAGTTAACGAATTACGCGGCTTGTTGGCGTATACGGAGCGGACCGGTGCCGACGGTCTGGTGGCGGACGTGATGGCGCGCGCCGTGGATAATGACTCTACCCGCGTCTTGGTAGACAAAGGCGCAGTAGATGGGGTTATGAAAGGCTCTGCAGCAGTGATTGATAACGGTGTACTGTTCGGCTTAGTCGAGGATGTGCGTGAAACTACGTCAGTGGTGCGGTTAGTCTCTAATGCCGCGAGCAATATCCCGGCGGCTGTCTTGGGCAAAACAAGAACGATCGGTTTGATAGAGGGTCGGGAAGGAGCCGTTTTATCCATGGACTTTATTCCTCAGGATGCGGAGCTTGGAAGCGGTAACTTAGTGGTGACTAGTGGTTTGGACGGACAGGTGGCGGCTGGCCTAATCATTGGTTTAGTAACTGAAGTTGTGTCTGTAGAGAGCGCGCCGTTTCAGCAAGCTTTTGTGGAGTTGCTGTACGAGCCAAGAGAGTGGACGACACTCATGATTCTGCCTCCCCCAGGTTTATGATCATGAACTTGCTGTATGGCTTGGGGTTTATTCTGGTTTTGACTTTGCAGACTGGAGCCGTGGCGTCCTTGCCGGAGCCGTGGCGCTTTTTCCCACTCGGCTTGATTGTTGGCGTGGTCTTACTGCATGAGCGTTCCGTAGTTTTAGGTGCGGTGTGGTTGAGTATGTTTGGTTTGGTTTTGGAAGTGCGGGGTTTGGGGGCTGGCTTAGGTTTTGCGGGCGTGTGTTCAGCCGCCATTGCATCAGCATTAGTGATTGGCGTGTTTGCTAAGCGCTCATTCTGGGCTTTGCTTAGTGTCGCTGGCATCACTGCTATTACTTTTGTGTTGGCTAGGTTAGTGTGGCTAGGGGGTTTGTCGATTTTGACCGAGCAGACTTTTGGCTTAGGTGAATTGTTCAAGCAAGGTTTGTCCACGGTTTTAATGGCGATCATCGGCATTGTGATCTTCGGTGCGTATCTTCGTCGCTTAATCAAGTGGTCTCGTGATAAATTTGTTAGGAAGGGACAGCTGTATGATATTTCGCTTCCGCAATAAATCTGCTGAACCCAATGTTTTCGCCTGGTCAAATGACAGGTTAGATTGGAATTTGCAGGCTAATGGTGATGAGCAGGTGGAGATCATGGCGCTAGGTCCAACCAGGCAGCGGACTAAGTGGGCGAGTATGAATTCACCGGTTTTGCTGCTCCGGTGGAGATTGGGGTTATTTTTTGTACTTTTAGCCTTTGGGTTATTAGCGGGTCGATCGGCGTATTTGCAGGTGGGTCAAGGCGGTTATTATCGGGGGATTGCTGACAGTAACCGTACACGTACGATTGTGCTGCCGGCACATCGGGGCGTGATCAAGGATCGCAATGGTTTGGAGCTGGCGGAAAATATTCCGGACTTTAGGCTTTTGGTCTGGCCTAAAGATATTTCCGGTTGGCCAGAAGATGAATTGCCAGATACGGAAGTGGAACGAGCGGCGATCATTCGGGAGTCTGTGGGGGGCGTGGTGACGGAGATTGCTCAAAGATTAAATCTGTCGGCAACTGAGTTGTTATCGCGTTTAAATACCGCCAAACCGAGTGAGCAAGTTTTATTAGCTGAAAGTGTGAGCTATGAAGACGCTTTGTCTTTCTACGCCCAAATTCAGGATTACCCGGGTTTTGTTTTGGAGTTCGCGGAAAGACGCCAGTACTACACGAGCGCGATTCCAACTTTATCCCATGTCCTTGGCTACACTGGCCCGGTGAATGACGCAGATTACGAAGAATTGCGCGCTGAGGGGTATCGACGTTTTGATAGCTTGGGAAAACAAGGGTTAGAGGCCTGGTACGAAACTGAATTGCGCGGTCAGTTTGGAGAAGAGGTGTTAGAAGTTAATGCGCAAGGTCAGGCGTTGCGCGTGGTTTCCAGGCGTGAGCCGGTAGATGGTACGGATATTACTTTGTCCCTCGACGCTCAGCTGCAAGCGTATATTGAGGTCGTGTTAGAGGAACATTTGAAGACTTTGCCAACACAGCGAGCGTCTGTAGTGGTCATGGAGCCTAAAACCGGTGAAATTTTAGCCCTGGTGTCAGAGCCTGGTTTTGATGCCAACCTCTTCACCAACGGGATTAGTTCGGCGGAATATTCCGCTTTGTTGAATGATCCAAATACACCGTTATTTCCTAGGGCCTTTGCCGGTGAGTATCCAGCTGGTTCCACGATTAAACCCATGTTTGCCGCGGCGGCTTTGGCGGACGGCATCATTACCCCACAAACTACGTTTCTATCGACTGGCGGCGTGATGCTGGGTAATCGCTTTTTCCCGGACTGGCGGCCTGGTGGTCATGGTGTGACGGACGTGTACCACGCTATTGCAGATTCAGTGAATACTTTTTTCTACCTGATTGGCGGCGGCAATGAAAGTTTCCCGGGTATGGGGCTAGAGAAGCTCATGACAGCGGCGTTGACCTTTGGTTTTGGTCAAAAAACTGGAGTTGACTTGCCGGGCGAGGCGGACGGTTTTTTGCCGTCTAAAGCCTGGAAGCAAGAAGCCAAGGGTGAGCCTTGGTACGTGGGAGATACGTACAACGTTTCCATTGGTCAGGGTGACTTCTTAGCTACGCCGGTGCAGGTTGCCAGGGCGACAGCTGTGTTTGCAAATGGTGGCAATTTAATTACACCGCATTTGGTGCAGGGGAGTGATCAGTCAAGCACGAATATTTTGGCAGATGAATATTTGCAGGTGGTGAGGCGCGGCATGCGGCAGACCATCACCGCTGGCAGTGCCAGATCTTTGCAATCTGTGCCGGTGACTGTGGCGGGTAAGACGGGTACAGCCCAGTGGTCCAGTACTAAGGCGCCGCATTCTTGGTTTACCGGTTTCGCACCTTTTGAGGAGCCGGAAATTGTGATCACGGTTCTAGTTGAGCAGGGGGGTGATGAGACGGCGGCTTTGCCAATTACTCGAGATATTTTGACCTGGTACTTTGCTAATCATGAATAGTCCTTATATGAATAATGAGCTATCGGGCCTGTGGATTGAGGTTTCATTGAGGCGTTTCCAAACTGAGGTTGGTAAGAAGCTGTCTCGGCAAGTGGCCCAAACGGGTTCGGATGATTGGTGGTTTACGGAGAAAAGCGGTAGCTGGTGGGTGGACCGTACGCCACCTGACAGTGTTTGACGTTTATCGATCGGACCAAAAACGTTCCGATCGGCATACTTATGGACCGAAAATTACGCAGAGCTTCGAACACAAGCGTACTCCTTGAGATGCTATGGGAAGTTGCCTATCGTCAGCCGAGGTCCAAAAGAATCCCGCATGACTATGTCCAGTACGATACTATCAAAATGCGCTGGCTCGTGAATCGCTTACCGGCTCTAGATAAATATTTAAACCGATTACGAGAGAGTGGATGCATCAGATTGATAGACGACGCTCGTGACGGAGTTTTAATTCGCCTCACGGAGCAGGGGTCAGCGGTGCTTATTCGTCAATGCCTGGCACGTAAGGCTAAGGTACAGCCTAGCCGTAAGAGCGAGGTCTGCATCCTGTCCTTCGACGTCCCCGAGAGGTATCGAGCAGATCGCTTGGCTCTCAGAAAGCTGTTAAAGATCGCAAAGTTTAAAAATGTTCATAAAAGTACATGGGTTGGCCAACCTCAGCTGGTAAGCCACCTTTTGTACTTTATACGTCGACAAAAGCTCGAATCCTACGTTCGTATATATTTTGGAAAAGAAAAACTGATCCATTAAGAGTCCGATCGGCACATTTGTGGATCCCCAAAACAGCGCTTGACTCAGGTTAAAGGCTCAGGCATCATCCTAAATAAGTCTTTGACGCCGGTATACGGCGTTTTACGCTTTCTTGGGGAATTAAGTGATTTTGTATGGCAAACGGACCAACCTATTTATCTTCTGTCGCTCTAGCTGATATCAAGCAAGAACTTGAGAATCGGATTAAAGTTTTACGTCCAGAAATTTCACAGAAAATTGGTGATGCCAAAGAGATGGGTGATCTATCCGAAAATTTTGCGTACCATGAGGCCCGTGAACAGCAGGCTATCAATGAAACTCGGATCATCGCGATTCAGGACATGCTGGTCGATGCCGTGATTGTGGATGAGAAAAAAGGTGGCCAGATTGGCGTTGGGTCTAGTTTCACAGTGAGAACTGGTAAGCTCGAACGAAAGTTTGAGATCGTTGGTGAGAGTGAGGCTAACCCTATGGAAGGCAAGATCAGTAACGCGTCACCGCTGGGTAATGCTTTCTTAGGTCATGCTGTGGGTGAGAATATTGAGATCAGCGTCCCATCAGGTAAAATAGTTTACGAGATTTTGTCTATCGAATAGTTTAGTCTTCCGTGTATGAACATCGGAGAACGAGAGGTACGATTAGGTCGTTTACAGTCGCTTGCAAGGCATGGCGTTGATCCGTACCCAAGTACGGTGCAGCGTACCCATGTCATTAGCCAAGCGCTGGAAACTTTTGATGCCTTACTGGCTAGTCAGGAGCCGGTGACTATCGTGGGCCGGGCGCGAGCTCTGCGCAATATCGGTGCTTTGACGTTTCTTCGGATTGAAGATGAATCTGGTTTAATGCAGGCCGTGCTCAAGAAGGACGATCTAGGCGATGCCTACGCTAGTTTTAACGACCATGCTGACGTGGGCGATTTTTTTGAAGTCTCTGGCACGGCTTACGTGACCAAGACTGGAGAAAGATCGGTGTTAGTTTCAGCGATTAAATTTTTAGCCAAGGCCATTTTGCCGTTACCAGAAAAGTGGCACGGTTTACAGGATATTGAGACCCGTTATCGGCATCGTGAATTGGATTTAATTGCGAATGCTGAGGTGAAGCAGAAATTTGTGGTGCGCTCTAAGTTTGTCTCAGCCGTGCGCCGCTTCTTAGATGACCGTGGCTTTTTGGAGGTCGAAACTCCAATCTTGCAACCGATTCCAGGTGGCGCTAACGCTAAACCGTTCGTGACGCATCATAATGCACTGGATGCGGAATTTTATTTGCGGATTGCACCGGAATTGTATTTGAAGCGTTTGGTAGTGGGTGGCTTTGAGAAGATTTACGAAATCGGTAAGTGTTTCAGGAACGAGGGGATCGATTACGCGCACAATCCTGAATTTACAATGATTGAGATGTACCAGGCGTACGTGAATAAGGACGAATATCTTGATCTCATGGAGAGTATGCTGCGTTTTGCCATTGAGCAAGCGCGTGGCCAGGAGCCGGTTGAGATTGAAGGAGTGACGGTAGACTTTTTCAAGCCGTGGCCACGGTTAACGTTCAGGCAAGCCATTCTTCAGGCGTGTGAAATCGATATTGATACGTGTACGAACGTTGAGGTCGTGATGTCAGCCGCTAAAGAGCGGGGGATTAAGGTTGATTGGCAGGGTTGTGTCGGCTTGGGTGATTATTATGACGCTTTGTACAAGGCCACGGCTAGACCTGGTTTGGTGCAGCCAACATGGGTTTTTGATTACCCGATTGATTTGAAGCCTTTGGCTAAGCGTCATCCTGAGGACAAGACCAAGAGTGCTTCTGCGCAGCTTGTGATCATGGGTGCTGAAGTTGTGAATGCTTACTACCATGATTTGAATGATCCGATTGATCAACGCGCTAGACTGGAGGAGCAGCAAGCGTTTAGGGATCAGGGCAGTGAGGAGGCGCAGTGGATGGATGCAGATTTTTTACAAGCCTTAGAAACCGGCATGCCGCCACTTGGGGGTATGGGGCTTGGTATTGATCGGATTTGTGCCTTGATTACGGGCTCTCATAACCTTAAGGAAGTCATCTTATTCCCAACGTTAAAGCCAGAGGTCAAAGTGTCTACTGAGACCGAGGTATGAAGACCATCCTAGTCTTTGGGGTCTTTGATGGGCTACACGCTGGTCACCTAGATTTTTTACAAGCGGCAGCTGCCATGGGGGACAGATTGATTGTATCTTTGGCGCAGGACGAGATCGTAATGCAACTCAAGGGCCGGGCACCGGAACATAGCTTTAAGCGGCGGGCCGCAGTCTTGAAAGAGTTATCGGCGGTGGCTGAGGTCATACCCGGTGATGCCGAGTTAGGTGCCTATGTTGGCTACCGGGCATTGAACCCAGATTTAGTGGCCTTTGGCTACGATCAGCGGGCCTTGGCGCAAGATTTCAAAAGATTCCAACAGGCAGTGGGTGACGAAACCCCGACATTTGTGCTAAAACCTTACCAACCAGAAACGTATAAAAGCTCCCTGTTACGGGGACAAAAATAGTATGATCGACCTAAAACAACTCCGTGAAAATCCTCAGTTTTTTCGTGATGCGGCTCAGGCTAAAAATGTCACCATTGATATTGATAGGATTTTAGAAGTAGAGCGCAGGGTGCGTTCTTTGAAAACGGAGCTGGAAGGTATTAAGGCGCAAAAAAATGAAGCGTCTAAGGAGATTGCTAAGGCTGAGGCCGAACAGCGAACTCAACTGATTGAAGCCATGCGGCACATTGATCGCAAAGCTGAGACTTTAGAGACCGAATACGCGCCGTTAGCTGAAGAGTTGTCTGAGTTGTTGTTCAAAATTCCGAATCCGGCGTTGGCGGACGTCAAGGTAGCGCCGTCTGAGGATGACAACGAGGTAGTGCGAGAAGTTGGTGCCAAGACGCAGTTTAGTTTTACGCCCAAGGATCACCAGGCGCTAGGTGAGTATTTGGGCATTATCGACACTGAGAGAGCAACCAAAGTTAGCGGCTCCCGATTTGTATATTTCTTAGGTGACGGAGCTTTGTTGGAGTTTGCTTTAGTGCAGTACGCTATGAGTATTGCGTCTAAGCACGGTTTTTTACCGGCGACTGTGCCGCACTTGGTCAGCGCCAAAGTTATGCGCGCCATGGGTTATTTAGAACACGGTGGCCACGATGAGATTTACTATTTGGCCAAGGATAACCTGTACTTGATCGGGACTGCAGAGCAATCACTCGGCGCTCTCCACATGGATGAGACTTTGGAAGCCGCAAATTTACCGTTGCGCTACGTGGGTTATTCACCGTGCTATCGCCGTGAGGCTGGTAGCTATGGCAAGGATACTCGAGGCATTATTCGCGTGCACCAATTTAGTAAGATCGAAATGTTTAGTTACACCACTCCAGAAACTTCTGACGCTGAACATGAGCTCCTGTTGTCTGTTGAAGAAGAGTTAATGCAGGGCTTGGGTTTGCCGTATCGAGTCATTAAGCAGTGTACCGGCGATCTTGGGTTGCCGGCAGCTAGAAAGTACGATATTGAAGCTTGGATTCCAACACAGGACACGTACAGAGAAACTCACTCCACCAGTACTTGCACGGATTTTCAGGCGAGACGCCTGAATACGCGCTATAAGGATGAGAATGGTGAGACCCGCTTTGTGCATACCTTAAACGGTACCGCTTTTGCCGTGGGTCGAACTTTGGTTGCTATTCTTGAAAACAATCAGCGTGAAGATGGTAGCGTGGCCATTCCAGCTGTTTTGCAGCCCTTCATGGCCGGTAAGACAGAATTAAAGCCCCGCAGTTAATTTGTGTCAGTTGTGCCAGCACATAAAACTTGGGTCGAAATTTCCGCCGCCGCCTTAGCTAGTAATCTTGAAAATCTTCGTTCCGTATTGAATCCGGGTGTGGATTTGTGCGCCGTAATTAAGGCTAATGCTTACGGTCATGGCTTGACCGAGATTGCGAGGTTGGCTTTGCGTTCACAGGTAAAAACGTTTGCGGTTGATAATATTGATGAAGCTTTAGCTGTGCGGGCGCTGGATCAAGCCTGTACGATTCTGCTCTTGGGAGTGTCGCTGCCATCCCGTTTGGCGGAAGTGGTGTCATGCAGAGCGGTGCAGACTGTGTATGATGCCGAGACCGTGACGGCGTTGGCCGAGGCGGCGCGGAGTTTGGGCACGGTCGCTTACATTACGTTGAAAATCGAAACCGGCCTGCATCGCCAAGGCATGGATACGCGAGAGCTTGAAGGTGTACTCGAGGCCGTGCACAAGGCCGGAGAGAAAATTGTGGTCAGCGGAGTTAGTTCACATTTCGCTAGTTCAGAAGATATTGATCGTCCTGAGCCGACACTCCAGCAGATGCAGCGTTTTGAGTCGGTGCTTAGTTGGTTGGCTGACAGAGGCGTGCAGCCCGAGCAGATTCACATGTCTTGTTCGGCAGCAGCTTTGACGCGTCCAGAAGCGCAGTACACGACCACGCGTTTTGGAATTGCGTTGTACGGTCTGTGGCCCTCCGCTAGTGTGCGCAGGGCAGTGACGCTCGGGAGACAACGTGTGGAGCTGGCACCGGTGTTATCTTGGCGTACCACCATCGCACAGGTGAAGAACGTTGTGCCTGGAGCACAGATCGGTTATGGCGGTCATTTTGTGGTAAATCGACCCATGCGGATTGCGGTACTTCCGGTAGGCTATTATGATGGGTATGATCGCCGCTTATCCGGTAGGGGTGAGGTGATCGTGCGGGGTACGCGTTGTAGCGTACTTGGCAATGTTTGCATGAACATGTTGATGGTGGACGTGTCTACGGTGCCAGCTGCGCGGGCAGGGGACACAGCTACCTTGTTGGGTCGTGACGGCATGAACGCCATTACCGCTGATGATTTAGCGGATAAAATGGGGACGATCAATTACGAAGTCGTGACCCGGATTAACCCCTTACTGCCACGCCTGGTGGTGTAAATGTATGAAACGGAGGAATTTCATGCGCGTCTTCGCGGCTAAGGCTCGCGGAGTTAATGAGCTCAGCAACCCGTTATTTCCTCGCAAACCAGGGTTTAACAAAATGTGGTTGGGGCTGGGGGCCGGTTTGGGGATTTTAGCTGTTATCATTGCGACTTTTGTAGTTATTTACGGGCCGTATTTTAAATTAAGTGAAGTTGAGGTTGTGGGTACAATTTCTTTATCAACAGATGAGCTACGGGAGTCTTTAGCATCAGATTTGAAACGTCAGCGCTTTTTAATCTTACCGAATAACCACGCCTGGTTTTTTGATAAAACTGCAGCGACTGAAAATTTACTTTCGACCTTTCCACTCAAGCATGCTGAGCTGCTAGTTGTTGGGTCCAAGGTCACTTTAACAGTGGAGGAGGACATCACCATGGTCGTCTTGCGTTCCGGCGAGGAGGTGTATTTCATTGATCCGTCCGGCAAAGTCTTGCGTGTAGCCGAGCCTGATGAAAAGGCCGCCGTGCTCGTTGAGATTGGCGCCGTGCCAGCGCCAGAAGCGGGGCAGGGGGGTATGGCAACCTTGCAGCCGGGCTTTCCCACGATCCGACAGAAAGTCGCCACCACTTATGTCGAGAATGACCAAGTCTTCAGAGCTGAGGTGGTTAGCGGAGTCATCGCGTATAACGCAGCTTTGCGGGCTATAGGTTTGCATCCAAATGAATTCGTAAGTGATGATGCCAGCTTGCCATGGTTCGCAATCACGAGTGATCAAGAGTACTTAATCCTGTTTGATGCTACTAACGACATAGACACTCAAGTAGCGGTCCTACAGGCCGTCACCAACGAGTACTTGACCGCTGAGGAGACCCCACGCTATGTTGATGTCAGGTTCGGCTCCCGAGTCTTCATCCGCTAGCGTCCTTACAGGATAGATCTAAACTCTTTCCCATTCTCTATGTCGTTACTCAATAAACCAGCACCAACTTTCACGCTTCCTGACCAGCAGGGGACTGAGCACTCGCTCTCCGATTACAAGGGCAAATGGGTCGTGTTGTACTTCTACCCCAAAGACATGACTCCAGGCTGTACGGTGGAGGCGTGTAGTTTTAGAGATAATGAAGCTCGTCTCACGGCAGCGGGTGCAGTTGTACTTGGTGTCTCAGCCGATTCCGTCAAACGTCACGCTAAGTTCGCAGCCAACGAAAAACTCAATTTTCCCATTTTGTCCGACGAGTCAAAAGAAGTTTGTAAGGCTTACGAATCTTACGGCAAGAAAAAATTCATGGGCAGAGAATACGAAGGCATCATGCGGAATACTTTTTTAATCGATCCCACTGGCGAGATCGTCAAGATTTACGAGACCGTCAAGCCAGGTACACACGTACAGGAGATTTTGGACGATCTCAAGGCCCTTAAGTAGGTCTTTCAACGTAGCATCAGGTAAACCCACAAACATAAATACCATAATTACACTTAAAAAGTCACACCAATCTGTATACAAAAAGCGACGCTTAGTATCCCCCGGGTGTTTTTAGAAGCAGGGGGGTGTAGATATGTAGTGTCTCAGGTTCTCGCTGGAATTTAGTCGGGCGGGTTAAGCGTGCTGTACATACGTATATAAAAATTACGACTTATAGACCCTGGGGACGTATATTCTAAAGAGTCGTACAATATACCTTATACGACTCTAAGCTATAAATAAGCCAATAAACATAGGCCTATCAGACTTGAGCCACTTTACCCACCCCCTACCGTCGTTTCTACCCAGTGGGGGTCGTTGCTACGCCCCTGTCTCCTCCTCTAATGTCTTGTTCTAATAATTACGCTCTTGGCGTCGTCGTGCGGTTGTTGAGACTTCTCCCTCGATTACTCTCGGGACAGGTCACTTCCGTTCGAAGTGTCGTAATTGAGAATCACGAAAGTCTATCCCAGCCACTCCGTGAGAGTCGCACAGATTCGATTTTGAATCTACAGGTACTTGGATACCCCTAAATCAACCTAGGGCGTTTAAATGCGTCGTCACAATTACAAAATTATGACCTTAATCCTTCCTTCGACTTCTCTCAGGACTGGGTCGTAACCTCAGGATGGTGATTAAATCGCATCAAGTGGAGGTCGATGACCGATCGTGCTACGGCAGGTACACCTTTGGATCAACTGGAATACCGCCTTTGCGGAGTTCAAAGTGTAAGTGTGGGCCGGTAGAAAAACCAGCGCCTTGCGTGCCTGGTCTGCCGCCGGATAAGCCAATGACTTGACCACGAGCGACGTATTGATCAACGGTAACATCAATACGACTCATGTGAGCGTAGAGCGTCGCAAAACCATTAGCATGAACAATCATGACGTAGTTACCATACTGGCGGCCAGTTTGCGCCCAGGCTACATAACCAGGAGCGGCTGATTCTATCGGTGTGCCTTGCGGTACGGCGATATCCAAGCCATTGTGCTCAAAGAGATACCTAAAGGGGTAGGTAGGGTCGTGAAATAATGTAGTGATTCTGCCATTAACTGGCCAAGAAATAACGGTTGTGTCGCTAGGGGCTTCACCATTATCAACTTCAGCCAGTTTACGCTCAATATCGGCCTGGAGCTGGTTGATACGCTGGGTAATTCCCTGCTGCTCCTGTCTCAACTCACTCAAGAGAACGCGGTACTCAATTTCTGAGGCCTCTGTTTCGGCGTTCAAAACCTGTTTAGCGCTAATACGCGCGTCTAATTGAGCTACTTTAGTATCTAGCTCTACTTGCAGATCACTGAGGTGGCCTAGCCTTTCCTCTCTTTCACTCCTTTTTTCACTCAAAACTGCTCGGGTTTGCTGGGTGGAAACTAAGGTTTTACGTAAGCTTGAGTTTAAGCTTTGCAATTGCGACGCAGCGGCAAAAACTTCAGTAAAATTCCTGGCCCCAATGATCATTTCAAAAGTTCCGCCTTGTTTGTTTTGCTTATTAAGCCTAAACAAAAGATCACTGAGCAGAGCTTTTTCTCTGGTCAATTTTTCATCCGCAGTTAGGATATTGGCATCTAAAATTGCTAAGTGAAGATTTTCTTCTTCAATCGCATTTTGCGTGGCGGCAATATCTAACTCCGTCATGGCAGTCTCGTTTTCTAAAATCGCAATATCGGTCTCTAATGAGGAAGATTTTTTGGTGTATTCGGCAATCTTAGCTTTGTAAGCCTCCAGCTTGGAATTGATCGATTCAATTTGAGCCTTGCGATTCTGAATTTCGGATTGCAGCGCGGTGATTTCTTCTGGTGTGACACTAGCCGCTAAAACTGCCGTACTTGCCACCAAAGACAAAAGTACAGAGGCGGGCACGGTGATGAGTTTAGATGTCCTCCAAGACATGATTAGGTGCTTAGTAGCTTGATAGCTAGATTTATTCGCTGTATAGATGTTGCCTGTCCCAGCACCCACAAACACTCAAAGGGACTAGCCGATTTTTCACTGCCAGACAGCGCTACGCGCAACGGCCATAAAACGTTGCCATTACTTAGGCCGTTAGCTTCAATATACTCCTTCACCGCGGCCTCGAGAAGCACAGTCTGTGCAAAGGTTTCAGGGCTGAGGCCAGTGATAATCTTAAGGACACCATCTAGCTGCTGCAAGGCGTCGGCTGGAGTGGCCTTTTTCCAAACTAGAATCTCTTTCGGATATTCTAGAGCTGTCAGATACGGTTGGATTTTAGCAGCGAATTCGTCGAGTCGATTAGTGCGTTGACGTTCGATAACCAAAGCTCTGATAAGTAGATCTTGATCGGTGTTTGTGTCTAAAAATGGCGACACCAATTGAATCAGCTCTAATTCCGGTACTTGGTTCAGGTAATGGTGGTTAACCCAGTCGAGTTTTTCAGTGTTCATGACAGCTCCGCCTTTATTGACTTTGGAAAGGTCGAAGAGCTTAACTAATTCATCCCGACTAAAAATCTCTTGGTCAGAGGTGGGATTAAAGCCCAGGGTACTAATGAAGTTGATGATAGCTTCCGGTAAATAGCCCTTATTCAAGTAACCTTCGACAGAAACATCGCCCTTACGTTTGGAGAGCTTAGTGCGGTCCGGATTCAAAATAAGTGGGACGTGCGCGTAAACGGGCATTGGTAAGTTCAGCATGTTATGCAAAACGATCTGTTTGGGGGTTGAAGAGATCCACTCTTCCCCTCTTAGCACATGGCTAATTTTCATAAGGTGGTCGTCAATGACTACGGCCAAATGATAAGACGCAAAACCATCTGATTTGATGATGACCTGGTCATCGATATCCGCCAAATTGAATTTAATCACGCCACGAATCGCATCTTCAAAAGCAACTTCGCCATCTGGAATCTTCATGCGAATCACATACCCCTCCCCTGCCCCTTGCCTGGCAGCCACGTCTTCAGCTGACAACTGCAAACATAAACGATCGTATTTGGGCGTTTGTTTGGCGGCTACTTGCGCCGCACGCATACTGTCTAGACGTTCACGCGTGCAGAAACACACGTACGCATGACCTTCGGCTACGAGTTTATCGGCGTAGGGCCGGTAAATGTCGAGTCGTTTGGATTGCACGTAAGGACCGTAATCACCCGTTTCGATAATCGAGCCGTCAGGCTGCAAGACTGGACCCTCGTCATAATCAATACCAAGTTTTTGAAAGGTCGAGAGTAAACTTTCTAGAGCACCCGGAACTAATCTGGCCTGATCTGTATCCTCAATTCTGACGATGAATTGCCCCCCACTTTGTCTGGCTAAAAAATAATCAAACATGACGGTACGTAAAGTGCCAATATGCATGTAGCCGGTGGGAGACGGGGCAATGCGGGTACGGATAGTCATACTTGATTAGGTACGTTTGAAATGATGATTGAGTTCAGAACTTACTTGTCTCACAGCCTTGAAAATGCGTCCAGAGATCAGGGCCGTCCAGGCTACATACAGCGGGAAAGCTACCGTAGCCGCGAAAATCCGGCGCCAACGCCAGGGTTCCTGAATTAAACGCCACAGCCATTCAAAACCGAAGCGCTGCCAACTTTCCGGAGCACGTTTGGTGGCATTTGAGACATAGTCCGCGGCGCCACCAATCCCAATCAGAATTCTAGCACTTGGAATTTTGGTGCGTAAAATTTGCATCACGCGCTCCTGCTTCCCCTGCCCTAAGGCAACGGCGATAATGGCTGGTGCCATACGCTCAATGGATGACAGTGTCATTTCTGACAAACACACCTGATGTTCGTCAATAATCCCGGGGTCGAAAGTACTAACTTCCAGACCAGGAAAACGTTCACGTAAATTTGCGGCTGCCCGGCCACTTTTGCGTGGTGAACCACCCAGAATCACCAAGCTCTTGTCCTTTTGCGCCGCAAGCTCGGCTAACAAAAGTAAAGTATCCGCTCCAGTGTGGCGATGTTGAAGTCGTTGATCAGTTAAGGCGGCTACCGCAAAACGTAAGCCCACGCCGTCAGGCAATGACAGATCCGCCTTCGCTAGCAAGTGTTTGAACTCAGGATCACGGCGGGCCGTCATGATGAATTCAGGATTGGGGGTGACAATGATTTTCGGGATTGGGCCGCCAAGCCATTGGCTGAGCTTGAAGCGCAAGCTTTCAGGCGTGAGATCGACAAAAGACACACCCAGCACGGTGTGTTTCACATCTTCAGTTTCAGCGGCAAGTAACCCTGACATATTAAAGACTCGATCGCTGACGCCAAATCAAGAAACTCAAAGTCGCACCGAGTAGATCGAAAAAAAGATCAGCCAAAGTGTCACCAACACCCATTTGTGCGATGAGTTCACGGTGACTAGCGACTACAGCGGTGTTGTCGGCGGCAAACTCATACCATTCCCAAGCAATACCCACTAAAGCCGTGCAGCCGATGATGCCAAGCCAGTAAATGACCACTTGCCAACGGGGATTGACATTACGGTTTAAGGTGACTTTTTTAATAGCGATCTCCCATAAACCTAAAGCCATGACTCCGATAATGGCACCCCCAGCAATATGCATAGGAATATCAAACCATTTGTGCCAGGCGTACCAGCCCGTAAGGAGCACCCAGGCGTGAATACCTAACAAAAGCACCCCAGCCAAAATTGCAGCTTTGAGTTTTGACATAATAGTCAGCAGTATAGACTGATTGACTTTTTGCGTAAAGTCTGCTACTTTTTACTCGTCCAAGCCACCTAAACCTAGGAGTTCTCCATGCATGAGTTGACGAGTCTGTCTGCGAGAGACGTAATCTGGATGGGCCTTGCCACGGTACTGCTCTGGGGTTCCGGCGGCTTATTTCTATCGAAAACGCTGTCCATCTTGTTCCAGCGCTGGGCAGACCGCGCCGAACGCCCCGCCAGAAACGATCTTGAGCACAGCGACCATCTTCGGGCAGGAGGTGATCCGCCTGAATCCGCCAGTGAAGGGCATCAGTCAAGTGGTGATCGATAGCAAGCTAGATAATCTCATCCGCGCCTGAGCGTGAACATCGGCAGCACCGTACGTCGTCACTAGCACTAGTGACGACGTTTTAATTTGAGTAATTGACACGGGCTAACTGGCACTCTATACTTACGAGTGCTAAACGCTCCTAGAACCTAATGTTAGCGCGAGCCTCTAAATACTAATGTCTAAAATCTAAAGTCTTTCTTGGTATCCCTATGATTCCGAATAACTTCACCAGCAAGTCCCAGGAAGCCATTCAACATGCGCAATTTTTAGCGAATGAAAATGGTCAACAAGGCATTGAACCGATTCATTTGCTAGCAGCTCTAGTCGGCCAAGAGGAAGGTTTTGTGGTGTCAGTTTTGAAAAAACTTGAGATTAGTTTGCCAGGACTGCGCGGAGATATTGATAGAATTCTCGACTCCCTACCCCGCCACGCTAACCTGGGCAAAGGTGGCATTGGTCAGGTCATGCTAACACCGGCTCTAGCTACGGTTTTACAAGTTGCTTTGCAGAAAGCCAAACACTTTGGGGATGAATACATTTCTACCGAGCATCTATTTCTTGGGCTATTGTCTGATAGATACTTAAGTGATTTATTGAGCTTGCATGAGATTGGTGAAGAAGCGGTCTTTACTGCTTTGAAAGAACTCCGTGGAAGTCAAAAAGTTGATTCGCCAGAACCAGAGTCTAAGTACCAGGCGATTGAAAAGTACAGCTTGAATTTAACGGAGCGAGCGCGGCACGGTAAGCTTGACCCGATTATTGGTCGGGATGAAGAGATTCGTCGGGTGATGCAGGTGCTAACGCGTAGGACTAAGAACAATCCAGTTTTGATTGGCGAAGCTGGCGTGGGTAAAACTTCAATTGTAGAAGGTTTGGCCCAGAGAATTATCGCTGGTGACGTGCCAGAAACGCTAAAAAATCGTGAAGTGGTCGCTTTGGATTTGGGCGCCTTAATTGCGGGTACAAAATTCCGGGGTGAATTTGAGGAGCGTCTCAAGGCCGTGATTAGAGAAGTGCAGCAAGCTGATGGCAAGTACGTGCTGTTTATCGACGAGCTGCATATGCTCGTTGGCGCTGGCAAGGGCGATGAATCACCCATGGACGCTTCAAATTTACTCAAACCAGCTCTAGCCAGAGGCGAGTTGCGAGTAATCGGAGCTACGACTACCAAGGAATATCAAAAACATATTGAAAAAGATCAGGCGTTAGAACGCCGTTTCCAACCCATTTTTGTTGCAGAACCAAACGTAGCGGATGCGATTGCGATGTTACGCGGCATCAAGGAACGGTATGAAATTCACCATGGAGTTAGAATTAGCGATGGTGCGATTATCGCGGCGGTTGAATTGTCACAACGCTATATTTCCGATCGACAACTGCCTGACAAAGCCGTGGACTTAATTGATGAAGCGGCGGCGGCTTTACGTTTACAGATCGACTCCCTACCAGAAGAGTTAGATCGCCTAAAACGTGAGCAGACCCGTTTGCAGATTGAGAAACAAGCTTTACTCAAAGAAGACGACAAGGATTCAAAGGCTCGTTTGAAAGAGATCGAGAAGGTTTTAGCAGATGTAGATGAACGTACTCGAGCACTGGAAATTCGCTGGAAAGGCGAAAAAGATCTGATTAGTAAGTTGAGAACGATCAAAAGCGAGGTCGATAAATTAAGCAATGAAGCTGAGTATGAAGAGCGCCGTGGCAACTTAGAGCGTGTCGCTGAAATTCGTTATGGCCAGATTCCTACACAGCGTATTGAAGTTGGTAAATTAGAAGAAGAGTTGAAAAAATTCCAGGCTGAGCGTGGACTGTTGAAAGAAGTGATTACCGAAACGGAAATTGCCGATGTGGTCTCACGTTGGACCCATATTTCTGTATCTAAAATGCTAGAGCGCGAGATGGTGAAACTGGCCCGCATGGAAGATGAGCTCAAGAAAAGAGTCATTGGCCAAGAACAGGCCATCAAAGCTGTGAGTAATGCTCTGCGCCGCTCTAGGGCCGGTGTGGCTGAAGATAAAAAACCGATCGGTTCGTTTATTTTCATGGGACCAACGGGTGTGGGCAAGACAGAATTAGCTAAAGCTCTGGCTGAGTTCATGTTCAATGATGATAAAGCCTTGATTCGTCTGGACATGAGTGAGTACATGGAGAAACATAGCGTCAGCAAAATGATCGGTTCCCCGCCGGGCTATGTGGGCTATGACGAAGGCGGTCAGCTAACCGAACGTATTCGCCGTCATCCGTACGCTGTGGTGCTCTTTGATGAGATTGAAAAGGCTCATCCTGATGTCTTCAATTCCCTCTTGCAAATTCTTGATGATGGCCGTTTAACCGACGCCAAGGGTCGCACCGTCAACTTCAAAAATACGATCATCATCATGACGAGCAACATTGGCTCAGATGTGATTTTGTCACAAGGCAAGGTCAACGGTATTGGCTTTGGCGAAGATGAACGTTCAGAATCAGTCATTACCAAAGAGAAACTGGATGAGTTACTGCGGGAGCATTTCCGCCCGGAATTCTTGAACCGGATTGATGACGTCATGGTGTTTAATCCGCTTAAGCCAGAACAGATTGAAGATATTGTTGAACTTCAACTCAAGCTTGTGTCTGACCGATTGCGTGAACAGCGGTCTTTGACGATCAAAGTTTCAGGCAAGGCTAAACAGCTCCTGTCTAAAAAGGGTTACGATGCCAGATTTGGCGCTCGTCCATTAAAACGTGTCATTCAAACCGATATTCTCGATGCCCTAGCTATGCAAATCGTCAGTGGCGAAGTCCCTGAAGACGCCACGGTGTTGGTAGATGTTAAAAAAGATGAAATTGAAGTCAAAGTTAAGTAAAAGATCGGCCCCGACAGCAAGGCTGTCGGGACCAGAAGCGGTAGCCGATCACTTGTACTCAGCCATACGACGTTCGACCGCTTGATCGAAATCCTCACGCGGTGACAGGTGTGCCACTTATTTCTCCCTCCAGGTGACGAGCCAGTCTCGCAAGGCTTTGCGTAGGTAGCCGTCTACTTCATCGACTCGTTTCTCGATCATCCGAAATAGCACGACCCCAAGCAGCATCCCATTCATTATGGCGATGAAGTACAGGTGCAGTGGGAGTCGATGCACCTCATGACTCAAGAGACCCATCGTTCACCTCCGGATTCTGGCATGAACCAGCCAAGTTGCCATGGCGTGTCGAACAGTGACCATGAGTGTTCTCGTCGCACTACACCAATAGAATCTTTCCACGGCAGTTTGTTGCCATAGGGCAGCCCCAGGCCGCAGCATACCGATGATGCCTAATATAATACAGGCATCAAAAAAAGTAGAGATACTCATCGCTTACCTCCGGTGAGAGCTTATCAAAAGTCTTTAAAAACGAAAACCTCATCCGTGGGGATGAGGTAGAAAGGAGGGCGGAACACGTCCAAGCACGATTAGCGCTCAGCAACGAGTGCGAGCAGCCTATCGTAGCAAGTTTCACCAGGTACTGAGCTTAGGGGGAGCAGCTCTACCTGACTAACCTACACTCGGCTTGGACGTGAACCGCCTTTTGGGCTTGTACTATCTAGTCATACGAGAGTGGTGATGCCGACATCACAAGCCCGCTCCAATGCCCACAGATTGCCATACCTTAGCCAAATTGTCAAGAAGTCCCCATCGCGATGACTAAAACCAAAAATGAGCCCCTGCGGCTCATTTTTGATTTAGACCTTACTTCTTAGCATTTGCCATAGCCTCGGTGATGAGGCGTTTGGCTTCAATGGCGTCTTTCCAGCCTTCGATTTTGGTCTGCTTTTTCTCCAGAATTTTGTAGCTCTCAAAGAAGAATGAGATTTCGTTGCGAATATGTTCAGGTACGTCGTTAAGATCGTTGATATGCTTGAAGCGAGGATCGTCCTTAGCGACAGCGAGGATTTTTTCATCTTCCCCCTTGTCATCACTCATGATCAAGACGCCAATGGGGCGAACATCCACGGCCACGCCAGGGAAAAGTGGGTTAGTTACCATGACCAAGACGTCTAAAGGATCGCCGTCGCCACCGAGAGTTTCGGGGAAAAAGCCGTAATCGCAAGGGTAAAACATGGGAGCAAAGAGCACTCTGTCTAGCTTCACAATCCCCTGCTCTTTATCAAATTCGTACTTATTTTGACTACCGCGTGGGACTTCAATAATGGCCTGACAAACTTCCGGGGCCTGACTACCAATGGAGAGCGTAGACATAAGGATAAGGTCGACTAAATTTAAACTGGGCTAATTTACTCACCTAGAGTAGCGGAAACCACAAGATCTATCAACAGTCGGGCGAAATCTTGATATACTAGTGGAGTATGAAACCACTTCTCACCCTAGCCTTGTTAACGGCTTTATTCTTGCCGCTCCAGACAGCCTTGGCTTTTGATCCTAATTACATTTTGTCTGATACTGAATTGCAAGATACTGACGCCATGAATCTTGATCAAATTCAAGCATTCTTGAAGCGCGGCCACCTTGCAGATTTGGAAATCGAAGATCATGAGGGACGTATCAGAGATGCTGCTGAAATTATTTGGCGTGCGGCTAAAAATAATCAGATCAACCCTAAGTTTCTTTTAGTTCTCTTGCAAAAGGAACAGAGCCTAGTTGAAGATGACTCCCCTACTCAGAAACAGTTAGATTGGGCGGCTGGCTATGCCGTGTGTGATGATTGCAGTATGAGTGATCCAACCTTGGCCCGCTGGAAAGGCTTTGGCAAACAAGTCAACTCAGCAGCAATGCAATTTACGGAAGGCTACTTGGCTGATATTGAAAAGTTCGGCAAGACGGCGGGTAAATATGGGCCCGGCGTAACCGTCAATATCGACGGCGAGAGTATTACGCCTCTCAATGCCGCCACGGCAGCCATGTACGCCTACACTCCACACTTGCACGGTAACGCCGTGTTTGTAGCGATTTGGAAGCGTTGGTTTGGTCGTGAATACCCTTCCGGCTCCTTGCTGCAAGCGGCAGGTGAAGATGGTGTGTGGCTCATTCAACACGGCTACAGACGCCCAATCAAGAGCGCTAGCGCCTTAGCGTCACGCTTTGACGCGGACCTGATTCTGACCGTGTCCCCTAGCGACTTGGAACAATTCCCGATTGGTACCGCTATCAACTTCCCCAATTACTCATTACTGAAAGATGAAACTGGTCGAATCTACTTGTTGGTGGATGACTCCTTGAGATACATCGACTCCATGGAGACCTTTAGAAAAGTTGGCTTCTCAGAAGATGAGCTGGTGAGCATTACTAGTGCCGAAGCTGCTGATTACGGCGTCGGTGAACCAATTACTCTAGAGACTTCACATCCACAAGGTTTACTCTTACAGCTCAAATCTACCGGCGCAGTGTTCTACATTGAGGACGGCATGCGTCATCCCATTCTGGACAAATCCGTACTCAACGCTCGTTTCCCTAACGCCACTTTAACACCGGCGCTACCTGTAGACATTGAACAGTATCGCGAAGGCACGCCCGTGACTTTACCAGAAGGTTATTTAGTCAAATCAGAGACTGATCCCGCCGTGTACGTGATCTCAGAAGACAAGTTGCGCCTCATTCCAAGTGAATCCGTGTTCTTGGGTTACGGCTACGCCTGGAGCAACATCCACGTGGTGCCTGAATATATCTTGAACCTCCACCGCCTCGGCGACACGCTGTTAGACACCGCTGAATAATATGTTGGTTTTTGCTGGCTTCACGCCAAGTTCGCCCTTGTTATTGCCCAGTATCAATGAAGCTAAGCAAAGTGAGGTGCAGGATACCGCGGCGGCCTTTGAAGAGTTGGCAGAAGAACTCTACGCCAGTCATCCAGATACGCTGATAGTTTTAGCAGAAGCTAAAACCATGTATCCGGACGCTTTTTCCATCAACGTCGCTGATCCCTTTGTGGCGAGCTTGGCTGAATATGGTGATCTGGGTTATGCCGAAAAGTATCACCCTGATTTTGCGTTTATTGATAGGCTGCAACGTTTTGCTCGTAAAAATGATCTACCGGTGTCTTTATCTACCGACCACGAACTCGGTCCAGCCACAGCCGTACCTTTGGACATTTTGACCGACCACTTGCCACACGTGAAAATTGTCCCCATTGCCCCTAGTGACCTAGATGCCAAGGCACATTACAACATGGGCGTCACCATCAAGCACCTAATCCTGGAGAGTCAAAAGCGGGTGGCGATCATCGCCTCAGGTGACATGGCGCACACCTTATCAAAAACCGCTCCAGCTGGTTACCACAAAGACGGCAAGGCATTTGATGAAGCTATTTTAGCCATGCTCAAAGAACATAACGCTTCTGGTATTTTGCAGTTACCGGAAAAGCTGGTCAAAAATGCTCAGGATACGTCTTATCGTCAGCTATGTATGTTGATTGGGGTATTGGATGGCATGTACACCACCCCTACGATTCTGTCTTACGAAGCACCGTTTGGCGTTGGCTATTGTGTCGCAAATTTTGTACTCTAGAGCTAGAGACAACTAGCTGACTAGGTATGATCTGTGAGGTGTATCCGATTTTGAAACTACCGCGCAAATGCACGGTTTTTGATTATGCGGTGCCCGACAATCTAAAGGTGAGTGTCGGTGATTTAATCCGCACCCCGTTCAAGGGTCGGGAGAGTTGGGGCATAGTTCGAGCGCTTAAGCCAACAAGCGAGGTCAAAAAACTCATGGAGTTAGTCAACGTGGTGACACCGAGTTACTTCACCCTTGCCGACCTCGAAAGATACGAGACCATTGCCAGATGCCTGGCGCAATCAGTTAGTAGTCTCTTGCATGCGGCTTGGCCAGATAAATATTCTACTCTCCTGCCGGCTACAGTGACGGCCACCAGCAACGCGCAAATTACTTCTGCTGACCTAGTTGCTCTAGACAAATGTCTAGTCGCCATCGACCAGAGTCAAACGGCCTGCCTGAGTGGTGGTCGTGACATTGGCCTAGCTTTGGCGAGCGTGCTCAGACGCAAATACTCGGGGCAACTCTTAATTCTGTTACCCACCGAACGTGAAGCTGAATTATTAGCCCGACACGTCAAATTAGGCCCCAGCGTGGCGCTCCTACACGGTAAAACTAAACCACTAATGCGTGGACAAATTTTTAACGCTTGGAAAACCGGACAAATCAAAACTTTAATCGGTACTAGGCTGGCTGCCCTGATGCCGGCACATGATCTAAAGGTCGCCCTAGTGCTTGAAGCCGGTAGTCAGGAATATCTGAACGAGCGCCGTAACCCTAGATTTGATGCCCGAGAAGCGGTGAAGCTCCTAGCTCACCAGCACCAGGCTAAATTAGTTTTTTTCGATCCCCTACCCAGATTGGAAGATTTGCAAAATCATCAGCTGAGCACAACGCTAACTGAAAGGTCGCCGGAAATGATTATTAACCAAGCCTCAGCGGATGAATTAAGTCCTGAACCTATGCTGTCTGACAGCGTCTTATTTGGGATAGAAAAGGCTTTACAAAGCCAAAAAAAGGTGCTACTCTGCCTAAATCGTAAAGGCGTCGCTAAGCGGCTCCAATGCGGCAAATGTGGACACATTCCCACCTGCGGAACTTGTGGCCACGTCCCCATGGTACGCCATGACGATCTGGTGTGTCCCAACTGCCAAACAGAAATGTGGATCCCAGAACGCTGTCCCAGCTGTTCACAACCCAAACTCGCCTTACGCGGTTTAGGCGGAACCAAGGTCGCAGAAAATTTACAGCGACTCTTCCCCACCGCCACAGTCGGACAGATTGAAAAAGGTAAAATCGAAAAACCCCAGGCAGACATACTCCTAGTCACCGAGTACTATTTCACCAGTTACTTACCCGTGTTTGCGCCTAAAGACTTTGGGCTAGTGGCTGACCTAGCAGCAGATATCGGTTTGCATGCTAGCGACTTCCGCGGCTCAGAAGAAACCGCCAGAAGATTACACCGCCTGATCTACCTAGCCACTCAACAAGGCGCCGACATCCTGGTACAAACATGGTTGCCTGAGATCCTTCAGCCCATGCTCGATCTGCCACAATTCGTAGCCGCGGAATTAACCACCAGACAAACCTACCAATTACCTCCGGCTGTCTCTAGATACATCCTGCTAAAAACTAAACTGGAAGACCTGCCCGTTGAACTCCAGAGCCTCGCCGTAGAACGCGATGACAATCTCGAACTACCTGGCAGCGTACAAGCAGACTTAAAAAGTTTACCTGACCATCTCAAGATCAAATACGAAGGCGCCTATGTCTAAAGCTATGAAGGTACTCCACAATCCAGACAAACAACTTCGCGTCATGTCTGAGCCCGTTAAGGCTGAGCGTTTTGCATCGGCTGAGTTATTGGCATTGATCGAGGATCTCAAAGTCACCATGAAGAAAGAAAAAGGCATTGGCATTGCAGCGCCCCAGGTAGGTGTGCATGACCGCGTCATCATTGTCGATTTACTGGGCAAACCGACGGCTTTTATCAACCCAGAAATTACCCAGAAATCTTTTAAGTTAATCAACAGTGAAGAAGGGTGTTTATCTGTTCCTGGCGAATGGGGAACGGTTAAACGCCACAGAAGCGTCACAGTGAAAGCCATTGACGCCAACGGTCATGAAGTCAGTCTCAAAGCTAACGGTTTACAAGCGATCATCTTCCAGCACGAAATTGACCACTTAGATGGCGTGCTTTTTATAGACAGAGCTGAGTCCATGCACGATTCAGAAAGTTCACGTATCTAACATGAAAGTTGTCTTTTTTGGGACCCCGCCTTTAGCTGCAGCCTTTTTGCAAGGTCTAATTGACGACCCTACCTTTGAGATTGTCGGTATGATCACACAACCGGACGAACCTGTCGGTCGTAAAAAAATCCTTACCGCTCCGCCGGTTAAAGAGCTGGCGTTACAGCACAATTTACCTGTCTTTCAACCTACCAAACTTAAGCCGGAGGATTTTCAGTCTACCATTCAGCAACTCGGCGCTGAGATTGGCGTAGTGGTGGCGTACGGCCGGATTTTGCCTGACAGTCTCATGGCGATCTTTCCGCACGGCTGCGTCAACGTGCACCCTTCCCTCCTACCCAAGTATCGTGGGCCGTCACCCATTAGCGCCGCCATTGCTAATCAAGACACAGAAACCGCTGTCACAATTATGCAACTAGTCACCGCCATGGATGCCGGTCCGCTTCTGGCTCAAACCAAGATTGCTCTCGACAGCCAAGAAACGCCTGAGACCTTAACGGCTAAGGTCATTACGCTAGGCGTACCACTTCTTTTGAGTACTCTGAAAGCGTTCGTCGCTGGCGAAATCACGCCACAAACTCAGGCTGAATCACAAGTTACTTTTTGCAAATTACTTAGCCGAGAAGACGGCAAACTTGATTGGCAGCAACCAGCCGCCAAGCTTGAAGCACTGATTAGAGCTTACAATCCCTGGCCCGGAACAGTCTTTAACGACTTGAAGATTTTTTCAGCGACCATCACGGACAGCGTCTTAGCGCCAGGTGAATTGAAAGTTGAAAATAATGAAGTTTTACTCGGCACAGGCACCACGGCGCTCAAGCTGGTGGAAGTACAACCAGCTGGTGGCAAACGTATGTCTGCCAGTGATTTTGCTAGGGGGTATCGGGCTAACGATTGACAAAACCGTGTCAATTTGTTAGTTTAAGCCTTTGTTAAATTACTTCCCCTGTCAAATGTTTTTGACGTGGGAAATGCTTCAACAAGGAGAGTGAGAGTGGAATATAACCTTTTGTTGCTCACGCTGATGGCATGTGCAGCACTCGTTACGACTTGCGTGGCACTGGCCGCGCTCAGTCTAACCGTCTACATACTGGTGAGCAGGCAGAAAGTGCCAGAGCCGATGATTCGGCCCACCACCCCGCCACCGCCCCTCGACCTGAAACCCGGCACCAAGTTACTGAATCCGAATTCCGGCTCCGTCTACGGCATTCCAACGCCGGTAACAGACGAGATGCGCAGGTACATCGCGGCTGACACGTTGCCACCTACCCTACCCAAGGAAGAGGAGGACAACTGCGTAACCGAAACAGGTGAACCGCCCAGGCCACTGGAGAAATTGACTCTGAATAAGCCGGTGAAGCAATTCAGCTTAACAGGCCGTCAGGTCACGACCCGGTCATATTCGCAGCAAAAACGGCCCGCGCCCGAGCCTACGGATGATGTTCGCAACCGGGAACCCACTCCGCCGCCAGCCACACGTCACTGAACGTTACTCTGGCCCTTAGCCCTACCACACTGGTAGGGCTTTTACTTTTTCACACAACAAAAGACCCTCCACAAGTTAAACTCGGGAGGGTCACGGTATCTAAGGGAACGAGAGTTGCTACTTCCGAGAGGAGGAGACCCCGATATTGCTGTATTGAGTGTGGTCGCGCCAGTAGTAGAGGTCGAGGCCGTGCCCGTCGAAGACTCCGACGCCCACGCGGTAGCCGCTCAAGTCCACACTCGACGTGCGGACGTAGACCGCCGCGAGCAGGTACACCCCACAGACCGCCTTGTAGGTGGTCATGCCCCAGACCTGCTCGGCGACGTTGGGCGTCACCTCGAGACTGGAAAGGAGCTGTTGCTGCTCATCCCAGGTCTTTTCTATGGAGTCAGGCACGTGTTCCTTTCGCAGCATGAGCCAACGACAGGTCGCCTTGTCGTTGCGGGCGAAGGCCTCGCTCTCGGCTGCGTACCAGCCATTCTCCTTCGAGTAGAAGTGGCCACGGTCGAGCTCGCGGACGTCAAGGAGCGACATTGGACGTGGTGGGCCAGGCAGGAGCATGAAGCAGTTGTCGCGGCACCATTCGAGTACCTCCTTTGACGGTACGCTGTTACTGAGTTCCTGCCACTGCGAGAGGCTATACACGAGCCCGGGGCGGTTGGCCTCGATCTCGCCCGGCGAGATGAAGTCGTTGCCGAGGATCTCACGTGCGACCGTGTATGCCGGCATCTCTTCCGAGAAACGAGCGATAGCTGGAGTCAGAGCGTCGCCGAGGATATGGGCGATAGCCTCATAGTTCTTGATGAACGAGAGTAGCTGATCGTCATCCAGAACCATGACGTCAATGATTTCCCGCATCTTGACAACGAAGTCATCAAGGCTCTTTGCTCTCAATTCTGGCGTAATCTTACTGGTCACGGTTCACCCCTGCTCGTGATAGTCTCCGAAGCACTCGGAGCATGTGTCAGATCCTACTAAGTACAAGATCGACGTTGATTTATAGCCGTGAAACGTGTTTTTGTCAATAACTCCAGCTTATTTAAGAGTTACCCCGTCTGCTTGTAGGCGACGCTGGTTTTAGCTTTGGCCAGGGAAAATGGCGCGGCATGAACAGTTTTGTGTGCTGTTGCAGTCGACGAGGGGCTTTGTGCCCATGGCAAGAATGGCAAAGTGAAGATGAGATAGCCAAGACCGATCGGGTGATTGAGATACGGTGAGAAAATATGCGCCACATAGAGCATTAACGTACCCGCCGTCAAACCGATCATGAGCCAAGCTTGTTCATCCCGATTACGCACGGCTTCTAAAGTGACGGTCAAAGTCGTAACTAAAAACCACAAATAACCCATGAGTCCCAGAATCCCCATCTTTAACCACACATCATGGTAGCCCCACTCAAATCTATACGCTGTCACTGCGCCAGTTGGGTCCACGGCGCGTAATCTAGGGTCGTCAGAAATAAACGTGACCGTTTCTCCAAAGCCTGAACCCAAGAGTGGATGCTGCTTAATCTCCAACACCATGGGCCCAAGTAAATTCCACCGGCTAGATACAGCTACTTCTCGGCTACTGTCATCTGGACCGCGATAAAAAGAGGAGTCAGACAAATCAGGTCTAGGCGGCAACGGTATAGCTACCAACAGCCAGAGTGCGACCACGGAAATCACGAGCACGACAGCGAACTGCACATGCCGCTTAACAATCATTACGACCTTGAAACGAGTCAATGCTAAATAGCCCAGGATCAATAAGAACGCCGCAATCCCACCTAACCAAAAACTTCTAGACAAACTCGCGATGATAGTCGCCACACCCAAAACGTGTAAGGCCCACAACCATTTGGGCAATTTTTCCTGAGCCTCACGCCACAACGCTAAACTTCCGGCCACTAACACCAACTCGAAAATGAGAGCAATAGCTTGCGATTGTTGGAACACTCTAAAATACCAAGGCTGTTGTCCAAGTAAACTAATGCCCCGGCCACTAGTCTGCAGGGTCACCTCCGCCAACCTAGCGTCACGCACAAAGGTATACAGTTCGTGAGACAGCAGTCCTGGCAAGTGAGTAAAGCCATACAAATACAGAAGCGTCGTCAAACTGATCCACACTGCAGCCACGGCCAAAGTCTGCAATAAGAGACGCTTACGCTCCACCGTCCAGGTCACTGAAATCATCGGCAGTACATAAGCTAACAGCAAATAGCTATTCATGTCGTCAAAGGCCGCTTGAACATCGTTAGTCGCAAAACCAATCACGGTGCCGAGTAAGATTGCCGATGCAATAATCGCCAATGGCCAATCCCGATGCGCGATAAACTGAGGCTTCAACTTAACGAACGTGACTTGCGCCGCCCAAGCCAGCATCACCGCGCCAAAAATAACCTGACGAACAGAAACTGAAAATCCAGCGACATCAACATCAAACAAATGCCCGTGACCACCAATGAAAATCTCTAGAAAAGCTACGGCTAGACCTAAATCCAAACGCTTGTAACTTAGAGCTAAGGTGCCAAGTCCAATCAAACCAAGCGGAATCCAAACCCAAACCGTATGCTGGACTACGGCTGCCAAAACATGGGTCAACAAAAGTGCCAATAGAACGTAGGCCGTGGTGCGTGAAAAAAATTGCTGGAGAAAATTAGACATACTTTAACCACGTTTAATCACGGCTGATCCGTAGGCTAAGACAATAAACCACGGCGTCAATAACCATAAAATCGCCCACGGCAGCAAGCCGTGATGCTTACGCATATATTTACGCAAACTCTGCCTAATCCAACGCTGCTTCTTTAAGGTCGCTAATTTATTAAAGCTATGGCCTTTGTGATGCAAAATTTCAACATCTGCATAATGCCGGATCTTGAGCCCGGCTGAACTGGCCATTTTACAATAATCGACCTCTTCAAACCAGATAAAATAGCGCTCATCAAACAAGCCGATCTTCTCCAGAGTAGCTCTAGGAATAAACATGAAGGCACCCATGATCGAGTCGACGTCTTGAGTCTGGTTAGGATCGGCATCCCGCATCATGTAGTGATCGACAATCTTAGTGCGTTTCAACAAGTGCGGAATTTTCAGCAAAATCACTAATTGGTTCAAGAGCGTCGGGAATCTGCGAATACTTTCCTGAAGATCACCGTTAGGATAACGAATAATCGAACTAGCGATCCCAACCTCCGGGCTGGCGTCCAAATGAGCCACCATGGTCTTTAAAACTTCCGGCTTAAATTCAGTATCGGGGTTTAGCAAGAGAATGTGACTGCCCTTAGCCACGCGCATGCCGCAATTAACAGCATAGGCAAAGCCCATGTTTTTAGGGTTGGGAACATAATGAGCTGACGCCACAGTCTGCTTGAGCAAAGCTTCCGTATCTGACCGCCTAGCGTTATCCACCACGATCAACTCAAAACTCAAACCAGTAGAGGCGCTAAGACTCTCAAAACAACGTTTGAGAACTTCAGGATCTTCTTTATAAGTTACTACAACTACGGATAAGTCGAGCATAGATTCACGATTAACTGAGTTGGTGTTTGCGCTTAATAGCTTGACGGGCTTGCTCGTACTTACGCACTCCCGCTGGCATCCAACCTAGCTTATGCCAAGGTAATTGATATACAAAGGCCGGCAACCAAGATGAACCAATCCGTGAGGCCCCATCAATACCCACCTTAAACAAGGTCTCAGGCACTAACACTCCAACCTTACCCTGAGACAGCATAGTTAGCCAAACATCCCAATCTTGGAGTCTTTTAATCGCCTCATCAAAACCTGGGAAATCACTGGTCCTCACCAAAGAACTCGTATGCACAAAATTCAGGCGGCGGAGAACAGCAGGATCAAAATCTAGCCCCTTAAAGTGCTTCCAGCCAAACCAAAAGCCGCTGTAAGCGTAACTAGCGCTTGGATTAGCCTGGAGTGCGTTAAACATGCTCTCTAGCATGGTGGGGACCATAATTACGTCCGCATCGCAAAAGATTACGTACTCGCCAGTCGCAGCTGCCAAGCCTTTGTTTCTAGCTGGGTTAGCACCGGCGTTAGCCTGGTGAATGGTTGAAAGCTTATCGCCATATGCAGCGATAACCTCGGCTGTGTTGTCGGTCGAACCATCATCTACCACGATCACCTCGAGCGGTGCATACGTCTGAGCAAACACCGACTCCAAACAGGCCCGCAATGAAGTGGCGTGTTGGTACGTGGGAATAATCACGGAGATGAGTGGTCTCATAGTAATTCGCGGAGTTTGTACATTTGCTGATCACGACTAAACTCTCGCTCAGCCCAAACCCGAGCCCGATGCTTAAATTTGCTTCTGACAGCTGCATCTAACAAGCGCCTGATAGCTGTCTCTAACTCCGCCGGTGTATCACCAATTAACAGCCCCCCTTCCCCATCTTTAACCGCCTCATCTACCCCAGGCTGCTTAGTAGCAATGACCGGTAATCCAAACAGCTGAGCCTCTAAGTACACAATCCCAAAACCTTCTCTGTCAGTCTCGGTTTTGCTAGTTGGCATGACAAAAATATCTGCGGCCCGATAAATATCCGGTAACTCGTCATCGGTCACGTTGGTGTTGAGAACCACTCGATCCTGCAGGTTCAAAGTCTCAATTTCAGCTTCAATCTGCTCACGCATGGGGCCATCACCCACGATCTGATAAGTAGCTGCCGGAAAAGCAGCTAACGCTCGTAAAACTTTCAGGTGTCCCTTGCGCTCAACTAACCTACCAACGGTCAACAAGCGTAACGTCGTCTGACTTTTCGAAGGATCAGACACAAACATCGGTGTACTTGCACGTGCCACTCCTAGAGCTAACTCTCCGAGTTTTTGTAAATTCACCTTGCCAGTAGTGGCCTTATGTTTACTCGCAGCAATAAACTTATCTTCAAGGGTCGGGTAAATCACCAAAGGTTCACGTTTAAGCTCTACAAAGTCTCTGACCTCAGTAGCCAAGGCTTGAGAATTAGTCACAACACGGCTCGCAGACACTAAAACGCGACGCGTTAAGGCTTGCTTCCAAGGATTACGTCTAGCCAGGTCGAAATCCAAGCCGTGCAAAAAGATCACGTACGGCTTACCAGTTAACTTGTTTAAAATCCAGACGGCTGTACCTACGGGCAAAACGTGATGCGTCCAAATGGCTTCGTAATCCTTAGCTTTAAATAACAAAGTCAGCACTAAATTATCGAGCTTAAGGCGCTTCAACGGTAAAAGCGTCACCTGTTCAGGATAAGTTTGCAGAATAGCCTGAATATATCTAGCTACCCCACCCCGTGCTGGCGGGTAGTCTGAACTAGGTAAGAGAACTTTCGGCATATTTAGTAGGCCTAATCAAACGTCTAGCGTCTCGTACGTGCTGGGTAGTTAAAGTTTTGGTAGCAAAGGCGATCAATAAGAAAACGGCTGCCCCGATCGGAACAGTAAGCATCCAATAAATGTACTCCTTCAAGACAATCACGACTACGGCCATAACGGCACCGGCCACAAAAAACCCGATGATCTCCTTGAAGAGTTGGATCAGCTTAACCTGAGTCAAGCGTTTCACCGCCACTAAACCGCCTCCAAACAAGAAGATAAACGTAGCCAGCGCTGTTACCGCCGCACCCATCAGGCCAAGCTTAGGAATCAGCAGGAGGTTACCAATGACATTGATAATCATGGCGCCACCCATCAAACCTGTTTTGACCGCCTGTCTACCAGTAGCATTGAGCAAAGACCCGATCGGAAAATCAAGGAAGATAAACAGCAACACAAAGATCAAAACCATCAGCACCGGACCGGACGCTATGTAAGTTGAACCGTAAAAAAAGTCGATGATCTCTGGGGCTAACGAGAAAATGCCAAACACAATTGGAGTGGCCAGCAAGGCCATGTACCACTCAGCCTTAACGAGCGTTTGGCTGAGTTCGGCCGGCTTATGCGCCAAAGCGCTCATGGTCGGATACAGGGCGCCAACAAAAGCTAAGGGCAAAAATTGAAAAGCGTAAGTAAACTTATACGCCACCGCATAAGAACCAACTGCTGCCTTGCCGAGTACGGCTTCAATAGTGAAAGAGTCAATGTAAGAATAGATCTTCACAAACACTGCCGCCAAGAAAAACATAAAACCCATTCGTAGCATGGGTTTAGCTTGAGTCAGTGACGGCTTAAAAGCGCCAATGCCCAGGTTACGAATAACCTGCACAGACGCAAAGAACATGTTCCAGCCACTGCCAAGAATCAAGGCTAGCACTAACCAACGTAAATCAATGGCTCCAGACAACAAAGCTATGCCTCCAAAAATTGTCGTTAACATTTGCCCGATAAAAATCCCGATCGACTCATATTTCAATTTGTGCAAACCACGCATGACACCGTACATGGTCACCGAGATCGTATCAAAGAGCATGACCAAAATCGCCAACTGTACCAACAGAACCGTCTGATCATCAAACCCGCGCCACTCTGGCAAAAGCAAGGCCAAGACGATGGTCAGTGGCATAGTGATCAGCTTAATTCCGATCACGTTTTGCACTAACTCTTTGGCCTTGTCTGGCCCTTTGGCGACTTCACGAATAGTCACCGCCGTTAAACCAACATCATCCAGCACGCCAATGGTAGTCACCATGGCGAGCGCGATAAAGTACGCTCCCAGTGACTCTTCTCCAATGGTTCTAGCGATCACCGCAAAATACAAAAAAGCGATCAATTTCTGACCAATTGACGCCGCTGTCAGCATGAGAGTATTTCTGGCCAATTGTGACATGCGGTTAGGATACGCCAATTCTAGCTAAAATAAAAGAGCGCACCGGAGGTACGGGACGAGCAGCCTGAGCCGCTCAAGTCCCAACCCCACAGCGCGCTACGCCACGTCCAAGAAAGTCACAATGTACTCCTCAGCAGTATCACGATTCACAAAGGCAACTCCGCCGAGTCCCTGATTATCGTTGGTGACATAGATGTCGAGATCAGCCACGCCACCGTCGGCGACGCAAATCTCCCAACCGGTCGAATTTTCCAGCGCGGGCACCGTTCCCGGATGCCTACATTGAAAGTCGACCTGATACTCGCCGACCACTTGGCCGATATACACCACGACTACGTACAGCCCAAATTTTGCTCCGTCCTGGGTCAGCCTCAGAGCCAACTGGACGCCTTCCTTCAGCCTGATACCTCGGCGCTCTTCCACTTGCACGCCCGCACACTCTTCGAGCACAACACCTCGAGAATTCATCTCAAACCCCCTGTCCAATGGACACCGCATAGTATACTCTCAATTCGATTTTGTCAAAGCAAAAACCCCTCAATTGAGGGGTTTTTACATGAAAGCTTAGGATTAACGCTTTCTCCACTGTGGAGAACGACGAGCACCATGCTTACCTGGCTTCTTGCGTTCCTTCTTGCGCTGATCGCGAGTTACCAAGCCGGCAGCCTTAAGAGCTGGGCGGTAATTCTCGTCTAGCAACATGAGAGCGCGAGCAATACCTAGGCTAGTAGCATCAGCCTGTCCAGTCATACCACCACCAGAAGCCTTAACTGAAACATCAACAGCTTCAGTCTTACCAACTTCCTTAAGAGGTCTAGAAACTACGCGGCGGAGCTCACCAGTCTTGAAGTAATCTTCAATTCGCTTACCGTTAACAGTAATTGAGCCCTTACCACCTGGAGTGACACGCACCTGAGCGGTAGAAGTCTTACGACGACCAAGCGCTTGGAAATATTTTTCTGCCATAGATTAGGAGGTGATGGTCAAGCGGAGCAAACGAGCGGTGCGGTGCTTAGTCTTTGGCAACATCCTAGACACGGCCCGACGCAACACGCTAGTTGGATCCTCAGCCCACACTTTAGCCATGGACTTAGTCTTCAAACCACCTGGGTGGTTAGTGTGATGCTGGTAAACTTTCTGCTCCATCTTCTTACCAGTCACCTTGAGGCCACCGGCGTTAGTCACAACCACGAAATCGCCAGCATCAACGTTAGGCAGATAGCCTACGTTAGTCTTGCCCATGAGATGCATAGCAATCTCAGAAGCTAGGCGTCCGACGATCTTGCCAGAAGCATCTACGCTATAAGTTTTACGTACAATATTTGCCATATTAGACAAGTTCGATGAGCACAGTTTCAGCTGCGTCACCCTGACGCTGACCAAGTTTGGTCATGCGGGTATAACCACCGTTACGCTCCTTGAAACGTGGTCCAATGACCTCAAAGAGTTTCTTGACCGTCTGGTCAGTGGTGAAATATCCAAGCAGGCGACGACGTGCGGCTAAGTTATCCTTCTTTGCAATGGTGATAAGTTTCTCCACTACAGGACGAACAACCTTAGCACGACCAATGCTGGTTTCAATTTTCTCGTAAGTAAAGAGAGCGGTAGCAAGATCGCGCAAAAGCGCCTTCCTAGCCGAAGTCTTTCGTCCGAGGGTTTTCTTATTCTTACGGTGACGCATACTTACTTGTTATCAGGCGCTTCCTCCGAGGCGCGAACGATTTGTTCAGTGAGGGAAGCATGCTGGAGCTGTCCCTGAACCCACGTAAAGTGGTTCAACAGAATCTTAGTAGCTTGTTCAACGGCTTCTTGTGGTGTGATTGAACCATCGGTAGCGATAGTCATGAGCAATTTATCGTAGTTGGTGATTTCACCCACACGTGTGTTCTCAACTTTGAGACCCACGGCGCGCACTGGTGAAAACATGGCGTCAATGGCGATTACTCCAATCTCAGTTGGTGCTTCTTCACGCTCTTCGGTTGGCAGGAAGCCGCGGCCACGAGAAACTGTAATCTCTAGGTCAAAGCTGGCTGACTTATCCGTGAGTGTAGCGATCACCAAGTCTGGATTAACGATCTCGACATCAGCGTTAGCCTCAATCTCTGACGCTGTGACTTCCCCTTCCTTCTTAACCGAGAGTTTTAAGACTACCGGCTCTTCAGTGTGGAGCTTCATGCGCAGCTTCTTCAAGTTGAGCATGATGTCCAGCACGTCTTCCTTCACGCCGTTTAAGGCAGAGAATTCATGCTGAGCGCCCTTGATCTTCATGGCAGTAACCGCAGCACCAGGCAGAGATGACAGCAAAACACGTCTAAGCGCATTGCCGATGGTGGTACCGTACCCGTGGTGCAGTGGCTCAATGGTGAGCAACATTTCCGTCGGCTTAGCGCCGGGGGTAAAGTACATCTTTGATGGTAAGAAGATTGACTCCATACTACGTATATTATTGGCGCTTTAGCGCATCGAGTAAAACTCGACGATGAGCTTAGGATCGTAGACTTCCTTCAAGTCTTCGCCTTGAGGCATGCTTACGACTTTGCCCTTCGTGTCCTCCTCACGATACAACCAACCCATGATCGTGTGACTCTTCAAACGATCAGTTAGATCAGTAAATACTTTCTTGGTCTTTTTAGTTGGACGTACTTCAATGATATCGCCAACTTTGACCTGGTAAGACGGGATATTAACCTTGATGCCGTTCACATAGAACATGGCATGGCTAACCATCTGACGAGCTTGTGGACGAGTCTTAGCGAAACCAAGACGATACACAGCGTTGTCTAGACGAGTCTCCAACAAGCGAGCGAGATGCTCACCAGTGTTACCAGACATAGAGGCAGCTTTCTTGAAGTAGTTACGGAACTGTCGCTCCATAATACCGTAAAGACGCTTAGCCTTCTGCTTTTCACGCAACTGGACACCGTATACAGACAATTTCGGAGCGAAACCACCTGCTTTACCGTGAACTCCAGGAATGTAAGCACGGCGCTGCATGACCTTAAGCACGCTAGCACCATTTGAGAGAGCCACGCCTTCGCGTCGACTCATTTTTCCGAGGGGTTTTAATGTCTTTCCCATATTTCAAGCTTAGACGCGACGAGCACGGCGAGGTCGGCAGCCGTTGTGAGGCACCGGAGTCTCGTCTTTCATCGTGAGTACATTGAAGCCGTTACCGTTCAAAGCACGGAGAGCTCCGTCACGACCGTTACCGATACCGGAAACGTAAACGTGTAAATCTCTGAGTCCGTACACTACAGACTTATCTGCTACCTTCTTAACGACTACGCTAGCCGCATAAGGTGTAGCTTTCTTTGGACCCTTGAAACCACAGTTACCCGCGCTGGCCCAAGCCACTACGTTACCGTTTGGATCTGTCAAAGTCACGATCGTATTATTGAAGCTAGCATGAATGTAAGCGCGACCTTGTGGGATTTGGCGCAAAGTGCGCTTCTTGCCCTTGGCGGTCACCAGCTTATCTGACTTAGCAGCCTTACCGACTACTGCCGGTACAGCTACCTCAGTTGCAGCCTCTACTACTTTGGTGATTTCTTCATTCATAAACTAGGTCTTAGTCAACATACGACGACCGCTACCCGCTGTCTTACGCACGTTTCCGCGAACAGAACGTGAGTTAGACTTGGTGCGCTGGCCGCGCGCTGGCAACTTCTTAATGTGTCTAGAACCACGGTAACTACCGATGTCCTTAAGACGCTTAATGTTACCCATAACTTCACGACGCAACTCACCTTCTACGCGATATTCCTTTTCAACAATGATACGGATGGCGTTCTCTTGCTCCAAGGTCAAATCCTTAGAACGAATGTTGCCATCAATCTTGGCCTTTTCTAAAATCTGCGCAGAACGAACAGTACCGATACCGTAAATATACGTAAGACCGATAACAATACGTTTAGCCGCAGGAATTGTGACTCCAGCAATACGTGCCATAAAGATTAACCTTGACGTTGCTTATGCTTTGGAACTTTGCAAATGACGCGGACCCGACCTTCACGGCGGATAACGCGGCAGCTAGCGCAGATCGCTTTAACAGAGGCGCGGACTTTCATACGTTTGCTTAAGTAATCTAGAACTCTCGATTACTTCACTAAGTTAATTACGCAAAATCACCCTGACATTAAAGTACGAGGATGATTCCTTTAAACACGAGATAACCGCTCTGTGCCTAAAATTTTTCTCAAAGCTTCAGCGTAGATGAACTTTGAGGAAATTTTAGAAACGGAACGTGATTCGTGCTTTCGTGAGATCGTAAGGAGAGATCTCACATTTGACGTCATCTCCAGGCATTACCCGGATGCGGTTCTGGCGAAGTTTCCCTGCCAAATACCCCATGACTTCAAGGTCGTTTTCCAATCTGACGCGAAATGCCCCTGCTGGGAGTGCCTCTAGCACTTCCCCACGCATTTCTAGAAATTGTTTTTCTACCATAGTTGGCCGTAGTATAACAATCCCTGGAATTCCTGCAAATTCACGTTAATTGAAAGCGACAGAAGTGTATCAGCACCCACCTAAAGTGTCAAGAATGCCAATGAAAGTTATCCCTCAAACAAAATCCCCCCAAATCTGGCTAACATTAGCTATTTCACTAAAATGCACGGAATGATCGTTTAGCCCAAAATTGCTTTTATGCGTCTGACCCCAGCAGAACTCGCCTCTTCCTTCTGGATCTTGAGGCCACCGAGTTCGCTTGTGCGTTGAACATGGGGGCCGCCGCAAATTTCGCTCGAGAAATCACCTATGAAGTAGACGTTGATCTTGCCGCCCATTTGCGCGTATTTATCTTCGAATAAGCCGATAGCGCCGCGAGCTTTGGCTTCTTCGACAGTCAATTGTTCGGCGCGGACTGGAAGGTCGAGTTTAATTTGTTCATTAACGATATCCTCGACCTGCTTGACTTGCTCTGGTGTCATTTTCTCAGGATGCGAAAAATCAAAACGCAAACGTTCGGCCGTGATGTTACTGCCCTTCTGCTCAACGTGATCGCCGAGAACCTGTCGCAGCGCTTGATGCAACAAATGCGTGGCGGTATGGAGACGCGTCGTCTCGACGGAATGATCAGCCAAGCCACCTGCAAACTTCTTCTCTGCTCCTTGTCTCGACAAATCTTGATGCTTTTTAAACTCAGCCTCAAAAGCAGAACGGTCGACCTCTAGCCCCTGCTCGTGGGTAAGCTCGTGAGTTACTTCTAACGGAAAACCGTAAGACTGGTAAAGATTAAACGCATCTTCACCGGAGATCGACTGGTTCTTATCCCAGAGTTTAGAGAATTCACGCAAGCCTTGAGCCAGTGTCTTTTCAAACTTTTGAGCTTCAACCAGCAAGCCAGCGACAATCTTATCTTTTTTGTCGATGAGCATTGGATATGCCTCACCAAGTGACGCGACGATCTCATCGACAAGTGGCGCTACGAGTTTCTGTGCGTCGATACCCAGCTTTTTTGCATGTCGAATAGCTCTACGGATCAAACGACGCAAAATGTAACCTTGATCTTTATTGCTCGGCTCCACACCATCCATGAACATGACAGAAGCAGCGCGCAAGTGATCAGCAATAATCCGCATCGACTTTTGCATTTCATGACTTGCAGCATACTCAAAACCTGACAGCTCCTCGAGCTTGCGTAAGATCCCTGCAAACAATTCTGTCTCGTAAACATTATTACGATGTTGCAAGGCGACGATAGTGCGTTCAAGGCCCATGCCGGTATCAACGCTCCCCTTTTCGAGTGACTTTAACGAGCCATCATCTTGCTTGTTGAACTGCATGAAGACGTTATTCCAGATCTCCATCCAAGGCTTAGAATGCGTACCTTTATTACCTTGAGGCTCACCCTCACCCACCCAATAAAAAATCTCAGTGTCCGGACCGCACGGACCGGTCTTGCCGGCTGGCCCCCACCAATTGTCTTCTTTGCCGAGTTTAGCGATACGTTCCGGACTGACACCGAGCCGAATCCAGTGATCGTAAGATTCTTGATCGAAAGATGTATTTTCATCACCTTCAAACACTGTAAACGATAATTGCTCGAGTGGGATATTTAACCATGCCGAACTCGTCAGAAACTCAAACGACCACTCAATCGAGTCTTTCTTGAAATAATCGCCTAATGACCAGTTTCCAAGCATCGTAAAAAACGTGAGATGCGTGTCGTCACCCACATCGTCAATGTCACCTGTGCGGATACAGCGCTGGTAATCGACCAAACGTTTACCGGCTGGATGCGGCTCGCCGAGCAGATATGGCACCAGTGGGTGCATGCCGGCGGTGGTAAACAAAACGGTCGGATCATTTTCAGGCACCACCGAAGCTGACGGAATTTCCGTATGCAACTTTGATTTGAAAAACTCTAGATAAAGTTTACGGAGTTCATTAGCAGTCAACATAGAGTAAGAGTTTACTGAAAACTAGAGAAAAGACAAAATTACACCAAGGGTGTCAGATCAGAGTGCCGCGGCTCACCAAATTCATCCAAATCTGGATCCGGGTCATCAACTAGAGCTGTGAGGTCATCGGCCTGCGGTTCGATATCATCAAAATCGATATCTTCGTCAGGATTGTCTTGATCACGATCTGGCATATGGGGGCTAGCGTAGCACTTTGGCCTAAGGCTGCAACTATTTTAAACCAATTCCTGTTGCACTGTCTCGGTTGGCTTGGCGGCTTTCATGAAACGAGCGCGTAATCCTTGGGCAAAAGCTAACATTTCTGGGCTTTGCAACACAAAGGCCGCGGCCAAGTACACAATCAAACCAGCGCTCCCAGCCAATGCCGTCTGAATCAAGACATTATAAAAGGTGTCTAAACGTACAAACTCAACAATTTCATACTTGATCGCTTGAGTGACCGCGGCGCCGGCCAAACTAGCTAAACATAAAATGGTGGTGGATTTGAATAAATTCCATTCATCTAACGATCCCAACTTAGCTTTCAAACCTAGCCACAACACTGCCAATTGCACGAGTGACGCAATAGAGAAAGCCAAGGCCAATCCAGGCACACCGTACAGTGGCGCCAACATAAAACCACCCACGCCGTTAATGATCGCTGCGACTAAACCAGCCGCGAATGGTAACCACGTATCCTTGAAAGCAAAGAAGACTCTGATGACTACGAACACCAGACATTGGGCGAAGAAACTGACAGCAAACATCGCCAAGGTGTCCGCCGTGACCACGGTCGCACTCCAATCAAAAACACCCGCCCCAAACACCAAACGGACGATCTGCGCGCGCAATAACAACGTGATGACAGTGATCGGTAAGATGAAAAACATCACTTGCCGCACCGTGGCGGAAAACGACTCGCGTAAACGTTTCAGCTCGTCACCGGCTACGAAGTCGCAAAAAGTCGGGAAAGCGGCAATGGCATAAGACACGCCAATGACACCGATCGGGAAAAAGTTAAGGTTATATGCAAACTGCAGTACAGTCACGGATCCAGCCGCTAAGCCAGTCGCCAAAAAGGTCATGAACAAGAAATTGAACTGTCCCACGGCAATACCTAGCACCCGCGGCCCCATTTGCAAAACGGTACGACGCACGTCCTTGTCTTTTAAGTCAAAAGCTAAACTATACCTGTAGCCTAAAGCGTAAACACCAATACTTTGGATAAGAGCGTGCAACAAGGCACCAATCACAGCACCCCAAGCCAAACCCATGAGACCCACGAGCGGTACCAAGAAAATGGCTCCAAATAAAATGCCGACATTGTTAACGATGGGCGCAAAGGAATACAAGATAAAACGTTTCGCTCCTTGCAGAACAGAACCGAACACCATTGAAATTGCAAAGAAGGCTTGGCCAAGAAATAAGATGCGTGTAGCCTCTGCGACTCTGGCCTGTTTGGCAGCTTCAAACCCGTGAGCAATGAAGGGCGTATACACCGGCGCCAAAATGGCGCCGAGTACACCCACGATCACAAAGAAGATTAAGACTAAGTTAACGATGTTACTGGTGTAGCGCCAGGCCTTAGCGTCATCCTTGCCAAAGTACTTGGTGAAGACCGGAATGAAACAAGCTGACAGTGCGCCAATGACGATCAACTGAAAAATGAAATCCGGTACCCGAAACGCTGCGTAATAAATGTCGAGCTCATCCCCCGCTCCAAAGATACCGGCCAAAATACGATCACGAACAAAGCCCACCAACCGTGAAAGTAAAGAAAAACCAGCCACAATGACAGCCGCACTCACGACTGAGCTAGACTGCACTGAGAAGAGTCGCTTGATCATACTTCTTCTCCCCTACGCAAACGCAAGATGAGTAACACCAAGCCGATCAGGGTTAGAACGAGGACGCCGACTGTTAACAAGAGTAAAGGATTGCTCAAGTGAAAGAACGACACACTGATGACCTCTGAATCACTTGTCACCTGGCCACTGGCGTCCACTGAGCCCAAAGTCACGGTGTAATCTCCAGAAGCAGAAAAGGTGTGGGTGATTGTGGTTTGCACGGAAGTGGAGCCGTCACCGAAGTCCCAAGCAAACGTGTAAGCTTCCCCGCCGAGCGGTTGAATGGCCACGAACTCGTAAGTGCGCCAATTAATTTGGCGATACGTAAATCTAGCCGCGGGTGAATTAATTGGCGCTCCCGCCCCTAAGCCCGACAAGTCAAGCGCCACCTCTTGCGGCTCAGCGATCGCCTCTTCTGCTACTTCGCCTAAAACTGCTGGCACCGGCTCTGACACTTTCACCGGCTCGACTGACTCTTCTTTGACGACTGGTTTAACTTCTGGGGGAGTCACGACCACAGGCTTCACTTCTGCCACGGGTGGCGGAGCTACCTCAACCACAGGCTCAACGACCACTTTGGATTTAGAGGCGTCCCTGGGAAAAGCATCATCGTCATTTAAGACGCCGTCATTGTCGATGTCGGCATCGCATTCGTCACCCTTGCCGTCCTGATCAAAATCGACCTGATCTGGATTGCTAGTTTGCTTACAATTATCTGTGGCGTTGTCTACCCCGTCCCGATCGTCATCGGAGATCGTCTTAAACAACGGCGTCACGGCCACGTCATTACCGGGGTTAGTATCGACTGGATTTGAGCCTTGAATAACAGCTCTAATGTTAAAAGCTCCGTCTGGCAAAATAAAATCGACAAACACGTCATCCTTACCGCCATCCGCCAACACGGAAATATGTTGCGAGACTCCAATCAATGTGTCGCTCTTATAAAAGAAAACCTGAGCCGAAGCATCCACGTCACCCTGATTTTTAATCGTGGCGTAAATTCTTACGTTCTCACCTGAGTAAAGTTCGTCTTCAGAGAAACGAATAGAACTGGCCGAGATCGACAAGTCTACAGTTTCGGCTTGAGCCGCAAACGGTAGGCCCAGGGCTACAAGGCTAGCTAAGATAAAACTCCCGGCAATAACATGGCGCATATTTATGAGTTCAATTCACGTAATCTAGCGTGCAGCACCCCGGTCAACCAGTAATCCCTGGCGTAATCCGCGTGCACCTGTAAGCGTAAACGATACGTAGGGTGCACTCTGACAATCACATCTTTCAGCGTGCGCGGAGCATCGCCTAAAATGTCCAAAGCGACGCGCTTACCATTCTCTAAACGCAAAGCATGAGCTTCCGTGTCTGACACATGCAAATGCGCCATCGGGACAATAACACTCGCCTTAGCCTTCACCTCACCCGCTGGCCCCACCAATCTACAATCCCCCGCTGCTGCCAGATCGCCGGATTTTGCTAGCGGCGCATTAATGCCGAGCAAGAGCGCCTCGGTGGGCGTAAGTTCTACCTGCGTAGCCCGGCGGTACGGACCAAGTACCCGCAATTGCAAGCTCCGCTTTAGTTTACCAAAAATTTCGAGCGTTTCCGTATAGGCATATTGGCCGTGCTGGGATAATTCCACCGCAACTGTGCCAGCATGACCGGTACCAAAAAGTGCAGCATGGTCCTCCGCTGACAGATGAATATGCGATGGGATAATCTCAACAGGAATGGGCCTAGCCATAATCATGGCTATTGTAGCATGTCTCTCTACCTCCCCTTAGTCCCCGCCTGTTAAATTCTATTATCTAAATTCTTTCTCGTTATGTACATCATCGTAGCCGAAGTCGTAATGAAAGAGATCGTGGCGGATGGGGCCTAGGAAAAGCATGTGCAATTCTGCCAGGGCGTATTTGATGCCGACGTTCAAAGAACCGTCACGTCTAAAGCGTCGGTCAGTCACGCCGATACTCACAGTATTCAAAAAACCGAATTTACCTAACTTGCTAGCTCTGCCAGCTAACTCATGATCTTCCCCCAATAACACTGAAGGATCGAAACCACCGACTGCCTCGAATAATTGTCGTTGAATAAAAATGCAGAAACCCGGAGCGTGTGGACGCACCGCGCCCCACAACCGCACGTAGCGATTGTAAATACGATGCCCCAATTTATCGGCCCAAGACCCGTTCAGTAACTCGATATAGGTCGTGGCGACAGCTAAGTGCTTGGCCTGCATTTCAGCTAAGGCGTTTTCAATAAACTTGGGATCGTCAATCTTGACATCGGAATCTAAAAACAAAATCACGTCACCAGTAGCATGTTTAGCGCCGGCGTTTCTTCCCGGGCCCGGCATACCGCCTTCTACCACTAAACAGCCACCGGCTAAAGCTAAGTCTCTAGTTTTATCTGTAGAGTGTGCGTCAGCCAAAATCACCTGGATAGGTTGATGCGTCTGGCGTTTTAACCCTTCTAACACCAACGGCAAATAACGTTCTTCATTTTTGGCAGGAATAACTACTGACACCGTAGGAGACATTGGCATAAATTTGGTGTGCCCGGCGCGATTCGAACGTGCGATCTCTTCCTTCGGAGGGAAGCGCTTTATCCAGCTAAGCTACGGGCACATGACACCAGTGCGGGGTTACTTCTGACTTAAAACGTACATGGCCACACCGCTAGCTACAGAAACATTCAATGACTGCTTCTTAACCATAGGGATTACGGTCTTGCCATCTACTAACGCCAAAGTGTCTTGATCTATACCTTCGACCTCGTTACCCAGAATGAGAGCGATCTTAGGTACGGCGACAGTTGCAAGGTCGATAGCGTCACTCCCGGTCTCAAGCGCGTATACTTGGTAACCAGACTGTTTCACACTGGCGATTACAGTCTCAATCATACCAGCTTCCCACGGCACCAAGTCCTCAGCTCCAAGCGCTACCTTAGCGATCTCTTTTCTGGGGGGAGTGGCAGTGAAACCGGTCAAATATAATTTTTCGATGCCAAAAGCCGCGGCATTCCGGAAAATTGAGCCGATATTGTGGAGACTCCGGATATTGTGAGCAATCACGATCATGCGGCCGTAGCGTAATGCATGTAGCGGCTTTTTACAAACCTAGACAATTAAGGTAAGACTAGCAATATATGGAAATTTTATGTCCGAATCATGAGGTCTGTGGCTCTTGCGGCTGGTCACATATCCCCTACCCTAAACAACTCCAGCAAAAACTTTCTGACATTAACGGGTCACTCAAGATCAAGAATTTGGATTTGCGGGTGAATGAAATCCTGTCAGCGCCAATTACCGAACATTACCGGAATCGCATGGATTTTGTGATTGATTGGCAAGGGGCCATGGGACTACGTGAAAAAGGTAAATGGTGGAAAGTTATTGATAATCACCCCTGCTTCTTGGCAGACGAACAGATCGAGAAACTCTTCTCGATCACGCGTGATTGGGTGAAGACATCAGGCTTATCGTTTTATGATCGCAAGGCCAACGTCGGTTTGTTGCGTTACGCTGTGATTCGCTCCACCACACTTGGACAAACCATGCTCAACATTGTCACCAGTGCACCCAAGGATGCCGATGAAGAAGCACAGACCAAACTCGCGCTAGAACGACTCATCGAACTCGCGGCGCCCACCACGTTGATCTGGTCACTTAATCACACCGTCACCGATGTGTCTTTTGGTGACGAGGTGCGTGTCCTGCATGGCCCCGGCACGATTGAAGAACAGATTGGCGGTTACAAGTACCGGATTTCTCCTAACGCTTTTTTTCAGACGAATCCGCGTGGGGCTGAGTTACTGCTGGATACCGTGCGGGAATTTGCGCTCGGTGATCCGGATGCCAGAGCTGACCAAACGATCGTCTCTACCACGGGAAAGACGTTATTGGATCTGTATTGTGGATCTGGTTTTTTTGGAGTGGCGCTGGCTAATGATTTTGCTAAAACCGTCGGCGTTGAACTGGTTCAATCAGCCATCAACGACGCCCGCGTCAATGCTGAATTGAACGGCGTCAATATCGAATTCCATGACGCTAAAACCGAAGATTTCGATTGGATGAAAATTGGTGCCGACGTGGTTATTCTCGACCCTCCACGCGCCGGGATGCATGACAAAGCCCTCGCTGACGTTATCAGTGCCCTGCCCGCTAGGATAGTTTACGTCTCCTGTAATTACAAAAACTTTGCCAGAGAAATGGTAGAACTGACCAAATACTACGACGTCGAAGCTATCCGCGCCGTAGACATGTTCCCCCACACCCCACACGTAGAACTAGTCGCAGCTCTAATGCGGAAATAAAAAAAACGCCCCGCACGTTTAGACGTACGGGGCTCAGACAATGGGCATCACGATGATTCCCTACGGTGATATGGCCGCCTTCGGCGCGTGGCGGGCCAATGTGTTGAAATGATACCGTCTTGCTCGACTGAGCTCAACGGCGCTTGGTGTTTAAGGCTTACCCCCTGCACCGTTATAGCGTGCAGGGCTTAGACAGGCGTCATGAGTGACTCCAATAAGTCCGTTTGGCTACCGGTCGGCGCGTCGTTTTGCGAGCCCGGATGGTCGAAGCCAAGGGTTGATGTTTTGCCGGCGAAATTACCGACGGCGCGATTATTATCCCAACGCGTAATAACTTAGCGTTCAGCGGAAATTCCGCCGCGGGGGGAGTCGCATCCAAGCCAGGCCTGAACACGACTGCAGTAAGATAGCACAAATACTAGCTTTTGTCAAGCTAGTATGCTGAGTATTTAGCTAACTGTAGCTATTTTCCAAACCTACGATGTCTGGCCTGAAAGGAGCGTAAAGCTCTTAAAAAATCGACTCGTCTAAAGCCTGGCCAATTGACATCCAAAAAATAATATTCACTAAAAGCCGCCTGCCACAGCAAAAAACCACTTAATCTGACTTCTCCGGAAGTTCTGATAATAAAGTCCGGATCGGGCACGTCGCCGTTGTACATGAATTTCGATAACGATTCTTCCGTCATGCGGGCGGCCGTATCTGTCACCGACAAACCTTCACGCTCACTAGCGAGCATGTAGCTCTTGCAAGCGTCCACAATCTCTTCCCTGCCGCCGTACGCCAACGCTAGCTGCACCAACATGCCCTTACGGTTAGCCGTGGTCGTTTCAAGGTCCTGCAAGGCGGCCTGCACGTCAGCCGGCAAATCATCTTTCCGGCCCAAGACCCTCACCCTGACATCATGTTTGATAAACTCCTCGTCTGTTTTCATAGCCTGGGCCTGATCGATGAAAAGTTGCATCAAAGCCTTGACCTCTTCTGGATCTCTAGAAAAATTCTGCGTACTAAACAGCCACAAAGTCACCACGGGAATTTTAAATTCGCCGCACCAGGTCAACAAAGTGCGGACTTTTTTGGCCCCTAATCTATGCCCTTCACTGGTAGGCAATCCCAAAGCCTTAGCATGCCTGCGATTACCATCCAAAATCACCCCCAAATGTTTTGGGAACGGCCCTGCCTCCAACCGTCGCATCAGACGGAAATCGTAAATTACGTATAACCAAGATTTTATCAGGGCTTTTAGTGGCATAAATCATTTATCGATCTAAACTTTATATACTCACCTTGCCACATAAAAGCAAAAATGTCTCATAGAGACATTTAAGCTAGACTTTAGAATTTAGTTGTATTTACCGTTTCGCTCGAAGGATTACGCGTAGTATCCTCATCGTTATGCGCTTACGAGGGCTTGGTTTACTTCCTGTAAATCTTGATTCTCGCTGATGAGCATGGCCAAGGCCGCGCAAGCAATAGCGAGTGTAAGAATTGTAACTGTCCAAATCGCCGTTTCAGAGACGCCTCTCTTTACCCCCTTCGATTTAGCCATATGTGTAATTAAGTATTATGAGAGACTTTTAACGGTGTCTGTGCCCGCATCTTTTGGTACATGTACGCCTGAGCACTAAGCCCAACCATACTAGCGCCGAATACCACGACAAGCGCGTAAACGCCCACCAGGAACAGCGCGATTAAAACCAACCAAAATGGTAGCTGAGCAGCCATCATGGCACCTGCGATACCCATTGGCACTACCAACAAGGCAGCAACCATCAATCCGAGTCCTAAGCCGAATAAGAAAATCGTCATCTTATTGCCCTTGGTTAAGTGCATACTGTCCTCCAAAGCCTCAATAGCATTAGTCTGTTTGTCGACAATACTAAAAAGATTGAAAGAAAACATGATACTGGCAATAATGCCAGGCACGATCAATAGCACAAAACCAACCATGATAATGAGATACATCAAAATCGTTGAGCCCAATGCCTGGAGAAACAATTTAGGATCGACCTTGATTAAGGTCGGAATATCTAAATCTTTATGCTTGGCGATTCTCAATATTCCAGCAATAGCGACTAAGCCAACATAAACATTTAAGGCGAAGGACAAGATTGAATCGATTAAATTAGGTATTGCTAATTTCGCATCGATAATCAAGTAAATAATGCCCGGCACGAAACTAATCGCGAAAATAAGGAGAAAAAGAATTAGATACTTCATCCAACTGGTCTTGGTCATTTCCCAACTAGCGGTGAAGACTTCCTGCACGCCGAACGCTGATGTAGTTTTATTCATAGTTACGCAGCATAATAGCACGAAAAACTTGCTTTTCAAGAGCTTTCCTGCTAAACTGTGTACTTAATCTTTTTTTGCAGACTATCTGCACTGATCACCTCAATATGAAGTCTGGTCTCATTACGATTATTGGTCGCTCTAACGTTGGCAAATCAACCTTGTTAAACACCCTAATCGGCTCCAAAGTTGCCATTACCACGCCTAAACCGCAAACTACCCGTTTGCCCATTTCCGGCATTATCACCCGTCCAGACGGCCAGGCTGTCATTGTCGACACCCCGGGTATCATGCAAAAGGCCAAAGATCCGTTAACGCAACGTTTGCTGAGCTATGCCAAAGAGTCCCTACACGGGATTGATGCTTTGATTTATGTAGCTGACCCGACCCGTTCCATGGGTGACGAGGAAAAGCAGGCGCTTAAGCTGATCGAGGGTATCGACAAGCCCAAGTTGCTTGTTATCAACATGATCGACAACAAAGAGTCACGGAATTTTATCGATTACTACCGCGATTTGAAAGATCAATTCGATAATTACGTAGAAGTTTCGGCTTTAACCGCCAAAAATACCGACCTGGTTGAAAAATGGATTTTTGAACAATTACCAGAAGGCGAACCGATGTATCCAGAATTTCAGTTTACCAATCTCTCCAATGAGACTTGGTTAGCCGAGTTAATTCGTGAAAAACTTTTCTTGCGTTTACGTCAGGAAGTCCCCTACTCAACCCACGTTGAGGTGAATTCGGTTGAACCAAGAAGTGATCAATTGATCTATATCAACGCGACTATTTACACCAACGCTGAACGGTACAAGCCGATGATCATCGGTAAAGGTGGCCAAGGAATTCGGGAGATCGGACAATCCGTCCGCAATGAACTCGAAGCCGTATCAGACAAGCAATATTACATCGAACTAAACGTCAAAACCGATCCGCATTGGCTTGCCAAGTTTGAGTAAAATGCAACGACCTCCCCTTAATCCCCTCCTTGATAAGGAGGGGAAGTGCATCGCGCCAGAAATCTATCTTGTGTAATTAGTAACTTGATAGCCGGTGATTTCGAATTCGTCTGTGACGAAGCCGAGGGCTTCGGTGCCGTAGGCCCAGGCTTTGAGTTCGACTTTTAAAATGAGAGGATTTTCCGGATCAGCCAGAATCGTGAAGGTGGCTAATTTGTTTTCCGCTTGAATAGTGGTCACACGGACTTTTTTGCCATTCACTTGCAGCGTGTATTTACCCCAGGCGGCGTCAGCCTCAATTTCTGTAATATCGACCTCTTCTGCCGATACCTCCACAGGACTACCGGATTGTAATTTCGAGAGTAAATCTTTAAACGCATCGGCCGCCTTGGCGAGTCCAGCGAGATTGGCATCAAACGAGCTCAGCGCTAAATTAGTATGTCGAGTAGCTGCCAATTCGTCATAGCGCGTTTTAGACAGCCAAAGCACGGAGTTTTCTTCGCCAACGTTGGCGACCTCTCCCTCTGGCCATTCACTTGGCAAATACAAACGTCCGCCGCTCGCCAATCCGCTACTCGTTACCGAGCCTGTTAACGCGATAGTTTCATACACCGCCGCTGGTACAACCGACTCTTCCCCAACTCCGCTAGCACGTTCCGCCGCTTCACGAGCCGTCAATGAGGCCGGCGTTTCTTGTTCAAAAGTTTCTGACCAACTAAACGCCACCCGCTCGTTCGGCACAAACTCAGTAAAGGCGACGACGCGGTCGTGTTGCTTATTAAACTTGCTCAGCGGACTGATCTCCAATTTTTGCAACGTTAACGTCGACCCTGCAGCAGGTCGCAGATCTGCAACGGCTACTTCAGCCGCGCCAAACGGCATCACCAACCACTCGGGTCGCTGACAACCGGCGCCCATCAGCAAGAATAGCGCCATCACTCCCAAGGGTCGTAAAAGTTGCATATTACGGTTTCTTACCCTCAACCAATGCTTTCAAAACCACCTCATCACACGATCCGCAAATGTAATGTTTAGACTCGGTGTTATAGAAAAATGGCACTCCACCGCACAAACCCTTGTCGATCTCTGACAAGCGCTTTGCATTCGCCTCATCATTCCAGACTTCGAGCTTTTCAAAAGTTACTCCCAACTTTTTCTCGATCTTAGCCACCACCGGCTTCATGGTTATGCAATGCGGACATTTATCTCCAAAAAACTCAAGTAAGGCCATACAGAAAAGACATTATTTTTTGATAGCGTACCATTTTTCACGCTGTAATTCGATTCCCCGCCGCTTACCAGAATAGATAGCTATTTTTTTGTGAGTTTCAAGAGGAAAAAAAGGTGCCGTAACCTTGCGTCGTAAAACGTTTTATTTTACGTATAAACCCCTCGGGAGGATACTTTCTTTACCAGAAAAGAAAGTATCCAAAGAAACCGCCCCGGCTTTAAGTCTGTCAGGGTTGAAGTTCGGCGTCACTCCGGGCAAACCTGGAGTTGGTCGAATTATTCCTAAGATTTCAACTTGTCTAGTGGAACCGACCAACACGGGATTTGCTATTCCTACGTTTCCGCCGAACTTCCTGACGAGGTCATCCCTAACAGACTCCGCCGGGGATCTGCAAACCACCGCTTACCGCCGTGAGTATCGCTCGGCAGCAAATCAGGAACACTTCTGATCTGAACCTTGCGTCGCAAAACATTTCTTCTCACCGTTCCTGCCGACAACCTAATCCCTCCTAACGTCGGGATAACACATAAGACGTCGATACCATTAAAACTACGCCATCATTGACAAATAGTCGATTTTAGATTATAAAGACCCCTGTTCTTTTCATTTTATTAGACTTCGTCTACCAATGAGTCCTGACGTGTAATCCGAACAGATCGAACAAAAGCAAAACAGAGAGGTGGACAGTGGCACAAGACATCACGCCCGAACAGAGAGATCTCATCGTCAATCGCATCACAACTTCAGCGCGCGAGGCTATTGATAGCCTCAAGCTCAACGCCGACCAGGCGCGGCTCGTCATCGACAATCCAGACGGCCTCGCCAGGATTGTCGGCGATGTAATACGTAATCTTATCGCCTTATTTGTGGGCGTTGAGGAGCGCGTCAACAACGAGGCCTGCCTGATGTTAAGTGCAGACGAGGTGGCCAAACTGTCCGCCTGGTACCCCGACTACATCCCGGAAGGCATCAAGTCCGCGCGCGAGATCCTCGGCAACGACTTCATCTCGCCGGGCGAGATCGAGGCCAGCCGCCCCGGGCTCGTGTATAGCCTCTTGCAGTGGCAGGAACTCAGTAACAGCGTACCCTCAAAGGAGGTACTCGAATGGTGCCGCGATAACGGCTTCATGCTGGTAGCTGGCCCACCCCGTCCAATGTCGCTCCTCGAGATCCACGAACTCGACCGCGGCCACCTGCACTCGAAAGAGGCTAACTGGTACGCGGCTGAGAGCGAGGCCTTCGCCAGCTATGACAAGGCGGCCTGCCGCTGGCTCATGCTGCGCAAGGAGCCCGTGCCTGACTCCATAGAAAAGACCTGGGATGAGCAGCAACAGCTCCTCTCCAGCCTCGAGGTGACGCCCAACGTCGCCGAGCAGGTCTGGGGCTTGGCCATCTACAAGGCGGTCCGGGGCGTGGGTTTGTTACGGTTCGTATACGTCCGTACGTCGAGTACGGACTCGGACGGTAACCGTGTGAGCGTCGGTTGCTTCGACCGGGACGGCACCATTCTCGTCCCCCACTACAATCATTGTCGGTACGACCGCATCGGAATCTCCTCCTCTCGGAAGTAGCAGCCCTCGTTCCTCGAGCCCTGTCCGTCGTTCACGGACATCGGGCCTTGATCCCCGCAAACCTAGGTTTGCGGGGATCTTTCTTTTTTTGGCCAAAAAAATCCTGGTGCTTGAGTCGTGAAATACTGATATCGAGAAGGGACGGGTCTGTGACCCGTCCCTACAGCCATCTTTGCCCTTTTGTGAACTTCAGGCATACTCGCAATAATTGGTTATGAAGACATTTTTGACTTACGGTCTGGCTGCCGCGTTTGTGACCTTGGTCACAGTGCTCTTAGTGAGTCAAACTTTTGATACTAAGTGGCTAGGTGGTCTTGGTCCGGTACCAGTATGTGCCGCGACTGACATGACCGACCCCGCCAAAACTTTTGAGCGCGGCGCTATTCTACAAACTGGTACCGATGGATACGCTAAGTATCGCCTGTGTGACGGTACGATCGTGTATTTTGACCATGATACTCAGGTCAAACTTACACAGTATCGCCAGCCGGAGGCACAAACTGAAACTCAGCTCACCCTCATTCAAGGCCGGATCATTGTGGACGGTGTCGCTGACATCCAAACCCGAAATACCCGTGTCAGCACACGGGGCGCCGGTTGTGAATTAGTCCATTACAGTTGGCTAGATCAAGTAGACGTCACGCCCCTCTCCCCGCTCGGCTGCCAGCTGGCTAGCTCCAATCAAGCCTTACAAACCCTCACCACCACTCGCCTGAACACGTTTACGGATGAAATTTTGCAAACACAAAAATTTACGCCTGCGACTTCGGCAGCCTTCGAGTTCTATCAATACACCGGCTTACAATTCGAAACTTTGGAATAAACTTGGAATCACAATCTCCGCCGACAAATTCTTGCCTAAAAATTCGGCAAAATCTTGTTTAACCGGGTCATCACCGTGAACGAGAAAAATTTTCTGCACGCTGCCATTAAGCGGATGCAACCAACGTAACAATTTTTCCTTGTCGCCGTGTGCTGAAAAAGCTTTAATGTCCATCAACTCCGCCCGTACCTGAAAATCGCGCTTGTGAATGCGGACGGTTTTTTCACGGTCCAAAATGCGTCGGCCAAGCGTGCCACGCGCCTGATAACCGACCACCAAAATGCCACTCAAAGGATCGCTAATCAAATGTTTGAGGTGATGCATGACTCGCCCACCGGTCATCATGCCGTTACCCGCAATAATGATCTTGGCGCGTTTATCTTCATTAATCAGCTTAGAGGCTTCAGTCGACATGGTTTCCTTCAAATTCGGAAATGAGAAAAAATCCTTGTCTGGACCCAAGACCTTACTATCGAACTTTAAATACTGTTCAAAGTGCCTGTAGACAGCCGTAGCCCGAATGGCCATCGGACTATCTAAATAAATCGGCACGCTTGGGATTTTTTTAGCCATCAACAACTGATCCAGTTCATACAGTAACTCTTGCGTCCGCTCAATAGAAAAAGCCGGAATGATCAGACTCCCCCCGCGCCCCAAAACCTTGTGAGCAAACTCGACTAACATCTTGCCACGCATCGCCGCCGGTTCATGGACGCTGTTCCCGTAAGTAGATTCACACACCACCACGTCCGCGTGGTTGATCGGCTCGGTCTCAGACAAAATCGGAATGTTGTCATTACCAATATCGCCGCTAAAGATTAGCCGAAAAGGTTTCCCATCAGCCCCTTGACGCTCCTCAACGTCAATAGACACGTAAGCGGATCCCAAGATGTGTCCAGCGTCATGAAACATCACCCTCACCCCAGGAGCGGCCTCAATCTCCGTGTGATAACCAATCCCTCTAATCTGCGCTATGGCCGCGGCTTTATCTTCTGGTCCAAATGGCACCGGGTCACCACAGCGTTCAGCGTTCTCCGTCATGATCTTCAAGGAATCCTCCAGGATGATGTCTGTCAAAGCTTTAGTGGGAGCCGTCATGTAAATCGGTCCCGTGTAACCAAGCTTGATCAACTCTGGTAATCTACCCGTATGATCAAAATGAGCGTGCGTAACCACAACGGCGTCTAAACTCTTAACGTCAAACTGAAAAGGTTCCAAACTCTTCAGCATACACATGCGCTCCCCCTGCTTCATGCCTGCATCCACCAAAATCTTAGCCTTACTGGTTTCTAACAAAAAACAGGATCCCGTCACCTCCTCTACTGCTCCATGGAATGATAGTTGCATATTGGTTCGATTATACATGGCAAAGTGCAAACTGACCTCCCCTAACCCCCTCCTTACATTTCCTAAATCACTCGCGTCACACCCTTAATAACCTCACAGATCCTTCGCCTACGCTCAGGATGGGCTAGGGCAACTAAATTCTAACAGCTAATATCTTTGCCCCGATCGCTTGTCATCTTGCAACGCCTCCTGTAAACTCCCCCTTTCTATGAAACTTGACTGGAAAGCCCTCCCACGCCCCATCATCGCCCTCTCCCCCATGGCCGACATGACGGACTCGGCTTTTTGTCGTGTGGTAAAAGAGGTCTCAGGGGAGGACTGCAATCGTGACGGCAAGGGTAATTTTCCGATTGTGTTCCGGGAGATGGTCTCGGCGGAAGCGGTAGTCCGGGGCAATAACAAGACTTTGGACATGACCGACGTCTATCCGGATGAACGTCCGCTAGTGCAGCAGATCTTTGGCAGTGACCCCGCTACCATGGCGGAGGCGGCTAGGATTATCGCTGAACAACACCAACCCGAAGGTTTCGATATCAACATGGGTTGTCCGGTCTACAAAATCGTCCATAACTTTAACGGCGCCGCTCTCATGCAAGAGCCCGTCCTCGCCAGCAAGATCGTGAAGGCTATGAAGGCAGTGATCGACGTGCCTTTGTCCGTCAAGATTCGTTTGGGTTGGAGTGATCCCACCGAGTGTCTGACCTTTGCTAAGGTGCTAGAAGAGGCCGGAGCGGATTTGATCACTATCCACGGCCGTACCAAAATGCAGGGGTATTCTGGAGTAGCGGATTGGGAGATGATTCGTCGGGCCAAAGCTGAGGTCAGTATTCCCGTCCTAGCCAACGGCGACATTCACAAATCCGAACTCATGCCCAAAGCCCTGGGCGTCACCGCCTGCGACGGGCTCCTCATAGCTAGAGGTGCACTGGGTAATCCCTGGATCTTTACAGAGTATTTGGACTTAGCCGCCGGCCGCACCCCCTCCCCCGTGACGCTCACTGAACGCCTCCGAGTGGTAAATCGGCATCTAGACTTACACGTAGAGCAATACGGCCCCCGTTCGGTCAATACCTTCCGCAAGCACTTATCCTGGTATTTCAAAGGCTTACCTGGCTTTAAGAAATATAAGGAACCCATGATGAAAGCGCTCACACCTGAAGACTTGAAAACCGTGTTTCGTGCTATGCTTGAAACTCCGGAAGTTCTCGTGTAGCCTGCCGTTATTCTGATATTTGAGAAGTTATGAAATTGGGTATTTTAACCTTCGTGGAGTCAAAGCGAGGGATTGCGGTAGGCACCGAAGGGATTGTCGCGGAAGCCAAGTCCCGTGGTCATGAGGTCACTATCCTGTACGCCAAGTACGTCGGGCTAGTTTTTGGTAACGGCAAAACCTTGACCTACAAAGGTCAGCTTTTGTCTGCTGAAGATTTTGATCTAATTTTAGTTAGGCCAGGCTTTACTAAAGACCCCAGCGCTCCGTCTTCAATTATCAAACAGTTCCAGCTAGCGGGCTTCTCTGTCATTAACGGTTACATTGGCGTTTTCAGAACCAAGAACAAAATTCGTACGTTGCAGATGCTCAACCACTTTGGTATTCCTGTCCCTAAAACTCACGTGGTCGCTGAACCGGAATTTTTGGCAGATGTTACCAAGGACTTTACGTTCCCGGTCATCATCAAGACGATTTTTGGCACTCATGGTACTGGCGTGTTCATCGCCGAGTCCATGCGTTCCCTCTCCCCCATTGTGGAGTACTTAACCAAACGTGAACACGGTCCGGTTAAAGTGCAGGAATATATTGCCGAGGCTCAAGGCAAAGATATTCGCATTTTTGTGTGTGGCAAACGGATCGTAGCCGCCATGGAGCGCAGCGCCAAAGACGGCGAGTTCCGTGCCAACTTTCACAAAGGCGGTTCTGTGCTAAATGCCATCCTGTCTAAAGCCGAACAAGAGCTAGCTATCAAGGCGACCGTTACCCTTGGCTTAGATATTGCCGGCGTCGACATTTTAAGAACAAAAACTGGTCCTAAGATTATCGAGGTTAACTCCAACCCAGGCCTAGAAGGTATCTCTAAAGCTAGCGGGATTAACGTGGCTGCCAAACTGGTTGATTTCCTAGAACGCCGCTTAACCCGATTATCAAAAACTAAAAAAACGCCTCTCACTAAACGGAAGATGACCGAGTAGCAAAGTAATCCTTAGCCAAAGCCACATCAGCGGCCACCTTAGCTTTCATCTGCTGTTCACTCACCCACGGCACGTGAGCACTAATCAACTCCAAAATTTCGACCTCTAACTGCTGCCCGTACAAGTCACCGGAAAAATCAAACAGGTGAACTTCAAATTTATCACTCCCCACCACGCCGGCGTACATCACGGCGTCGTATTTTGTTTTGTTGACACTCGCTATGCCAACGTAAGCCCCAGGCTCCAGGTCAATATACTCTTCGACCTCTAAATTCGCGGTTGGCAAACCAAAAGCCAGTGTAGCAAAACCTTGGCCTTTAACCACCTTGCCAACTAATTTCATATCCTCACCACCTTACCGGCAATGACCAGCCTGGTCAATTTGGCACTCTTGACCTACAGCCAAAACATGGCTATCTTACTCTGTTGTTAAAATTACCCTTCTGGCGATTCAAGCAACAACCAACACGTGGGAGATACCATGTCCAATGTCGAGATTCCTCCTCTCAGCAAAGATCAGATCATGGACCTGTTGCTCATCAGTGGGCAGCAGGCAGCGCTGATCCGTGCTAAGCTCATCGATTTTCTCACCCTGCACGGCATCCCCAACCTAGCGGCACGGACCACCGGCGAGCTGGTGGGTGAAGTGATTTTGCTAGAGAAGACCATCGGGCCGCTTGGTACCGTCATGCAGAGCGTGGTTGCACCAAGTTCGATCCACCTCGAGCCCGAGCATCACTCAGCTGCCCGCCGTATCATGGGCGACAACTTCATGGGCATACCTGAAGTCACGAAAAGCTTCGGGTTCATCGATCTCAAGACACAGGCGTCGCTCTCTGTCATCCCGTTCGACGAAGCCACGCTCCGCGACTGTCGCCACACACACATGCTCGTGGCCGACACCGGCCTCAGCATCAAAGGAGTACGTCAACGCATAAAATATGCTCTGACGTGGGATCATCCTGAAGTCGAGGAACTCGCTAAACTTAACGAGTCGCCTGCGTGGCGACTAATCCAAACGCGCGAAGTGACTCACTCTGGGTGCAAAGAGTGGAATAAACAGTGCCGTCTGCTTGGTCAGGATGAGTACGTACCGACAGCCCGCCAACTGGTACACGCGATCATGCAGACCTTAGCCAAGCCAACTCTGACAGCAGCGATCATCATCCGAACAAATGATGTAACCTCAACCAAGAAACGTGTAACTCTACGCTTCACCCACTTCAGAGAACTCCGAATCGAGCAAGGGGATGACTCCAGTCTGGACTCCAACCTCAGAATAATGTGCGCGAAGAAGCCCCCGATCGAAGTTCCTCAGGAGTCGTCAACAAATAGCTCGGCTGGCTGAAGCAAATCGGCCGTACGCCTCTGGGGCCGTCCATCACTGGACGGCCCTGTTTTTTTTACTGCACAGCTATACCCAGACCATTGACATTTGGATGATTTTCTGCTAATCTATGCCGTTGTTGAACCTGGCATTTTGTTCCGAGTCCTTGGACCAAAGTGCCGTGTTTAACCAAGAATTGGTAGAACATAGCGAGACAACACAGGAGAGTCACCATGCTTCAGAATTCCGAGCTCATCCACGACCTGTTCACCCCGCTCACCGACAAGCTGGCAATGGTGAGGAACTGGCCGGGCATCAATCCCAAAGAGGTTGACGAGGCCCTTAAAACGGCCGTTTACAATGGCACGATCATTGGTTACGAAGCTGAGGTACCCAAGAACAGGCACCTCGACATCGTGATCACGCCCTACCGCGAGTCCGTCGCCGCCACGGCCTGCTACCTGCGTGACCGGATGGAGGAAGTCCACGGCGACCGCTACTGGCAATGGCCCGAGGCCTACAACGAAAACATCGATGAGAACCGCATCAAGCTCATCGACGGTGCCGCGCCGTTCACCCCGAACCGGATCGTCATCGAGGTCGTAGACTTCGGTACGAACTGGGATCGACAGATCGGTCTCATCGCCCAGGAAGTCCAGAAGGTCCAGGCCGACACGCTCGCTGGTTTCGCGGTCATCGCGAACGCCAGCCAGAGCCCGCGCTGGGTCGAACAGATGGACGGCCACACCGTGCCCTACGCCCTGGCCGCTCTCCTGCTTCTCAACGTGCCGCGGTGCGGCTCGTGGTCGTTCATGCCGAAGGTCTGTGACGGGGGCGGCAAGGCGGAGCTGGACGGCTACCACGTCGAGGACCGGTGCTGCCACGCTCTGCCCGTCCTCCGGAAGTACCCTGACATCGTCGGCGAGATCGGCGACATGTTGCTCAAAGACTTACGCTGAAGCTCACTCAGCCACCTCACGACACCTGGAAAATCCTCACCAGGTGTCGTTTTTAATTACCTCGACTTGCACCTGTATTTTTGATAGATTTTGGTAAAATCGATCAATCTAAAAAACTATGCACAATCACGCCCCGGAAAATTATTGTTGTCCGATCTGTATTGCTATCAGCGGTATCGAGAATGATGACACATGGATAAAACAAGCTGATATTTTTTATCTAGATGATCTAGTGATGGGGTTGATTAGTTCCAAAGCTATCAAAGGCAACGATGGCCACCCGCTCATTGTGCCCCTCAAACATTTTGAGAATTTATACGACTTGCCCGATGCATACTCTCATCGGATCATCGCGGTTGCTCGTAAAGTAGCCATAGCTATGAAAGTAGTACGGCAATGCGATGGAGTAACGGTCCTGCAGAATAATGAACCCGCCGGCGACCAACACGCTTTTCATTATCACATGCACCTGGTACCTCGCTTTACCGACGATCATTTTCCTGAAGAACTGTGGAAGGCACAAAAATCAAACCCAAAAGATCGAATCGAATATGCTCAGACCTTAAAGAAGCAGTTGGCATAAAAGGTTTGGACTTGCTACTATGCTGGCGTCCAAATGCGGAGGATAACCATGACCTGGTCAGACAGAGGAGAGGAGTATCAAGAACCACGAAACGCACCAAGATATGATGTGCTACTCAGTCAACTCTTGCACCATCATCAAGACCAAAAGTTGTTGGCGACCTGTAGCCGCGCCGGCTTTGTACTAGTCCGCGACGCTGCCAAACTCACCGGCGATGAGCTAGTCGCCAAACACGGCTTCACGAAACGCGAGGTTGAAGCCTTACATCGTGCTTTTGCCGGTGAACCCAAGTACGAGTCCCCAATTGAACACGGCCCCGCCTTCGCTCACCTGATAGAGCTCTATATGCGAGACCTCAGTGGCAGCGAGAGCAACCCCGTTCGCGCCTGGGAAAAACTCGGCGAGCTCGGTGCCCAGCCCAAACAACGTCCGCCACACCGACCTCACGTCTGAACACCCGTCCCCATCCCACGGAGCCCAGCTCCGTGGCTTTTTTTATTGTTTAATCAACCAACTGCCAAGATATGATTTTGCCAAAATGGTTATAAGTCACACGCAGTGAGTCGGAAGACTGTACAAGATCGGTGTAGCCGAATAAGCCACGATCTCCACAAAATTGGGAGCTTTGCCAGGTTTCGACATTCTTAGCAGCAGAGTCATACACCGGCATATCTGCCCCTAGAAAGACAGAGGGAAAGCGTAAAGTAAATGAGCGTCCGTTCGATTGATTTGTTAAATCCACGGTGGCCGGATGAAGCAATTCCGTAAAACTACCGATCTCCGAGATATCACCGCAGTCGGCAGCAACAACTCGGACTTCGGCTGTCTTCGTGCCGAATTGCATCCAAATACAACCAGCAATCAATACGCTTAAAATCCCGATAAGATATAAGTTCTTTCTTTTCATAGATAATGGGAAATCCTAATCAATAAGTAAACCTTAGCACGAACTTGTATTTAATTCAATCAAAAATCGCCTGCTTTTAACACAAAACAGAAATCGTTATGAAAAGAGCATGTACCGACATTGTAAATTGTCACGTTCTCCCGAAGTAGACACTCACTACGTTCGTGTCACTTCAGGGTTCACCATGAAGTGAAGTCCAAAAACAAATAGAAGCCCTGTTTTGGACTTCTACTTCATGGTTCCGGGACTTGGATTCGAACCAAGATTAAGGGATTCAGAGTCCCTCGTCCTGCCTTTAGACGATCCCGGATTAAATTGACTGACTAGGCTGCGACAGGATAACTGAAAAGGACGTTTTGGGCAAGTCTGTAGACTTAGACCACAGACCCACCAAAAGCGTTCATGAGCTCCGTCACAGCCTCACTTTCTTTGGGCTTATTATGCACAAACACGACACCGATATTGCGCAAAATAATCGCAGCGACCGCCTCCTCGACTAGCCGTAAATTCTTGGCCTCAGTCATTTTAGCCACGTGCATGGCATAGGCAAAACCTACCACGATCTTGCCACCTTCTACCCGCAAGACCTCGGCGCTATTCAACATGAGCGGCAACGAGATATTCTTTTCTGCAATAAAACTCACACACCTCCCCCACTTGTCCTTTACTTCGACTAAATCAGCCTCGGTGGCCTGATAATCACCAGCGTTAGCAGCGTTCACCATGACTGGTGCAATATCAACCGGAGCATCTGGGAGCGGTGGCAACTCAACCTTAACGCGTGCCTCAGTGGGCGCAGAAACGGCTGGAGCAACTGCTGGAGCTACCACCGGAGCGACCACGCTCGGCTTTGGCGCGAGTACTGGCGACGTTGGCACAGCGGCAATGACGTTGGTCTGCTGGCCCAAACAAAATTCGACTAAAGCAATCTCTAGGGGCAATTGCGGGTACTGAGATGGCGCTGACCGGCCTCTGGCTGTCAAAATGGCATCCAAGAGCTGCTGCAACTCACTCGCGGTCATACGCGCCGCAAAGGTCTGGAGCTTGGTCAACATGTTTTCATCATAAGCCTCAAAACGTTTCTCCCCCAAAGCCGCAAACATCATGCATCTAGCAAACTCCATCAGCTCATCCAACACGTGCCGCACTGATCCCCCCTCCTCTACAAAACTATTAATCACAACTAACACTTGCTTAGCATCACGCGTGGTCAGGGCATCGGCTAGATTAGCTACGGTTTCAGCGTAGGTCGCAGGAATGATCAAAGTTGCTAGGTCGAGAGTAATATGTACTTCCCCGAGTGACAATAACTGACCGAGCAAACTCTCAGCATCGCGCAAACAACCTTCTGAGAGTCTAGCGATCGCCGCCATCACGTCCGCATCCACCGTCACTTGCTCGGCCGCCGCAATCGTCTGCAATCTAATGACCATCTCCTTGGCCGGGATCCTATGAAAATCAAAACGCTGACACCTGGAAATAATCGTGGCTGGAATTTTGTGCAATTCGGTGGTCGCTAGAATGAACACTACATGTGACGGCGGCTCCTCAAGTGTCTTCAATAACGCATTGAAGGACGAGGTCGATAGCATGTGGACTTCATCGATAATAAAAACTTTGTACTTGCCCCGACTTGGCGCGAAACGGACGTTCTCGATGATATTCTCACGGGTCTCTTCAACTTTAGTTTGCGAGGCAGCATCAATCTCGACCGTATCCAAAAACCTGCCGCCGTTGGCATCAAGACAAATTGAACATTGATTACACGGCTCAGCCGAACCCGCGGCTCGCTGTTCACAGTTCAGAGCCTTGGCGAGCAAACGAGCAATGGTAGTTTTACCTACCCCACGCGGACCAGCAAACAGATAAGCATGAGCCACCTTGCCTGTGGCTAATTGATTAGAAATAGTCCTAACCACGTGATTCTGCTCGGCTACCTCCGCAAAGGTTGAGGGTCGATATTTTCGGTACAAAGCTTCGGCCATACGCCGCCGATTTTACCCCGATTGACAGCACTTAACAAGAGTGACTATCCGCACAGAAATAGCTTACAAACTTGGGGGTGGAGGCGGTGGGAGTGGCGGGACGGCGGCCGCAGCCTTGGCGGAATAACCGGCCCTGTCCAGAATATCCTTAGCCACCGTGTCTTTATCTTGGCCGTATTGCAATCTAGAGATCTGCTTTAAGGCTTCAGCCACTTTCCGGCTACCCTCAGCCGGTGGATAGGCCTTCATGGTAAACGGCTTGGCCTGCGCGTTATCAATAATCATCTTCACGTTCCAGGTGTACATGTCCGTGTTCATCAAGTCCTGACCAGAGAAAGTTGGCTCAAAAACTTTACCCAGAGTTTCAATATCTTCAGGACCAACCCGCGCTACCATCATGGTACCCACGTTACCCAAAACCGCGTCTCTGATCTCGGTCTTACCATCTCTCACCAACTGGCCCATGTACTGGTGAGCTAACACCAAGTTTAAGCGATACTTTCTAGCCTCAGACAAAATTGTCGCAATGGACGGTGTAACAAAGTTTTGGAATTCGTCGATATACAAATAAAAATCTTTACGTTCACTCTCTGGAATATCAGCCCGAGTAAACGCCGCCATCTGCAACTTAGCCACCAAAATCAAACCAAGCAGTGAAGCGTTAACCTCTCCCGTTTTACCCTTAGACAAGTTCACCAACAAAATCTTCTGGTTATCCATGATGTCCCGGAAATTGAAAGCAGATTTGGATTGACCAATGATATTCCGCATCATTTCATTCTCCACAAACCTACCCACCTTAGACACCAAGTACCCCATCATTTCACTCTTGTGATAATCAGAAGTTTTAGCCATTTCATCTTCCCAGAAAGATCTAACTAGTGGATCCTTAACCTTAGCGACCCAAGCTTTTTGGAAAGCATCATCAGAAATCATGCGGGGAATCTCCACAATCGTACCGGGATTATTCACGTCCGCCATCAAGGTCAACATGTAGTTACGCATTTGGTGCTCAAACATGGGGCCGATCATCTCGGGCGGAAACAGCATGTAAAAAATACTGATCATTTCCTGAACCGCAAAATCGCGCATGCTTTCATCTGGCGCTTCCAACATGTTCAAGCCCATGGGACGCTCCAAATCTGACGGATTGAAATACACCACGTCATCTAAACGCTCTTTGGGAATCAAACCCATTAAGTCATCCGCCAAATCGCCGTGAGGATCAATGACAGCCACGCCTTTACCGTTTCTGATATCCTGAATGGCCATGTTCTTAATGAACTCGGTCTTACCGGAACCAGTTTTACCAATGATGTACAAGTGACGACGCCGGTCTGAATCTGTCATGTGAATCTCCGTTTTGCGACCTCTGTAAACGTTAAAGCCAACATGCAAACCGCTGCTAGGAATGTTAATGGGCGCTGGAGCTGTTCTGGCACTCATCCAGCGGATATTCGGCGTTTCGGAAGTTGGCAAAGGTAAGTGCCACAAACCCGCTAATTCTTCAGTGTTGAGCAAAACCTTATAGCTCGGATTGAAAGTTCTAAAAATAAAACCTTCCATAATGCCTTTTCTGGAAGATGGGATGCTCTTTTCTAGCGCATTACCGTACTCATAAATGCTGTACTGACCAAACGCCTGTAAGACGTTGGTTAAGTACATTTGCGCCTCTTCCGTGCTCGCGGCTGAGGCCACGACTCTAATAGTGGTTTCTAGTCCGGCCTTGCTCAGCTTATTCTCAATGCCTTCTAGCATTTTGGTTTCAGCGGCTGACAATTTACGTTCCCGCAACTTCTCTTTGGCTTTGTCTGCCTGCTCTTTAGAGGCAAATAAACCTGTGGCCGGCTTGCCAGACTTAGCTTGAGCAAAACTCATGCCTTGCTGCATATTCCGCACAATCTTGGTACCCAAAGCTCGCCATCCGTTGGCAGCCGGACGAATGACATACTGAATTGCTACGCCGTCACTCTCTCCAACTTTTGATAAGGCGTTGGTCAAGGCGTTCAGCGGGTCGCCGTCCATCTCCTTGTAAGTCTTGATCGGCAAGATATGCTCGCGTTTAAACTTAATGTAACCAGCCACCACCGTACCAAGCGGTGAAAAAATGTTAAAATCTTCAACTGGCTCTACAAAGGCGTCACTCCACTGCGCATGAATCTGCTGCTCCACAAATTCCTGATAACGGCGCGGTACAGTCACGTAAAAAGTCACCAATTTTTCATGCGCCACAATCTCTAGCGCAAAGCTATCCGTTCTCCCCACTAACCAAGCCCATAAACCGCTATCTGGCTTGAGGCCACCAATGGCTGCAAACAAAGTTTCTGCAATCGCAATCTTCTCTTTCACTCCGGCCGCGTTATCATTCTGACGGGTATCTTCTTCATTTTTAAACCGTGGAATAGTAATCCGCAAAGTCGTCAAAACGTCTTCACCGCCGCGGGTATGCGCACGCTTAATCAACACGTTCCGCAAATACCAAAAAGCAAACAAACAACTGAAGCCAATCAGACCAAACGCAATAACCCAGGGTAACAATTCAGCTAACAAAGCTTGGAACGTCATAAGACTGATTACAGGTCGTTGGATGAAAGTTTAGCCTGCTCCGCCTGATAATCCAGCAGCTTATCTAGCTTAATCTTAGCTTCTTGCCGCAAAAAATATAAATTCACGCCCGGGATCATACCTAACCAGGAGCTGACTAACTGCAAAATTTTGTGGGTCTTCACCTTGGCGCCCTGCAACATGGTCTGGACGGTTTTAGCGATCTCCTCCCCCTTCACCCTGAAGGCCTCACGTTTTGACTCCGGTAACTGCGAATAAATATCCCCCAAATTTTCTGACAAAATATTTTCGATCTCCGTCAAACTCGGATCTTTAGCGATTTCCGTGGGCTGCGGATCTGAGGCAGAGATGGTGGATTTTACGTTGGCTAAATGCTGTTGATCAACCCTGGGAGTCTCGGTAACTGTAGCCGCAAACTCTGGTGACTCACCAGATAACTCTAACCCCTGCTCAGGAGAATGAGCAGGGGTTTCAGGATTCAACAAATTAACGCCTTCTTTTCGTTCAGTAGACATGCCGATATTTTAGCACAATTTGTGCCAAGATTTCGGCTTAGGTAGCTGGAGTCGCCGCTGGCTTTTTAGCGCCCTGCTTTTTCTTCCACATAACTCCCCCACCAATGGCGGCAGCTAACAAGAGAACACACACTACAATCACCGCAATTAAGCTGTGAAGAATCGCGGAAATCACAATCGTCACACAGCTCAGCACAAACGCTACCGCAAAGGTCACCATACCAATCACGCTGCGGCTAATGGTGCCAAAGATCGGCAAGAAGTCTAGAATGATACTAATTGGTCCAAACAAGGCACTCAAGCCCATCCACATCATGAGGAAACCAACTAAACGCAAGCCCCAAAGTGAAGCGGTGTACTCAGAATGCAGTTTAGCTACGGCTTGATCATGGCCACCCAAGAAAGCGCGGTACAAAGTGTCGCCCTTAGGAGTCACGTAAGCGTCAATCGAGCTGCCGTTCAACTTACCAAACAATGTACCTTCAAATGGTACGGCTAGGGTGCTGTAACTAACGCGGACATCACCTAACTCAGGTGCTGAGTAAGTGCCCGTGGTGCTGTTGCGTACAAAGATAAAAGTCGTCCCATCCACCAAACTAGCGTTAGAGGTGAGTGACAAATTTGCCGCCTGCAAACTCAACTGAGTTGGGGCGGGCGCCTTAGCGGCCTGTGGCGAAAAGTTGTACTGCTCTAGCATAGCGGTTGGTACCGTCTTGCTGGCATCACTAATATCTGCCATGACGTTAGTGTGGCCTTCTGGTACGTGGAACTTGCTGGAATCAGCAGGAGAATTAGTCCACTCTTTCTTGTATGAGTAAGTGGTCTCCGTGGTTGATGATCCACCAGTGTTATTTTTGGTAGTTGACGTTGAAGTTTCTACCCAGGCAAAAACCTCGACGTTTCTACTCACGCTATAAAATGGACCTGGCTTCAGAAACAGATCATCACCAATCAAGGTGTCAGCTGTCACCGTACCCGTGGCCGATACCAAAGTACCGTCAGCACCGGTGTTAGCCGCCACGTTGCTAGCCTCAATCACTACCGCTTTCTTAGCTACGTCTGACATGTCAGCCCGACCTTCATTCCAGTACAAAACTCCAAACGAGGCTAGGAACATTACGATCCCGAACAAAACTCCTTTAATGGAGTTCATGATGCGTTGACCGTAACTGGTTCTGGTGGTCGTGGTATAGGTGTCTGCCATAGTGTACGTACAAAGAATTAGTCGGGTTAACGTGATTCGCGTACCCGTTGACCGTCTGCCGTGTCCTCTACCAGCAGCCCAAGTTCAGCGAGAGTATCCCGTAAACTATCTGATTTGGCAAAGTCTTTGTCCAGACGCGCCTGTTGACGCTCCGCCAAAAGCGCCTCCGCTTCAGCCGAGATTTTCACCGGTCTCGCCACAACATCTTCCAGGGCTAGGCCGAGAATCTCATCAAACTTTAGCAAAGTTGCGGCTTTGACTGCACTACTTAACGATTCATTGCCAACTAATTTCCAGACTAAAGCTAGACCGGTGGTGGTATCCAGATCCTGACTCAAGTGCTCCAAAAATTCGTCCCAACTAGCTTGATCTAGCTCAGTTGGCTGGTCCCAGCCCCTAACAGTATCGACAAGCTTATCAAGCGCATTCTGCGCCCCCTGAACCGCCTCCCAAGTGAAATTGAGTTTAGATTTGTAATTAGCGCCTAAGACAAAGTAACGGAAGGCTAAAGCAGAAATACCTTTCGCGGCCAGATCATCCAAACTGTAAGTATTGTTCAACGACTTACTCATCTTGCCACCGTCAATAAGTAAAAATTCGTTGTGCAACCAGTAATTAGCTTCAAGCACTCCTCTAGCCGCTTCTGCTTGAGCGATTTCATTTTCATGGTGTACCGCAATATGGTCGATACCGCCGGTATGCACATCAAACGGTAAACCTAAATATTTTTCCGCCATGGCTGAACATTCAATATGCCAGCCCGGGAAGCCCTTGCCCCAAGGAGAGTTCCACTCCATGTGGCGTCGTGCAACGACGCCATCCTGAGCGCCGTCGAAGGGTCTCTCACTTGGCGAAAACTTCCACAAGGCAAAATCGCTCGCCTGACGTTTATCGCCAATCTCTACTCTGGCTCCAGCTGCCTTCTCCGCCATACTCTGACCGGACAGGCGGCCGTAACCCGGCTGCTTGGACGTATCAAAATAAACTCCGTCGGCAATTTGATAGGTCAAACCCTGATCCTCAATAGCTTTAATCATCGCGATCTGTTCGGCGATATGATCCGTGGCTTTAGGCATGACGGTAGGAGTCAAAGCGTTTAAGCGCTTTAAATCCGCCATAAATAACTGCGTGTAAGTCTCAGCCACTTCCCAAGCGGTCTTACCTTCACGCTCCGCACCCTTCTCAAGTTTATCTTGACCTTCATCAGCGTCGCTCACTAAGTGACCGACATCGGTGATGTTCATCACCTGAGTAACTTGATAACCCGATTGCTCAAACACTCTCCGCAACGTGTCTGAAAACACGTAAGCTCTAAGATTGCCAATTGAAGCGCGGTCATACACAGTTGGCCCGCAAGTATACAAACCCACGTGCCCAGGCTTGATGGCCTTAAATTCCTGCTCCTGCCTGCCTAAAGTATTGAAAAGTTTAATTGATGACATAGTTACCCCTAGGGTACTAGCAACTGGCGAAGTTGCAAAGAGCCAATTGCATGGCCAGTCAAACCCTCAACTTCCCTTCGACATTAAAGCTAATTATCGGCCTACGGCCGCATCCCCTTCCGGGGGAGATACTTTCTTTGTAGGACAAAGAAAGTATCCAAAGAAAACCTTTCAAGCTCCCACCTTTAGGTCTGTCGAGACTGAAATTCGTCGTCGCTACGGGCAAAACAAATCCCAACCGATTCTTTATCGTTCAACTGTACGGACAGATAGACGACCCGTCCGTACAGTTATAGTATCGGCTGGAGTTGTTTTGCTATTCCTTCGCTCTCGCCGAATTTCCTGAAAACTGTCAGCCTCAACAGACCGCGGTGGGATGCGCTCCACCGCTTACCGCCGTGAATAGAGCCGACAACAAAACAGCCGCGCCTTATAAATTAAGGTGCGGCTGTGGGGGTGTCTTGGAGTCTATCTAGGCGTAAGTTCATGGCGCGTAAGTATTCGCTCTTGTCAGGCTCTGGCAGGTCTGAAGCTGCAATCCGGTTTCTCACCGACTCCAGAGCAAGTAAGATCTGATGTTTGAGTCTGGTCTTGATGAGAGTCTTGCCAACTTCATCATTTTTCAAAGCTTTGAATTCAGTCACAGCGATGTTTAAACTCTCGGTCAAAGCTACGACCATCTCCGGCGTTAAAGTCTGCTCACGCTTGAGCTGATGATTTAATTCCTTCACGCGGCGTTCTAATTGTTTGGCACGGAATTTAGCGTGTGACTCTGGCGTGTGTTTAAAGTCACCCTGGACTTCCTCAAGGGCCCGCTTCACAGGGTACAGAACATTACCCTCACTCACGGCTGGGGCGCTATACGCATACGTACTCAAACCCACAAAACTTCCGACCACCAAAACCAATGACGCAAAAGCAAACCTCAAACTAGGCGCATAGGTCCGGGTCTGAACTGGACGTAGCTCGGCCTCAAGCACCGCCAAACGCTCTAATAAAGCCTGTTTAAACACAGGATCAGGGCGACTAGCCTTCCGCCAACGAGCTAATTTTGCTTTTAAGAAAATCATACGTGTTTCTTCATTAGCGCCTTTAACTTCTGCATGGCTCTATGTGTTTCTACCCGGACTGACCCAGTTTGTTTCTCTAGACTATCGGCGATTTCCTTATATCTGTAGCCCAGCAAGTACTTTTTCTCGATTAACGTGCGTTCATTCGGCTTAAGTTCTGCCATGGCGGCCCGCAAATGCTCTAGGTCATCGGCAACCTCAACCGTATGTTTGCCGTCCTCTCCCACCAGGGTGAAAGCCACGTCGTCAACATCGACCGCCTCCTTCTTGTCCCGCCAGTAGTTAATCACTTTGTTTCTAGCAATGGTCATGATCCAAGCCTTCTCTCCGCGTGTTGGATCAAAATCAGCAAAGGCCTTAAAGGCTGAAACAAAGATATCTGCCGTTAGATCTTCAGCAACCGCCTTATTTTGGGATACTCTAAAATATACGAAGCGATAAATCGCATCAAAATGTTTGGTATAGAAAGACGAAAAGTCACTAGCCATACTTATCTAGTATTAACCATTCAAACGCATAACGTTACAAAATGTAGGGAAACCCGCCTCAGTTGCTTAACTAAGGCGGGCTTACGTGCCGTCACCGAGCTGGGTTGCTCACCGCGGCAATGACAGGCGTCATGTAGTAGTCGTGATATGGCACCGTCCACTGATTTTTGGTGGTGCTGACATGCCGCGTGATTGCGGCAACGTCGGCGTGTCCGGCGAAGGCGTGTCCACGCGCGAACTGAAAGGTCAACATGCCGCTTTCAATCCGTACGCCAACCACGACTAACTGAACGGCGGCATGACCCGGAGCTGTCAGTCGAATCGACTGCCCCAGTGCCGGAAAAGGTTGCGACCAAGTGCTCGCCAACGCAGAGATGTGCCGGAACTCAGTTGGTGGCGTCTGTAGCAACTCACGATCTTGAGGTTGAAGTTTGCTCAGAAACTCTTGCCAGATGACCTGACGGTAATTCTCTACCCGCACAACATCAAACCACTCTGTTACCAAGGATCTGACATCAGGCTTACGCTTGCTATGAGCCGGTGGCCTAGTGGTCAACCCGACCACGACAGGCTGTAGTGCTGACGAGTCCACCTCTCGCCGCCAGAAATGCGTCATGTGCGCCTCCCCAAACCAAGTTCCGAGCGGAACTGGACGATCCTCGTCCATCAGCACACTCCCAAAGGCAGCAGAACCCTCCTTGGTTACAAAAGCGAACCGCTCGCCGGTGTTCAAGTTTCGCAGATCACCCTCGTAGCCCAAAACTCCTGACATTTAAACCTCCTCTCGGCGTGAATACCGAGAGGAGAAAACTACACTAATTTGCTAATTTTGGCAAATTTTAGGCGTTGTCACCTCTAAAGATCGCCATCATGATGACGGGGGCTAATAGCCAGGCTAAGCGGGCTAATGGACTGACGAATAACTGTCTGACGTAAATGCTTAAAGTCTCGGGATCTACAAAAGAACCAATGATTACAATGATCAATCCGGCCAAGACTGCGGCAAACACAAAACGTTCTAAACCGGTGGGAATAATGTACGGCTCAAAAAAGCGGTTTCGCCTAAAGACTAAACCGAAAATGATCGTGGCCACCCCAAAGACTAAAATCTTAAAGTGTTCAGCTGACAAACTAGCTAGAAAACTCAAACTCCCGACATCCGGAAATAAATGAGCAACCAGACCAGCCAAGACCACCGCCACGAATGACACGATGATCGAATTCCGTCCCAAGGTAAACGCAAAAGCAACACTCGCAATAAAAATACTCGCGGCCACCAAGGCATCCCAAACCACTAAAGCTTGCGCCGCTACCAACCACGCCATCACTGACTGAAGCATACTCCTCCCAGTATACGCTAATCTTCACGTAGTTTTAAATCTTCTAATAGTTGCTTAGTGTGCTTATCTAGCTTGGTAGGTGTCACGACTTGAATGCTGACAATTTGATCGCCGCGGCCGCGGTTACTTGGTACGCCTTTGCCGCGCAAACGTAATTCATCCCCACTTTGCGTGCCAGGTGGGATCTTCATACTGACTAGGCCGTCAACAGTATCCACTTGCACAGTGTCACCCAAGGCCGCCTGCGTAAAGCCGATTTTCTTCTTGAAATAAATTGTGGTGCCATCACGAACAAAACGCTGATCCGGTGAAACTCTAAGACGCAAATACAAATCACCCGGCTCGCCCTGCGTGCCGATGCTTTCACCTTCACCCCGCACGCGCATTTGCATGCCGTCTTCAACACCGGCTGGAATGTCGACGCGTAAGGTTTTGCGTCCGCGGGCAATACCCTGACCCTGACATTCATGACATTTAGTCTCAGGAATTTCACCGCGACCATCACACGGCTGACAAGCGACCCGCATTTGCACCGCGCCTAAAATGGTGCGCTGTGTCGCCATGGTAAAGCCTTTTCCTTTGCAAGTATCGCAAGTTTTTAGCTTGGTACCTGGCTCTGCACCCTGACCACCGCAACGGGCACAAGTATTTGTCTTGTTCAAATTAACTTCCTTAGCCACGCCAAACACGGACTCCTTGAAACTTAAATACATCTCCATCTCCACATCTTGACCCTTAGGCGTTCTGGTCCGGCCACCACCACCAAAAAAACTTCCAAAAATGTCACCCAAGTCACCAAAAGCGTTAGGATCAAAACCACCCGGGAAACCCTGGGGACCCTCCGCTGAACCAAACTGATCGTAACGGGCACGCTTGTCAGTATCTGACAAAGCTTGGTAAGCCTCATTAATCTCTTTAAATTTGCTCTCCTCTCCCCCTTTATCCGGGTGATGCTCATGCGCTAATTTACGAAACGCAGCCTTAATCTCAGCTTGCGAAGCTGTCTTAGACACGCCTAAAGTTTGATAAAAATCCCTTGCCACAAAAATACAGATTATCCCTTGATCTCCTCCGCGTCGATATCGATCACCTCTTTGTCAGTGGCTGATTTAGACTTTGAGTTTCTGCCTTTACGTCCGAAGATAAGTCGCCCCAATGGCAAGACGATGAGCGTAAAAAATCCCGTTAAGGCGGCCCACCGTAATTTCCACTGGAGCAACTTACTAAAAACAGACATAAACTTTAAGTTTACTTGCAACACCCGTCTTCATCTCAACCCTCTGTTGAACAGGTCTTACCTTCTGCACCCGGCTTGCAACAAGCTCCGGAACCGTCCGCGCAACACTCCTCCTTGTGAGCATCTGAACCAGCCTGGTCATGATCGCAACAAGCGTCAGCAGCTGGAGTGGCAGTTTTTGACTTGGCGCTGAACATGGCTTTGAGGGAGTCGATAAATGACATAATCGTTAGTTAAGCGGCCTTAGTTGCGGCCTTTTCCTCTACGGTCCAAGTACACAGTTTAATCGGCTCTCCCCCGTCTACTCGGCCCCAAACACTATACTCCCCCGCCCCAGGAACTTGCACGCCCCCAATCCGGATAACAATATTGGAACCTGGACCTTTGACGGTGTTCTTAAACAGCTGACCTTTGTCAATCAAAGTATTCGAGCTATCCGTTAAGTAGATCTCCATGTTGCCCTCTGGTGGCAAACCGACAATGCGCGTGGCAAAGAAGCCTCGCAACACAATCGGAGAGCCAGCTGGATACGCTGTACGATCAAAAACGTGCATGTAACTCTGCATGCCATTCACTGACATCGTCGCGAACTCACAAAACAATGCGTATTCTTTGGTGATCATACCGACTGAAGATTAAAGAGGAAAGAATAAAGATTAAACTAGGCCTGGGTAGCAGAGTCATCGCCTGGTTTGTCTTCTGTGAATTCGGCGTCTTTGGCGGTTGATGGTTCCTCTGCTGGCTTGTCAGCCGTAGCCTCTGGCGAAGACTGGTACATCTTGGCACCAATGGCTTGGGCATCCTTGTTCAAAGCCTCAGCGGCAGTTTTAATAGCCTCGATATCCTCACCGTCTTTCACAGCCTTCACCGCAGCAATCTTATCCGTCATGTTCTGCTTCTCTTCATCAGACAACTTGTCCTTATACTCATCGAGCATCTTCTCAACGGTGTAAACGGTAGTCTCAGCCAAATTGCGAACCTCAATCATCTCCTGCTTCTTCTTGTCTTCTTCAGCGTGCGTTTCGGCATCAGCTTTCATCTTTTCGATCTCTTCCTTAGACAAACCGGAAGAAGAAGTAATCGTGATAGTCTGTGACTTGTTGGAAGCTTTGTCAGTCGCAGACACGTGCAAAATACCGTTAGCGTCGATATCGAACTTCACCTCGATTTGCGGAACACCACGTGGTGCAGGTGGAATGCCGGCCAGATCGAACTGACCTAGCATCTTGTTGTCACCAAACATTGGGCGCTCACCTTGGGCGACACGAATAGTTACTGCAGGTTGGTTATCCGCGGCTGTGGAGAAGGTCTGTGATTTTGACGTCGGGATCGTAGTGTTTCTGTCGATCAACTTAGTAAACACGCTGCCCATGGTCTCAATACCGAGTGACAATGGTGTGACGTCCAGCAAAAGTACGTCCTTGACGTCGCCCTGCAACACACCGGCCTGAACTGCGGCACCGATTGCAACCACCTCGTCAGGGTTAACGGACACGTTCGGTTTCTTGCCGAAATAATCTTCCACCTGCTTCAACACCAGCGGCATGCGGGTCATACCACCCACCATGACAATCTCGGCGATATCGGCGTTACCCAATTTTGCATCTTCAATGGCGCGCTTAACTGGACCAAATGTCTTATCAACCAAAGGCTTCACCAGTTCCTCAAACTTAGCCCGGCTTAACTTCAAGACCAAATGCTTAGGACCTTCAGCGCCAGAGGTAATAAATGGTTGATTGATCTCAGTTTCTTGGGCTGTCGATAGCTCGATCTTGGCGCGCTCAGCGGCGTCCTTGATACGTTGCATCGCCAAAGGGTCGTTAGAAATATCAACGCCCTCAAGCTTCTTGAACTCCTCAATGATGTGGCGCATGACGATCAAATCAAAGTCATCACCACCCAAATGCGTATCACCGTTAGTCGCGAGTACCTCGACAGTGCCTTCTGACACATCTAGAACAGACACGTCAAAAGTTCCACCGCCCAAATCGTAAACCATGATCTTCTGACCGACTTTCTTGTCAAAACCGTAAGCCAAAGCAGCGGCTGTAGGCTCGTTAATAATACGCATGACCTTCAAGCCCGCAATTTCGCCAGCGTCTTTGGTAGCCTGACGCTGTGCATCATCAAAGTAAGCCGGCACGGTGATAACCGCCTCCGTAATCTTCTCACCAAGCTTCTCTTCTGCATCAGCTTTAAGTTTACCAAGAATCATGGCTGAAATTTCTTGAGGTGAAGACTCTTTGTCGCCAAGCTTGATAGCAACACCTTCCCCTTTTTGGACGATATCAAACGGCATCAACTTAATATCACGCTGTACAGCCTCATCACTAAAACGGCGACCGATCAAACGCTTCACGGAGTACAAAGTGTTCTTAGGATTGGTCACCGCCTGACGCTTAGCCGGCACACCAACCACACGCTCACCCGCCTTGCTCACCGCCACCATAGACGGCGTAGTGCGCATACCCTCCTTATTTTCAAGCACCTTAGGCTGTCCACCCTCCATCACCGCCATACACGAGTTTGTAGTCCCCAAATCGATTCCTAGAATTTTAGACATATGTTATTTAGTAATAATTTTCTCATTCACGATCACCTTAGCGGGGCGAAGGACGACATCACCGAGTTTCCAGCCTTTAATGACTTCATCGAGCACTTCGCCGTCTGGCTTGGACTCGTCTTGCTTTGAGCCACCAGATTCGTGGAGGTTTGGATCAAACTTCTGACCGACAGTGGCAATGGGCTCAACGCCCATGCCCTTCAAGGCCTCGGCAAATTGGCGGTCAATGTGACCAATGCCTTGCACCCAGGTGTCAAAAGTTTTTTTGAACTCGTCTGAGCAGCCTTCCAAACTAGGCACATGCTTCATGACGTAGCCAAAGTTATCGATCACCGGCAACAGCTCTTCAGCGAGTGATGAACGCACACGACGGCGATCAGTATCGCGAGTTTGTGCATTCATCTTTTGCAAATTCTCGTAATCAGCTAGCGCACGTTTCCAACCTGCGAGGTACTCGGCGCACTGAGCCTGAAGATCTGATGGGACAGATTCGACGGATGGGTCAGGTGGGACGGATGCCTGAGTAGAGTCTTCAGTCTTGAGTTTTTCATCTTCTGTCATAGCGAGAGTAAAGGTTGTTCAAGAACTTTTTTAGCTTGGGTCAATAAGGCGATGTTGCGGTTGTAATCCATTCTGAGTGGCCCCACAATTCCGAGCACACCTTCCACGCCCTGACCGAGATCGCTTTTAACGACTACCGAGGCCATTTCATTGCCGAGCGGATTGTCATCACCCAGCAGGACTGTGACTTCATGCGTAGCTGTGCCGAGGATGTCCCTAAAGGCAGCATCGAATCTTTCCAAACTTTCTGCCAAGAGCAGAATGGCACTGCCGGACTGGAACTCCGGCTTACGCAAGAGATTTGCCAAACCAAGGGTGGTACTCCAAGGTCGATTAGTCGCTAGCATGACCGCCTCTCCAGATTCTCTAGCCACCGCCTGACCCATCTGCGCCAAGCGCTCTTCTGGTGTGGGTGCCCGAGGTGCCCGTCTGACCGTAATATTGATACGAATGTTTTTGGCCGCCGGCCGAGCCGCCTTCTGTGCCTGACCTTCTTTAATGTACAGACGATAAGCCTTTTCTGTAGGCACACGTCCGGCCGAAGTATATGGTTGAGCAATGAGCTGTAACTCTTCCAGCACTGCCATGTCATTACGCACAGTCGCCGACGAACAGGTTAAGTTATACCGCTCACACAGCTGCTTAGAGCTAACTGGCTCAGCGGTACGGATATACTCATCCACGATGAGTTTTAAGATTTGTGCCTGACGGGTATTCATAAACGTAATGGAAACCACGTTCCCCCAGAAAACAAATTAGCAGTCTGTATTATAGACTGCTAATTCTAGGTGTCAAGAGGTTATTAAGCGACCTCTCGCCCGCTCTCTTCGCCAGCACCGAAAACCTCAGTATCGGCTTGTTCGTAGGCTTTCACTTTGGCATCCTCCTCAGCAAGCTGTTTAGCCTCTAATTCTTCGGGACTAGCATCTGGCTCAACGATATCAGGTCCCGCAGTCAATTCAGCTACCCCTGACATAAACTTCTCGGCTAGTTGTACAACCTCTTGCTGAATATTAGCATCGAACGTATTACGCTCGGCTCGGTCGCTGAACTCAGGCTCCAGAGACCTCTCATATTGTTTCCTATCTTTTTTGGCCTGTATTTTTTTTATTGTTTCAAAGTGTTCAAAAAGCTCCCGTCGTAACTCATCACCCTTGGCCATGTCCTTAGTTGTCTTGAGTTGATTGAGTAAATCATTCGCCGTATCCAGCTGAACACGAAATGCAGCATTTTCAAGACCATGCTCGAACTCACCGCGCTCCATTCTCTTCTGAAGACCGGGAACTTTCTCATGAGTGGAAGGCTGAGCAGGATTCACGCCACGTGTTTCTGCTTTCTCAGCCGCCTTAGTAAGTAAAGTATCGAGCTTGCCGGACATAGCAGAACCGGTGGTTTCACCATCTGTATCATCTAACAAAGCTTTAAGTTCAGCTCTTAGCTGATCAGCCTTGGCGACATCCTGCTCTTTCACGATCGCAGCATTTAGAGCCTTAGCTTGTTCCATTTGTGCCTTAGAATCAAAGCCGAGTTCTTCATATTCGTTGTCCTCAACGGTGGAAACCACAACTTCAGCGTCCTCGCTGGCCGAATCTTCGGCTAACTCTGGGACGTCGGAATCTGGCATACCTCGACGTTGTTCAATATTCATAGCAGCGAGATTTATTAAACCGCGATTAGAATTCAGAGTGAGTTAGGTTTTGTAAATCCTTCTTGCCAAGATTACCCCACTGTGGCCGGAGTGTCTTCTTCTTTTTCAACAGCTGCGCAAAATGTTCGCCGCCCAGGATCGAGGGAACAATGACAAAGGTGGCACCGAGCGCATACGCTTTAACAGCATCTTCAGAAGATTTGACGGTGAGAATGAATGAGCCTTTAGCCTTACGATTACGGGCAAAGTCCATAATGTCTTCATTCACCGCCATGTCAGGAATGGCGGAAATGACCATTTTGGCTTTATCAGCTTTAATGAACTTGAGCAGATCTTCATTACCGACATCGCCATAAATGGCTCTGACGCCGTTATGTTCCAGGGCTTCAATAGCAGCCGGATTATAATCGACTACCAAATAGTTATCTGTGATTTCTTGGATCATGGGTAGCACTTTCTTGCCCATTCTGTCGTAGCCTAACATGACGATTTCTGGAGCCACATCCGGTGCATCATCGGCGTCATTTTTCTGATGCTGCAAAAATGGTAACAACTTGGTCAGTAAATCGAAAATCTTTTCGTTGTAAGAGATCAGGTAAGAGGAACCAGCAATGGTCACCAAGCCCACTACAGTAGTTAGAGCCAAATTTGATGCGGGAATAACACCCATAGTCACACCACCCGCAATTACAATAAACGAAAATTCGCTGATCTGAGCCACGGTGGTACCCACCAAAAAACCAGTTCTGGGGTGATAACCAAGGACACGCATGAGCACCAGCACAATCAACGGGTTGCCGATCAGGATAAATAAACTAAAGACTAAACTTGGTAACCAGAGTTGGGAAAGATCTCCAGCAGTCAGATGCGTGCCAAGGACGATAAAGAAAATAACCAGGAAAAAGTCACGTAAAACTCTGACCTTGGCTTCAATTTCATGCTGGAAACCACTACCGGCCAAACTAATACCCGCCAACAAGGCACCAATTTCGATGCCAAAACCTAGCATGTGCAAGGCGGACGCAATGGCAAAGCACCAGGCTAGGGCTAAAACAAAGAGTAACTCCGTCGACTTGGCAGCGTACCGGAACAGATGCGGGATGAGGAACTTGGCAACTAAGAATAGGACTCCGATCACGAGCGCGACCTTGCCAAGAGACACGGTCAAAATCGCTGACCAGCTCCCGCCGTCCTGCCAAGCGGCCAAGAAAATCAAAATGAGCATGGCGATCAGGTCTTGGACAATCAACATGCCGATAGCAATACGTCCGTACAATCTCTCCAAATCTTCTTTGTCGGTCAATAGCTTGACGATGATGATGGTGGAAGAGAAGGCAAAGGCCACTGACAAAAAACCGGCTGTAATGTAATCGAAACCTAAAGCCACACCAATCAGCCAACCGATAATGGAAGTAAACAGCACCTGACCAAAACCAATCACGAGCGCCACCTTGCCGACCTCCGCGATGTTGCGCCAGTTAAGATTCAAGCCCACGATAAACAACAGCAAAGCAATGCCAATTGAGGACAATGTCTCAAACAGATCCACCGATTGCACCAGACCCAACAAGCCAGGACCGGCGATAATACCCGTCAGAATGTAAGCAATAATCAGCGGCTGACGTAAGCGGTGCGCCAACAATGACAACAAACTAGCTGTCAAAATTACAATAGAAATCTCTAAAAAAAGTTCATTCAGCATAATCCTCCAATTTGCAGGAATTATAGCATGAATATTTGGCCGTTAAACGCCTGGTCATTTGACCAAAACTTGCAATCAAGCTAAGCTCCAGTGTCGGTTTTCCGACCTAGGAGGTAACGAACATGGCCGAGTCTGTCAACCGCAAATACAGTGTCATCCCAAGTGAAGAACACCTGGGTGGCAAGATCCGCATCCCCCGCTATACGACGGTCAGTCTGACTGACAAACCAGAGAGCTGGACCGTGCCTGACCCGGCGCCCTTCATGGCGCAGGTGCAGGCGGCCGTGGCTCAATACTACATGCGATTCGTATCCGCTGCCGGCGAACAGAAACTACCATTCGAACTGACGTCCGACGTCATGGGGAGCGACGTCAGCGCCTACCTCCAGAAAAGGGCACCAGCCTATGGCATTCCGGCAGCGGCGCTGACCTACGCCCAGCATCGCCTGAATCTCGCAGGCCTGACATACGATGAGTCGGTGGCTGGCCTGTGCGACTTGGCCCACACGGCAAGCAGCGTTGCCGTCACCCTGACCAAAGACAAGTGGTCGGATGCCAGAATGAGCATGGACGCTGGTAATGTGATCATCGAGTCACGGCCCGACGACCCCGAAGACGTGCAAGCGGCGTTAGCCGAGCTCCAGCAAACCGGCTGCAAGCGCATCCGTGATCTGGACGGCTACACCGGCCGCTGTCCAGACTTCAGCAGTCCGCTCGTGCGCTACAGACTGGGAGTCTGCAGTGTGATCTGGCTGGAGGATAGAGGGCAATTCATGATCACGCGGCGGGGCCGCGCCGTGAACGGCCTCAACACTGGCCGAGTCTGCGCTGCTTCCGGCGCCGTGAACTGGCGCCACGTGGAGGCGCAGACTCCGGACAAATACGGACGCGTCCAACTACAGGCCGTGCTACACGCAGCCATGGAGGAAGAGGCACGAGAAGAAATTGCCGACATTGATTGGGAGATTACTCCCATTGGCGCAGCGCGTGAACTGACGCGCCGCGGCTCACCCGAGTTCTTCTACATCCTGCAGCCGAAAAGACTCAGGCTCGAAGCATTGCTGGAAGCCATGAGCGCCAATACTCACCCAGGAGCGCAGGAGGTAGATGACATTCTCTATCTCCTTACCCCGCAATTAGTGAGGGAGCTCATGAAACCAGAGGCAGCGGGGATCATTCACCCCAAAGGCTTGATGAATCTCGGATTGGCACGCGGCATGATCGTCGGCTAAAGGCCGCAAACACTGCGGCCGGCATCAACATGATGCCGGCCGCGTTTTCTTTATACTTGGTAAGCTCCGTTGGCGTACACTAGGGTATCGTCTAGATAAACTTGATCTGTGACGGCGAAGACGTCCACGTGATACTGACCTTCACGGCGTTTCATGCCGGGCTTGGCGTAGATGGAGTGCTTGGCGCCAAGGGATAAGTGAATGCCGCACATGCGTTCATACGTGCCGATATCCGCCACGTGCTGCTCCCGGCTAAAAGCTCGGTTCATGCCGAAACCTAATTCACGAACCCAAACCTCTTCATCAGCTTTGATTTGCGCAATGACCAGATCGAAATCTGGCGTACTGTTCTTAACTGCTACCACTTTTGAGGCTTCAATAACTAGAGTAATTGGCTCAGCGGGCAAATTAACCTTGAAATTCGTATCGCCAAAAGCAAAAATCCTGACCTCTCCGTTTACGCCACTCAAATCCTGAGCCTCCGTAAACACCTCCCCAATCGGAAACTGGCCACCCACATTTTTCATGCCGGAATAATCGCCAATATTCAATTTAGCATCTTCAAATTTAGTGGTGTAATCCAAAGTTGCTCCCCCACTCTCCACCCTAGCCGAACCCGCGGCATCAATCAGGTGTTTGAGCTTATTCCCAACTACGCGGTAATAGCTAGAATCATAAGCTAAAGAGTTGATATACACCTCCATGTCCTGACCTTGCATGCGGAACAGATGCGGATGTTCAATCACTTTCAAACCTTGTTTGAAGAGCTCAACGCGTAACCGAAACTCGTTTAATCGGAAACTGAGTGACTGCACTAACACCACCAAATCACCGGGCTGCAGCTCCGCCAACACAGCTAAAATTTGCTCGGCCGAAGTACTTTCAAAATCTAAAAAAGTCGCTTCTGGCAAAGCCTGCCGGTAACCGGCAGCCACCAAGGTCGACAACTGACTGTACTCATCAAAAACCACCACGGCCCGATGTTCCGGGGTATACAAAATCGCCTGGGCTAAAACAGCTTGTAAATTTTGTGTGGCAGTTTCAAGTAAAGTCATAATTTGGCCAATAGCCTAGCACTTTTTCAGCCCCGTGTACAGATTTTGCCAAACATAAAACTCCGCTCAGGCGGAGTTTTAGGTTAAATGACTAGAAAGTGATAGGAATCACTAAAGAATTGTCATGAATTGGCAAACCGGATGGATTGTCCTTTTCTAACACGAGGGTGCCAGTGGCAGTAGTCGAGGGTGTGAAGGTGATACTCGCGGTAAAAGGCACGAAGTTGACCGTCATCCAATCTCCTTGGGCCGTGGCGATCCCGGTACCAAGCAAAACCTGGTTAGAATCGTAAACTTTAATCGGAAAGGACGCTTCAAAATACCAGTTACCCCTGGCTTCACCTTCAACAGTCACAGGGCTATTGATCTCGGCATTGATGAACGGAGTAGAAACTGTGATCAAATCTTCGATCTCAGCCGTTTCATCCTCATCCACAGGCTCTGGCTCAATAACGGGATTATCGATAGACGGCTCAGGATTGATCACTGTCACGTTAGTACAACCCGCTCCCACGGCTAGGAGCAAAGCAGCGATGAGAAAATATTTTGACATATTAGTTTTTAGGTTTAAAATCGAGGGCTAATGAATTGATGCAATAGCGTAAGCCTGTTGGAGCTGGTCCATCTTCAAACACATGACCTAGGTGAGCGTCACAATTGGCACATTTTACCTCAGTTCTGCGTGTTCCCATGCTCTCGTCTAGCTCCGTGGCTACCTTACCCTGACTCACGACATCTGCAAAGCTTGGCCAACCTGTGCCAGAATCAAACTTGGCATCTGAGGCGAATAATGACTGGCCACAATTAACGCAAATATACTCACCTTCCTCATGATGATCGTAATATTTGCCACTAAAAGGCGGCTCGGTGCCCTTCATAAAACAGATATTCTGCTGTTCCGGGGTTAGTTTAGAGTTGGTGTTTGGGTCCATAATTTAGTTCATGTTTTAAACTACGATACTCCGGCAGGGCCCGAGCGACAAGTTGCCAAAAACGTGATGAATGGTTCATCTCCCCCAAGTGACACAGTTCATGCACAATAATGTAGTCAGCAAGATGAGGGGGTAACAGCGCAATTTTGTAGGTAAAACTCAAACTCCCCGTGCTTGAACAGCTCCCCCAACGCGTCCGCTGGTTACGAATACTAAGTCTGGTGAATTTAAATTGGTAAAGCAGGTTAAAATGAGCTAATCGGTCTTTAGCTAGACGAAGAGCAGAAGATTTGAAAGTTTTCAGCTCAGCCGGTGTGCCCCGCCAAGAATACGGACTCGCCCGACGTTTAAGTTTTTCACGGGCCGCCTCAATCCAAGTGATTTTACTCAACACGGCCTGACGAATAACCGCCTCAGAAGCTCGTTTAGGTGCTGTCACCGCACAACTCCCATCTGCCAAAATCCGAATTCTGACGTGCTTAGACCGCACGTATCGTTTAAGCGTAAAAGTGGGCAACACGGATGACATGAAGAAAGATCTAATCTCTAAAATCTTTACCTATATACTTTAGGGGCGTATACTCGTTTGGTTGCATCTTAGCATCTATGCCTAAATTCTTCTTCCCCACCCTAAGACTCCTCTTGGTTTTGGCGCTCGTGGCCTTTGTAAGTACCTATTCGACCCTCATCATTGGGCTGTTTCAACATAGCGGAGAGCCGGAGTTACTCATGACATTTTTCTCAATTGCCTTGATTTTCTCCTTATCTTTTGGGATTTTCTACCTGGCACGCGGCACCCCCCTACCTAGCTTTGTGATTGCGGTGTTCTTTGGTATGGCCGCCCAGCCGCTCCTGGAACCGGTCACCCAAAACCAGGCTGTCCTAGGTGCCTTGGTCGGTTTTGGTGCGACCTTAATTCTCTTTGGCGGTGGTCTGGAGACACCCTTTGAAAACTTCAAAAAGCTCTTTGGGAAGATCATGATGCTATCTTTTGTAGGCCTAGGTTTTACCGCCATCGCCTTTGCTTTTGGCGTCCACGCCCTGGGTGCCTGGACCGGTTTTGCCATCAGCTTCACAACCGCCATCCTACTTGGCGCCCTTCTCTCATCAACTGACCCGGCCGCAATTATCCCTGTCCTCAAACGCCTCCGCTTCAATAACCCTTCCACCAAAGACATTATCGTGTCTGAAAGTGCGGTCACGGATGTCACCGGTACCTTGCTCACAGTAGCTTTCTTGGCCCTAGCGGCGAGCGGACTCTTGGAAAGCGGGATTCTGAATGGTTACCAACAAATTTTCACGCTGGACTCTGCCAAACTCCTCTTCAAGCAACTTGTGTTTGGCACAGCCTTTGGTATCGTCGGCTACGCGCTATTGCACGTACTGACACGCTTTAAAGGCACCCACGAAAGAGAATATGAGGCTGACTCAGCCTTCTTTTTATTTATCCCGATCATTATCTTCACATTAGCTCTGGCGTTTGGGGGTAGCGGCTACTTGGCGGCGTTTGTGGCTGGACTCATGTTTAAGCTGAATGAGTGCCTCCACGAAACCGAAAGATTCTTCAATCACACCATTGATGGCTTTTTCAAACCCACGATCTTCTTGATGCTCGGTGCCTTGATCGACTTAAAAGGCTTGTTCGAATATGCACCAGTCGGACTGCTAATCGCACTCGTCTTCATGTTTATCATTCGTCCGCTAGCTGTCTTTTTAAGCTTGGCACCGTTTACCGTGATCGGCAAAGATCGCACCACTTGGAGAGAGATCGCATTCATCTCTTTTGTACGTGAAACTGGAGCTATTCCGGCCGTACTGTTGGTGACGATCGCTTCACTCAAGATTGCGAATATCGAAGGGTTACTGCCGATTGGCTTGTGGGTGATTTTATCGACCTTAACCATTGAACCGCTCCTGACGCCTTGGGTAGCAGAAAAACTCAAAGTCGCCACAATCATCCCTGACGTCGACACTGACATTTCTGCACATGCTGACTCGGTTGTCGTCCTCGGTTCACGTGGTAACTCCTGGAAGCGCCGCTTGCCCCTCGTCGCTGACTGGGCCTCACGTCACCAAGTACCAAACGTGACTCTGCTGATGTGCTATGAATATCAGCATACTCCGGAAAAAGCTGCCAAAGCCCAGTTGGAGTTTGCCGAACTCATGAAACACATCAACCTCAAACTCGTCCGCAATGGTTACAAACCCCTCCGCGGCGAACTCATGGTCAGTGAAGGTTTGCTCCAAGAAAACATTGATCGCATGTCCAAAGTGCAAAATAATATCCTCGCCTTTTTTGTAGGTCGCAAAATGTTGGATTACAAACTAGACGAAATCAAACGCCTATCTATCCCGCTATTTTTCATGAGTTAGCGCCCAGACATTTACAAAATGTACCAAAGCATGTATACTCCTCCAGCTTCAGAGGAGCTCATGCCAATATTTCCCTTCCCCGTTGCTAACCCCCTGGTCAAGTCCGCGTTCGATCAAGTGGAATTCGCACTGTGTTGTGCGGCACTACTTGAGCACCCCCCACTGGAAATAAGTGGCAGAAGCTTCAGGTACAGAGCTCATAGACGCCTCAGTGTCGGCATCTCCATCACCCTGACCTGGGGAGGAGAATACACCGAGACCAAGACAGATACCGCGGCCAAGGTCAGGTCCCAGACTGTCATCTTCGTGCGGCTGTGCCAAAACGAAGATCTGGTGATCGGAGTCGAATGCTTGGTCGAGCCCGACAGGCATATCTGGCTACTCAGACATGCAGGTGAGGTGGAAGAAATCAGCTACCTCGAGGCACTCAAGATCATTGATGATACCAGCCAAGGCTGGCGTCTATCGCACCCCTAATCGTGATCGTCACTAGGTGATCACCTGCAGCCGCCCTACGCTTAGGACGGCTGCTTTCTTTTTCTTACAACCATTCCGGTTCTTGACGGACTAAGAGCTCGCTAGCACGCAATGGTTCAGCCAGAATATCTTTGATCGCTCTTTCCATACGTTGTGACTGTGAACCTTTCACTAAAATCACGTCACCGGTAGCAACAATTCTATCCAAATATCTACCGGCTTCCACGGAGTCCTTAAACCACTGGAGCTTATCTGCATCAAGACCTGCCTGTTCAGCCGCTGCCATAGCCAACTTCATCTGTGGGCCAACAGCGACAAACAGATCAGCAACACGCGCCACCTGCTGACCAATGGCTTGGTGCTCCGCATCAGAACCAGCACCCAACTCCGCCATGTCACCTAAAACGGCAATCCTGCGGTCATACTCTTCACCTGGGGTAAATTGACCTAACGCTTCCAAACCAGCCGCTACAGAGGCGGGAGCGGCATTGTAAGAATCGTCCAGGATTAACGAACCCTTAACACCCGCCAAAGGTCGCAACCGGCCGTTGACCGGAGTTAGCTCACGTGACAAGGCTGCAGCCGCATCACTTAACGGCACTCCACATTTCACCGCGACCATAGCCGCTGCCAACGCAGCTGACACCATGGCCGGCGCGGCGCAGTTCTTTAACTCGATCTCAGCCGACTGATCATTCACATGCAACACGGCCCGCATGATCACAAAGACTTCGCCGACATCGAAACTATCTTCTTTTAAGAAACTCAGACGGACATCAGTCGCGTAAGCATCGCCGTGGCTCAAACTGTACGTGGATACAGCCGCTGTAAATCTGGAACGCATCTCCGCCACTTTCACATCGTCACCGTTCAAGATTACAGTGCCGGAGCTCTTGACCGCTTCACCCAAGCTTGCCTTTTCCGCAATCAACGCCTCTAAATCTGGGTAATTAGCCACATGAACCGGAGAGATCGCCGTAATCACCGCTACGTCCGGTGGTGCAATGCGCACTAATTTAGCCATATCACCCGGGCCATCAACGCCGTACTCCAAAACTAAGTATTCCGGCAAGTCAGACAAACGCTGCGCTCTAAATAACAACTTGAGCCATTCCCAAGCATCTTTCCCTGGACTTTTCTCCCCCAAAATCGCTAAAGGCAAGCCGATCTCATTATTGTAATTCTTGTAAGGTGTCCGCACGCGATACTTAGCTCCAAGTGCAATCGCAATGGCCTGCCGGGTAGAAGTTTTGCCGACTGATCCGGTCACTGCCACCACGGTTGGCTGATAGCGTTTCACTTTAGCGGTCGCAATTCTGGCCAGCGTACGGAAAATAAGCTTTTTCATATTGACTATAGATTACTCAATTGGTCTGTCTGGAGCAATGCCGTAATACTCCAGTAAAAACTCAGCAATTTCTCCAAACACTGGAGCGGCCGTTGATTCAGCATAAATGACCCCCTCTTTTGGATTCTCGATCTTAACGACCATGGCGAATTTTGGATCATGGATCGGACCGTAGCCAGCAAAGGAACCGTTAAATTCTGTCTTGGAGTAAACACCGTTCCGGGCGATCTGCGCCGTACCAGTTTTGCCACCAATGTAATATCCAGGCACACTAGCTCGCTGACCGTGCCCGTATTCCACCACTGACACCAACATCGCTCCAATGGTGGTTGCCGTAGACGGCGAGATCACCTGCCGTAGAGCTTGTGGCTGTATGTGCTCAACGGTGCCATCAGCGTAACGTAATTCATCCACGATATACGGCTTCATGAGCAAACCTTGGTTGGCAAGAGCGGCATACGCTGCAACGATCTGCAACGGGGTAGTCGTGATACCTTGTCCGAAGGATGCTGTAGCTGGATACACCTCAGCGCGCTCGTCCAAAGACGCGATGGTGCCGGCTACTTCAGACTTAAGTTCAATGCCCGTCTGCTGTCCAAAGCCAAAGTCGCGGATATATTGTTTAAGCGTCTCTGGACCCATCTGCCGCATAACCCACACCATACCAGTATTCACCGAATCCTCCAGCACCTCAATCATGGAAACATTCCCGAAAATCTTCTCACCAGCATTGCGAATCGTAAATTCATCAATCGTGACTGAACCGGTATCTGTAAACCGCGACTCTGGGGTTACGGCCTCGACATCAATGGCGGCCGCCATGGTAATAGGCTTAAAAATAGAACCAGGCTCATACGCGCTGAAAATCGCCGTGTTGTTGTAAACGAAGGCGTCCTCAACATTGCCGTAATCAGCGGGATAAAAATCCGGTGCGCCACACATCGCTAAAACCTTGCCAGTAGCCGGCTCCAAAATCACAACCGTTCCAGAATCAGCATTATGGGACTCCACACCTCTGGCTAAAATCTCACACACTTCAACTTGCAAAGTTCTATCTACGGTCAACAAAATATCGCCACCATCTATGGCTGGCTTAAAATCCCTACTCCCCACCCCAATGAATCTACCGGACACGTCTACTTGAGAAGACAGCTGACCAATCTGACCCGCTAAAAAATCATCAAAGAAACCTTCCAGGCCGTACAAACCAACCGGCTGACCATCCTGTTTACGCCCTAAAAAACCTAAAATTTGCCCACCAAAGCCTGGCTCTGGATACGCTCTAGAATCTTCAAGAATATAATCCAGCGCCTCTGACTCCAAAGTCTTGAGTAAATCTAGCTGTTCATCCGTGACGTTTCTAGCCACGGGCTCATACGGATCATCCGCCTTACTCAATCTAGCGATCAAGGCTGCGACTTGATTATCCTCCAACGTAAAAGGTTCAAGTATGATGGGCTCTTCAATAGCTACACCCGCCACTTCCGGAGCTGGCACATCAGCAGCAACCGGAACCGGCGGCGTAGTCTCGGCTTCTTCCGCCGCGAGCAGTCGCTCTTTCTCTAGCCTGACCTGTCGCATCAAGTTCTCCAACTCCTGAGCCTCAGTCATACGCCCAATAGAACGTAATTGCTCCATCATGGCAAATCGTTCGTACTCTTCTAGGCCATCTAACTTAAGAATTTTCGCGATCTCCTTACCCAAGGCGACTGGATCCGTCACTTTACGTGGATCCGCGAACACAAAAGCTTTGGGAGCCGCTGTAGCTACCGGATATTCAGTTACGTCGTTATGGTCCCGAACAAAAATTCGACCACGTTGCGGAACTAACTGCTCATACAACGAGTGCTGACCCTTGGCGACTTCTTGATAGCGATCTCCGTCGACAATTTGCAAATAATACAATCTGCCCATCATCACAAGCAGCAACCCCACAAAAAAGAAACGGAGAGCGCGTAAGCGCCATCCGTTTTCTAGGGCTCTGTGTTTTCGCTCCATGCTAGCCATAGGCGCCCTCCCTTTTCACCTAAGCTTCTTGTAAATCTTCTTCTGTAATTTTGACACCAAAGGCGTATGATAGATCACCCGTGGATTCGTCTTCCATGATTCTGATCACGTCACCGTCCGCATTTTGATACTCCTTAAAGTTAGTCGTTGTGCCGCCATCGGCGTCATCCACCTTCGCAACGCCCTCATATGAGAACTCATAGTCCTCACCGCCATACACCACGGTGTCATCTTCTGGCTCTAGCTCCTCGTTAATATCTTCAAATAAGAGAATCTCTTCACCATCTGGGTCAAAAGACAACCACATGCCATCTTTAGTATAAACCCAGTAAACATGTTCTCCAGTCTCCAAGGTTGCCTCATCAACACCGCGGGGTGAAAAGGTTTTATCTCTAACCACGATCGGCAAATCATTCTGAACCAACTCTAAAGCTGCTGACAATTTCATAGCAAATTACAAGACTAACAATCTGGCCTCAGTATACTCATAGCACACTATCATAAAAGAGTCATTGTCCACAGGAGAGACGACACGCAAAAAGACGACCCTCAGGGTCGTCTTTACGCAGCATGTGGATGGTATGTCGAGTGGGCAAAATAACGAGACCATCCAGCACCCTACTGGCAAACGGCGCATTCTTCATTGGCGACGTCACGCTTAGTGGTATCAATTGAGATACTGTCAGCTTGAATAGGTGCGGCAGAGCGTAAGTAGTACAAGGACTTGAGGCCAGACTTCCAGGCCTGCAAATGCACCTCATTAAGATACTTACCGCTCACTGGAGTTGAGAAGAATAAGTTCAGTGACTGAGCTTGATCAATAAACGGTTGACGATCAGCGGCTTGCTGAATGATTTCCCGCATGTTCATCTCATAAGCAGTCCTGAAGACCGCTTTCTCTTCCTCCGAGAGTTCAGTCACATTCATGACGCTACCCTTGTCTGCGATAATCCGCTTCCAAACATCTGGCGTGTTCAAGCCCTTAGTCTCAAGGAAACGCACTAGGAACTTATTCTTAACCAAGAAGCTACCGGATAAGGTTTTCTGCAAGTAAGCGTTACCAGAGATCGGCTCAATGCATGGAGAGGCCTCACCACAGATAAATGCAGTTGAGGCAGTTGGCTGAATGCTGGTCACGTAACTGTTACGCTGGACGCCACCGTCTAGTGGCAAACCACGCTCCTGTCCAAGCTTTACACTCGCAGCCGTAGCCGCTTTATGAATTGCCCCAAACACCTCCTTGTTCATAGCTCTGGCGGTCACACTCTCAAAGGGCACCTGCTTAGACATTAAGTAACCGTGGTAACCCATGGCACCCAAACCAATTGAACGCTCACTTCTAACTGAGAAAATCGCCTTCTTAAATTCAACTGGATCAGCCAAATCGCAGAAAGTCTCAAGATTATTGTCTAGACCCTTAACGCAGGCATAGGCGATGTCATCAATCTGATCCTTCCATTCATCCCACTTCTCTAGGTTTAAGCTGCCCAAGCAACACACGGCAGTTCTGGTGTCGCTAGTTGGAAGTACGATTTCAGTACACAAGTTACTCTGCCTCACTTCCAAGCCAAGATCTTTGTGATGCTGTGGACGCATCTTGTTAACGGTATCGATAAAAATCATGTATGGCTCGCCAGTTTCTGCCCGCATGGACAAAATCTTACGCCACATGGTTAACGCATCCAATTCGCCAGTCACCGTCTTATAGTGTGGGTCGATCAGCTGATACGGCTTACCGGCCTCCACGGCCTCCATGAAAGCGTCAGTCAACACCAAACCGTTGTTGATATTCAAACAGCGGCGATCCTGATCTCCGCCTGGTTTACGCAGCTCCAAAAAATCTTCGATATCCGGGTGATCAATGCGCAAATAGGCTGCGGCCGCCCCACGACGAGTTGAGTTTCTGGAAATCGCAATAGTCTCAGAATCCATGATCTTTAAGAACGGAATGACACCGGAAGACTTTAAGCCACTGGCCTTGAGCGGAGCGTTTTGTCCGCGTAATTGCGACCAGTCAGTGCCAATACCACCACCGTACTTAGACAAGAAAGCGTTCTCTCTGAAAATATCGAAGATGCCTTCCAAAGTATCCGGTACCGTGTTCAAGAAACAAGAAATGGGTAAACCTTTGCCAGTTCCAATGTTCATGAGCGTTGGCGTGGCGGCAATAAACCAACCTTTGCTCAAAATTTCATACAACTTTTGCGCATGGGCTAGATCATTTCTAGCCATACCCGTGGCCACACGTGCGTAAAATGTTTGCGGGTTTTCTACAATATTGCCATTAGTGTCCTTCAAGAAATAACGATCTCGCAAGTTCTCCAGGCCAAAGTAAGTAAACCATTCGTTGCGGCTATGATCTAACTCAATCGCTTGCTGGACAGTTTTATCAGCGGTGTAATGTGGACAATCCCAACTATTCTTATCTTTGGTGGTCTCAATAATCTCCGCTAGTAATAATTTACCCGCGGCATCTAAATCGTTAGCAGACAAAGCATCAACTACGCTTGAATAGGTCATAATAGGGGTAATGGTTTTGTGAGATTAGGTCCAGTCCTCAAGCACAGTGCCCTTTGAGTATTCCGTGGCGCGATTTTCGAAGAAGTTGGTGTGTTCCTTAGCGTTCACCATGATGTCTAGCCATTCGAGCGGATTAGACACGTTGTATTTGGCGTCTAGCCCGATATCGTGCAGCCGGCGATCAGCGATGTAACGAATGTACTGTTTAACCTGCTCCGCTTTGAGTCCAGTGACATCCCCCATGGAGAAACAGGAATCAATGAAAGCATCTTCCAGAAGAATCATCTCGTCACAACGCGTGTACAACTTGGCTTTGAAATCATCTGTCCACAAATAGCGATTTTCTGAAATGAGATCACGGAACAGATGACAGACACCTTTACTGTGCAAAGACTCGTCTCTGATACTCCAGGACACAATCTGACCTATGCCCTTCATCTTGCCCATGCGCGGGAAGTTCATGAGAATGGCAAAGGAAGAAAACAGACTCACGCCTTCCATAAACGCTCCAAAGATCGCCAAGTTCATGGCCAGCTCTTCCACGTTATGCACGTTAAACTGCTGTAGATATTCGTACTTATCCCGCATGGCTTGGTACTCCAGAAAAGCGGAATACTCTTTCTCTGGTAGGCCCAAGGAATCGTTCAAGTAAGAATAAGCCCAGACATGCACACCCTCCATAGCCGCAAAGGCCGACAACATCATCTTGATCTCTGGCTTGGGAAAGGCGGGAATTAAATGCTGGTTGTAATTATTGTTAACCTCTAAATCTCCTTGGGTGAAAAAACGGAGAATTTGGATGATGAGATTCTTTTCTGAATCCGTCATGCGGAAACGATAATCTGCGATATCGCTCTCCATGGGCACTTCCGTTGGCAACCAATGAGCCTGGTTCTGTTTCTGGAAATATTCGTAATAATGTGGGTACTCAAAAGGGCGATACACCTTGCGCGGCGTCAGAATAGCCTGCGTCTTACCCGTAGCTGGAGCGACGAACGTTTGGAGGGTCGTTTGATACATAGCGCAGAGAGAAAACTACAGCTTAAAGGGGTATTTTGGCAGAAAAAAATATCCACACAGAAACGTCTTGAGGACATCAAAGTGAGGATGGGTGTGGCACCTCCTACACCGACGGATAAACACAACCTATTGTGTTCAACAAAAGTAGTATACCACTACCAGTAGTGTTGAGGAAACTTATGTGGATAACGATTCGCGCCCCGCGAAGGTCAGCCAAGATGTTAAAGTTCACGTCACGAGAAAGGTCTCAGTTGGGACAGTATACACTCCCCCAACTAGAACCCCAGGGTGAAATTTACTTTGGCTGTGGGTAGCTTGGCCGTGAAGTCAATTGGTACAGCCTGACGCTCACCGCTCCGGTTATCAAACAGGATACAACCGTTCTGCAAACCGTACTCATAAACCTCTTTAGTCACTTTAACGTCCTGCAAACAATACTCCCGAATAGCTTCAATATTCCCCTCTTTCCACCAGGCCACCGCCTGCAAACCGTGCGCCGTTTTCTTAGCGCCTACTGTACTCTGAGCCACGGCATCAAGCTTGATTCTATAACCGAGCGACTTCTGAATTTCAGCTAAAATATCGAGTTGCGGCAAATTCAATAAATCGCCAGCGTAATAGTTATTCAGCACTGGCATGTCAAAGCCGATGGAGTTGTAACCGATGATCCTACCAGAACGTTCGAGCCGAGAAAACAACTGCGGTAGCTCAGCTTCTAAATAAGATTCGTAAGTGTCAGTCTCATAGTAATAAACCCCGACCAGCGAGACTTTTAACTTGTCTGTGAAATAGCCACCCACTTCATCAAAGGTATTTTGCGTTTCAATGTCCAGGACAACTTCATTGGTCATATTGCGCGAAAGTGTAAGGGATTAACCAGCTAAAGTCTAGGCATTTTCTGCGTAACTCTGGACAAGTCCAAGGGCCGGTTGACAAATGACGATAATTGGGCTAATCTGAGACGTTGCTTTTTGCTGTGCAGCATCATGCTGCTCACGGGCAACACTCCACGTGATGAGAACGAGATGCGAGGCTACGTCATGAAACATTTGTTTGGAGAAGGAAACGATTGCTCGGAAGAGGATCAGCACGAAACCGACGAAGGGTTCGTCGCGAGGCCCCACCACAGCGTCTGCTCGCCCCGGGCGGACGTGAACGAGATCGCTGACGATGAGTGCGTCCCACTCGACGAAATCGATGACGAACAAACCGTTCCACCAGACTGCGACGACGCGGACGATCTTCCACGTCAACGGCCCGACCGCTTCGCGCTCAGTCAGGAAGGGGAAGAAGTCGATGACTACGAGTACGACGACGACACCACTGACGCCGAAGACGACGTCATGATGTCGGACGTGGCACGACACGACCGCGCACCGATGCGCAGTCGACGCCCCCTGCCCGCAAGACGCGTGGCTATCAGTCGCTGAGACCATCGCCTAGATCGATTGTCTTCTAGTCCTACCCCTTAAAGGTAGGACTTTTCTTTTGGTAAATTTTACTGTGCGGCTGGGATGACCTCACTCCAGCTAGGATACGCGTGTAACATGGCTTGAATGGTAGAAAATGGGAGGCCGGCATGCATCGCCAGAGCTAGTTCATGCATAATCTCCCCCGCCCGTTCGCCGGTCACGTGAGCGCCAAGAATCAAACCACTCTTAGGGTCGAGAATAATCTTAAGCAAGCCATCACGATTACCGTCAATGGCAGCTCTGCCGAGTGCAGAAAATGGCAGACGGACAATTTTAATCTTCTTCTTAGCCTTGGCAGCCTCAGCTACGGTCAGACCGACTGACGCCACTTCTGGATCGGTAAAAGTAATCCGCGGCACAACTTTATCTTCCGCAATGAGCTGCTTGCCTTTCGATTTCACCTGCGCGGCATTCCAACCGGCAATATAACCTTCATACGCAGCCATGTGAGTAAACTGAAAACGCGAACCAACATCGCCGGCTGCAAAAATATGTGGCTTATCTGTCTGCAAACTCTTAGTCAGGTCTAAACGACCAAATTCATTCACTGCAAGATGCGCTTTCTCCAAAGTTAATCCAGCTAGGTTAGGTGCGCGTCCTACAGCTACAATCACTTTAGCAACTTTCAGCGTGCGTCTCGGCTTGCGACCTTCTTGAAAAGTCACCACGGTCAATGCGCCGTCACGCTTCAAACCTAAAACCTTAGTTTTGGTAATAACTTTCACTCCCAAATGATGCAAACTCGCCTCGGCGAGAGTCGCAATTTCAACATCTTCCCGCGGCATAATGTGTTCACCGTACTCAAGTACGGTCGTCTTAATCCCCAATAACCCAAACAACGTCGCAAACTCACTCCCAATCGGGCCAGCGCCAATGATTGCAACTGAGACAGGTAAGCGCTTCATAAGGACCACGTCACGCGAGTACCACGCGTCTACTGTATCCAGACCATCAACAACTGGCTGTTTTTCCTTGCTCCCCGTGGCAATCACAAACGCTTTGGCCCGGAGGCGTTCGCCCTTCACGTCAATCATGTTGTCACTAATGAAATGAGCTGACCCGTGCTTAACGGTAATTTTGAGACTTTTAGCGTAAGCGAGTAAGCGTTTACCATCACCTGTCAGCGCCCCCACCACTGCCTGGCGGCGCTTCAAGATTGCAGCAAAATCATACTTCACCTGACCCACGTGAATGCCATACTTACCTAAGCCATACTTAGCCAGGTGATACAGTTTAGCGGCTTTCAACATCGCTTTAGTCGGCACACACGCCCAGTAAGCACACTCTCCCCCCAACCTAGCCTCTGACTCCACCAAACACACCGATTTTGCACCGGCGGCCTTAGCGCCTTCCATAGCCGCCACACCCGCAGAGCCACCACCAATGATAATGACATCAAAATTGGGAATAGCTTTGGAAGTTGGTCGTTTATTTACCGGCATACAACGTGTTGAAGGGTGGTTGAAAACTAACGTGAGCGTGACTCAGCCGTTAACAGCTCCTGTCCGGCCTGCCACAGTTCTGGATAACCATTTTGCTTCAGATAATACCACCATTCAATCCCCCAAAGTGAGACTTCATTCAATCCCGTACTCCCAGCATAACCTAAATAAGCGTTCAGATGTTGGGGCGTAAATAAGTTCGCTGCCTCTGCCGGAGTATATTCGCGATAATCTTTGGTCAACCACGGTTCAGCCTGTAATTCTGAAATCACCACCTTGTCTACGAATGGCAAAATACTAATCGCCTGTAAGCTGTACCAACGTGGCGGAATTGGGAAAGTAACTTGCCAGCCGTTCGGTAAAGCGACTTTACGATACATGCTAGTCCCAATGACGTCTGCCTCCAAAGCTTCAGACGCCCACAACTGTTGCTCGCCACTGACGGTGAGCTGAACGAGGTGCTGGCTATCTAAAGCTTTAACATGAGCGATTTCACGCTTCACCAAAGCGTAATCACGTGCCGGACATTCACCAAACACAAACAGGGCTTCATTCTCAACCTGCCAGCGCTCTAAAGCTGAATGAGTTCTATAGCGCAAAACCACGGTATCGATATATGCCAACAATGCCTGCTCATAAGCTGTTTGGTCCAAATCAAATGCCCAGTCAGGCGTATGACACTCCGGCCAACGTGGCACTTTGTTCCCAACCGCTAACACAACCTTGACGTTGTGCTGGGCAGCTTCGGTCATGATCCAATCCAGTTCAGTAAAATTATACGCATCTTCCTCAGGCTGAATATCACTCCAATGAATAGGGATACGCACATGACGCAGTGGCAGCTCCTCCAGCATAATCGGGAAGACCTGGCGTGGGTCTAGGCCCAGGAACCTGGCGTAATCCGGGGAAAAAGTCGCGCCGTAACTAGGCTGACCAACAGTCCGCTTAAATTCCAAAGCCAGCACCAGGCTCAAACCCGTACACAGCAAGATGGCTAACAAAATTGTCACGCGCAATCCCCCACTCATGAGCCAAATTAAATTTCATCTTTCTTGTCTCTCACAAACGCCAACCAGCTTTCAATGAACTCAATCGCAACTTTCAGTGGGGCCTCGATGATAAAATCGAAGAAGTAAATAAACACGTTGATCTTGGAAACTTTGTTGCTGAGCCAAGAACCGGCTCGCACAATTGGCAGGAGCAAAATATCAAAGAACGTCCCAATCAAACCACTTCTCGCATCTGAAGCAATAATCTCCCGTGTCGATGATCTAATGCGAATACCAAAGAACGTCACCAGTGACAGGAAGAATAAGAACAAAGAGATGGACAACCAATGAAAACTAAAGCTGTGCAAACCGATCCCGATCGCTCCGTAAACGGCAATAAAGAGTAAAGCGTAAAAAACGTCATAAATACTCTGCCACGGACCACGAACCTCATGCTTAACCCGCAAATGCAGGACCGGATGATCGGCTCCCACTGACAAGGCCCTGATGGCTGCAAGGTAATCTTCTCGATTTTGCTTGGTTGGCAAGACTACCGTCAAACCGATCACTGCCAAGAAAGCGGGGTGGAAAAGAATGTTTACAAATAATGGATAGAGTGGCACCTCATGCTTAGCCAAGAACAGGTCATACGGCAATTCAAGCAGCAAAGCCAAAAACATTTTCGTGATAAACAGGAAGATCACGGCACGTAACACTGTACGTCGTAACCTAACCTTAAAACTTTGAGTTCTAATCGCTAAAGCCTTAGCAGCAGCCTCGTCTAAGGCCTCAGGATCATCGAGCATTTTGTTAAGATCAACGTCCTGACCTGGATCTAACAATAAATCACCCAGAACACGGAAGATCCCGGCCCGTCTAGCGACTAAACGCGACAATCTGTCTGTGAGGCGGTTATGCAATTCCCCTTCCACCGTGTTGACGATCGTCAATAAACTGCCAGCGATTTCTTGGATCAATTGGTCGCTAGCTGCGCCTACCCAAGCTGGATAGTACAAAGTAAAAACTCTGTACCGCAACATGCCCGGATTAGATTTCAACAACGTCTTGTGAACGGCAATGTACAAACGCAGATCCCGTTCCTCTGGCGTAGCTGGCAATTTTGGATCCCACTCAATGCGCTTACGCATCTCATCATACATGTAGGCCACCAGCGCCTCCTCTGACTCCGCTGGAGCTACTAACGTTTCGATCTCGGTAGCTAATACGTCCAATAACCACGGAAACACCGTTTCGCGATCACGCCCTAATTGATCAGCGACCCTAAACAACGGCTCATACTTTGCAATCACTGGCGACAACTCATTCTGCAAAGCGATCGGAACGGTTTTATTAGGTAAATACTTAGCCCAAACTAATTCCTTGAGTAAATCACCGGCTAGAGATGATAAAGGAGCATCAGCACCTAGATAGCGTTTTAAAATACGCAAAATGGCATTACGTCTCAACAAATGCTCCTCTTGGTAATCCAAAGTGTTACGCACTCTCTCATATAAAAAAGCTGCCGTACTTACCGGAGCACTGACCTCGATCATTTCTTCACCCCCATCTTGCGCTTCAAGCACTTTAGGCTGCAAACGGAGGGCTAAATTTTTGAGATGTTCAGGCATACTTACTTAGAATAGTGACCGCTCGTCTGACTTGGCGACAATCTCAAAGGCTTCCTTGGCAGTATCAACCACGTGAAAAATCTCTAGGTCTTCACGGTTGATAGTATCAAAATCACCGTACAAACTTTCATCCAGCCATTTCACTAAGCCGCCCCAATAATCTTTACCCACCAACACCACCGGTACCGCTTCAGACTTAGCCGTCTGAATCAAGGTCAAAATCTCAAAGAGCTCGTCTAACGTACCATAGCCACCCGGAAAATACACGTAAGCCTGCGCGCTGGCGGCCAGCATGACTTTACGCGTAAAAAAGTAATGAAAAGCCTGTGATCTGGTCACGTAAGGGTTGATCCGCTGTTCTTTAGGTAATTGAATGTTTAGACCAATAGACGGCGCACCAACTTCAAAAGCACCTTTATTCGCGGCCTCCATAATGCCCGGCCCCCCACCTGTCACTACCGTAAAACCGTCCTCTCCAAGTAATCTGCCCAAATCTGTGGCGACCTCATACCAATGTGTGCCCGGCTGCAAACGCGCCGAGCCAAAGATAGATACCTCGCGTGAAGTGGTAGATAAAAACTGAAAACCTTCCACGAACTCTGACATGATCCGGAAAATTCTCCAGGTCAGATCTGACATGCGTGGTGGTCGGTGACCAGCTACACACATCTCACGCTCCTCAGCTGTCAGTGGAATTCTAACTCTATCTTCAGTCGCGGGCTGACTCTTTTTACGCGCACCTGGATTGGCTCTGAAGATGTCCATAGTCAGACTTTACAGCTGCTATTTTATCACACCTGGAGACCGATCTGTGAGATGAAAATTAAGCCAAATACGTAAACCCCGCTTGAACAGCCGCAGACTTAGACCAAACATATCTGCCGTCCGCCAAAACATTACCGCGCATGACGTTTTTTAACGCTACTAAATCAAGCTGTTTGAACTCCTCCCACTCACACATGCACACTAAAGCATCAACATGCTCGGCAGCGTCCATGGCCGTGTCTGCAAAAATTAAATCCGGAAATTCTCTAACACTTCCCGATTTTACAACTGGATCATAAACCACCACTTCAGCCCCCGCACTCCGCAACTGACCGATCAGCGTTAAAGCCGGTGCATCACGCGTGTCATCAGTTTTGGGCTTAAACGCTAAACCTAAAATGGCGATCTTCTTGCCGCTCAAGTCCCCCAGAGCCGCCGATAATTTGCCAAAAAATAACTCCCGTTGTTGATAATTCGCGGCGTTAGTAGCCGCTAAAACGCTCAATGACACGCCAGCTAGTTCGCCTTCATGGAGTAACGCCTTCACATCCTTAGGAAAACAACCGCCGCCATAACCGACTCCTGGACGCAAAGCGCCAATTCTAGGATCAAAACCTAAACCAATCGCGACCGCCATCGGGTCAGCGCCAACAACCTGACAATAATTGGCGATTTCGTTAATAAAACTAATGCGAGTAGCTAAATAACTATTCGCGGCCGTCTTAATCACTTCAGCCGTAGCACAATCACACGTAAAAACTGGCGCGCCATTAGCGACGATTGGTGCATAAACTTCAGACACAATCTGCAACGTCTCTGGTTCACTCGCTCCAATCACGATTCTGCTAGGCGTTAGGGTATCGCGGATGGCTGTGCTCTCAGCCAAAAACTCTGGATTGGAAGCCACGGTAAACGAGCGTTCTGCGATATCGGGCGTCAGCTCTGTAATCAAATTTCTGACTTGTGCCGCTGTACCCGCTGGTACAGTCGACTTGATCACAAAAACCGCACCCGAAAGATGATAGCGAGCAAAATCTTCGGCCACAGTCATGACCGCCTGTAAATCCGTAGCTCCGTCTGCACCTGTAGGCGTATTCACGCAACAAAAAACCACTTGTGCCCGCCCCATGGCCTCCGCGTTATCGCCCGTAAATCGTAATCTACCCGAGCTCAACGCTCGAGTGAGTAATTCCTCCAAACCAGGCTCAACAAACGGCGCCACGCCTGCACTCAATTGAGCGATCCGGTCAGGATTAACGTCAGTGCACACTACGTCATGTCCCAAATCTGCCAACACGGTCGCCGTTACCACACCTACCCAACCTGCACCAATAATCGCTAACCGCATACTCGCAGGACCAACAGTGATTAAAACTTGGCCTCAGCAATAGTTTGTCCGGAAGGCGCAGGATTGCCATCTTTTGGCTCCTGCATAATCACCACCGTTTCATAAAGTCTTGGGTCCACAATGCCGGTACTTGGGCCAGCTGTGAAATTCAGAATCCAACTCCCATCTGCCCTTGGAGCTAATTCACCCATGTCTTTAACATCTGCTAGGCCGTCTTTTAGAAGCCAAACTTGATACGAATTCGCGGCCATGTCAAGAGCTGGCAAATAAGCCAAAACCACCATCTCTGCAGAATTTTTCGTTAAAAATCGCTGTATCCTGCCAGTGTTCTGTCCATCAAAAGCCGAAACTAGCGGCGCGGACTGCTCTTCAGTTTTTAAATTCAGCTGACTCTGGTCGATCTCAGTCGTCGAGATCACGGCGTTCTCTGCATCTGCCGTAGCCTCAACCACGGTTTGCGCTAACGCCGGCGCCTCATCGGCATCGCCTCTAAACCACTGCATCGCTAGATAAAAACCGCCACTCCCGACGAGTACGAGCGCGATGCTCGGGAAAAGCTTGCCCAGACTGCGGGACAAGCGACTACGTCGGGACTTGCGGTAATATCTCGTCATAGATTACGAAGGCTTTGAGCAATGCGATCAGCGGGATTATACTCAATGATCGAAGGTAAAATTTTATCTGCAGTCGGCGTCTCCACCACGCTAGCCAAAGCTTGCGCAGCTGCAATTTTCATCTGTGGCGTCAAACGACTCGCACGGGCATCGAGTAAACCGCGGAATAAGCCTGGGTAGACTAAAACGTTGTTAACTTGATTCGGAAAATCTGATCTACCCGTAGCAATAACCGCTGCACCCGCCGCTTTAGCCTCATCTGGCATGATCTCTGGAGTAGGATTAGCAAGAGCGAAAATAATCGCTTGCGGCGCCATGGCACGTACCATGTCTCCAGTTACCAAACCTGGCTTACTGACTCCAATAAACACATCAACACCACGCAAGGCCTCGGCTAAATTGCCAGTTACGCCTTCCGGGTTGATTCGACGGGCCAGAGAGTCCTTTTCAGGGTTCATTCCCTCACGACCAACAGCAATGATACCACGAGAATCCAGCATCTTGATTTTTGTCGCCCCAGCATCTAACAATAATAAGGCAATAGCTATGCCAGCAGCACCGGCGCCGTTAATTGTGATGGCAACTTCTGAGAGCTGTTTACCTACAACTTTAAGAGCATTCAATAAACCAGCTAATGCGACAATGGCGGTGGCGTGCTGGTCATCATGCATGACCGGAATATCCAGTTCAGCGATCAAACGACGTTCAACTTCAAAACAGACCGGTGCAGCAATATCCTCTAAATGAATCCCTCCAAAAGTTGGAGCAATCATCTTAACGGCCTGCACAATATCATCAGCATTTTGAGAAGCTAAGACAATCGGCACAGCGTCGATATCAGCATATTTCTTGTACAGCACCGCTTTGCCCTCCATCACCGGCAAGCCCGCCATAGGGCCAATGTTACCCAAGCCAAGCACAGATGAACCGTCGCTCACCACGGCCACCGTGTTCCCCTTCATAGTCAACCGATAAGCCTCTTCAGGGTTAGCGGCGATCAACTTACACGGCTCAGCTACTCCAGGCGTATACGCAATAGATAAATCATCAATGGTTTCCAGTGACATTTTTGAAGCGATCATGAACTTGCCCTTGTGTTTAGCATGAGCCTCAACGGATAACGCGGCGTAATCAGGTTTGATCATAGATATCTGTAGTTTACTCGTTTACCTCAGCTTCTGCCAAATGACTTGGAGCGCCATGATAAATTTTCTTAGCTTTCTTCAAATTATTCAAGTCGATGTCCGCCACAAACATCTTCTCGTGGTGATGTCTGAGCTCAGCCACAACGCCAAGTACCGGCATGGCGATCTGTGAATGACCGATCAGAGTATCAACCGAACCGTTGTCGTACTTAGCCGTACCAGCGGCATTACAGTAAATCAGCGCCGCGTTGGCCTCGACCGCTCGAGTTAAACATAAGGCGTCGAGTAATTGCTCTTCAGAACGCTCATTCAAAGCGCCCATCGCACCGGCGATTTCTCGGTACCAGTAACTAGGGCAATAAATGATCTGCACACCTTGATCTTTGAGGCGTTGGAAAATCTCTGGAAACAGCATGTCCCAGCAAATAACGATCGCTGCTTTACCAAACTGAGTCTCAAAGACTGGTGCCTCAGTGCCGGGCGTCAAGAAAGTTTCTGAATGATACAAGTGATTCTTGCGATACTGCCCTAACACCTCCCCCTTAAAATCGATGTAATAACTGGTGTTAAAATTTCCCTCTGGAGTCCCCTCCATCACTGAACCGGTCACGAGGTCAATACGGTGTTTAGCGGCTAGCTCCTGCCAGCGCCGCATGACAGACTGCGTTTTATCTAGCTTTGATTCATCTCCAAAAATCGACCCGGTAATGCAATCCTCAGGAAACACAACCACTTCGGCCTCTTGCGCAATCGAATGCAGAATGAATTTCTCAATCCGCTCCCAATTCTTCTCAGGATCATTCAGTGCAATCTCAAATTGTATCACCGCGACAGAGAGTTTCATAATAAGAGGAGATAAAGAGGGGTCGAGCTATAGTTCATCAACATCGCGTAAGAAGCTGCTGGGCATGGGCTTGGCGAGACGTTCGCCGTTAGCGTCTAGCACGATGGTGGGTTCGTCGTCATTGCCCCAATTCTCACGGACGGTCTTGGAGGGATAACGATTTGAGCCGGAACCATAGTTGGGTTGGGCCCAGCTTGGCAAGGCGGCGCGTAATCGGATAGTTTCAATAGCGGCCTTGGGGATCTCATCCAAAAAGGTCGACGGCTGCCTGATCTCGACATTTTCGTAACCACTCGTAATCGGGTAAGTGAAAAATAACTTCTTCCGAGCCCGAGTCGAAGCTACATAAAACAAGCGGCGCTCCTCCGCCATTTCAGCACTTGAGCCGTATGAACGCGTGTGCGGAAAGGCACCTTCAGCCAAGTTGATGATAAACACGTTATCCCATTCCAAACCTTTAGCTTGGTGAATAGTCGACAATACCATTTTGTCCTCTGCGGCGCTTGGCATTTGCTGCTGCTCCGTATCCATCAACTTCACCCCAAAATCCCCAGTCAAGGTCACGGCGTCCAAAAACATACCAATGTCTTCATACTGTTCCGCGAATAAACCAAACTGTTCCAGATCGTCTAATCTATCTCTAAAGTTAGGGTACTCGGCTTCTAGATATTCTTTGTAACTTTCTGAGCCGGCAAAATTACGCAAAGCCGCGGCTGGCCCGTCTGCTGACAACATGGCTGACAAAATCTTGGTACACCGTTGCCAACCAAGCAGTGCCTTAGCCCCTAGTCTAGGACTTGAATCAACGGCGGCACGGGCAGATTCAAAAATCGCGGCATGCCCAGCAATCTTGGCAGCCGTGGCCAAACCAACACCCGGGTGAATTTGCAGCGCCCTAATCCACGCCATGCTATCCTTCACGTTTCTTAAAATTCGCAGATGAGCAATGGAGTCTTTAACGTGGGCACGTTCAAAAAACTTGAGACCACCACGGTAATCATAAGGAATATTCCGTTTCATGAGCTCAAATTCCACGGCTTGAGAATGAAACGCTGCCCTAAACAAAACCGCAATCTCCGGCAACGGCGTGCCCGTGTTAATCAGTTCCACCACCTGCTCAGCCACATATTGCGCTTCTTGCCGCTGATCTGCCGCCGGCACCACCACCGGCAACTCCCCCGCCTTTGACACGGCTACTAGTTCCTTGGAAAATTGCTCTTCGTTATTCTTAATCACCTCATTCGCGACATGCAAAATTTCCGGGGTTGAACGATAATTCGTAACCAACCTAAACACCTTGGCACCTGAGTATTGATCTGGAAAATTTAAAATGTTCTTGATTTCAGCCGCTCTAAACGAATATATACTCTGCGCGTCATCCCCAACAACTAGCAAATTTTTATGCTTACCGGACAATAATTTAACGATCTCAGCTTGGATTAAATTAGTGTCTTGGAACTCATCCACAATTACGTACGCAAATTTACTCGACAACTGCTCGCGGACATCCGGTTGTTCCTGGAGTAATTTCAACAATACCAATAAAAGATCGTCAAAATCCATGGAACGCTGCTCAATCTTATTCCGCTCATAGCGCTTAAGAATTTCTGTGATCTCAAACGTAAAACTAGAAAAGTCAGAATTTTTACGCTCAATCGCTTCATCAAGCGGGATCCTGGCGTTAGCAGCGTAAGACGAGATCGACTTCAAGACCGCTGAACTAGGAAAACGCTTGCCCATGTCACTGACTTTTTGTTCTTTGATACAGAGCTTCATCAAATCCGTGGCGTCATCTTCATCTAAAATAGAAAAGCCCGAACCAAATTCAGTCCGGTTGCCGTATTGTCGCAAAAGTCGGTTAGCGACGGAGTGAAACGTACCGGACCACAAACCTTGCGGATAAGTTTTTAACAACCTCTCAACCCGCATGATCATCTCCTTGGCGGCTTTGTTCGTGAAGGTCAATAACAAAATCTGCTCCGGCGGCACGCCATGCTCCAGCAACCACGCCACACGGTAAGTCACCGTACGCGTCTTGCCACTCCCCGCTCCAGCCAACACTAAACACGGCCCATCACCGTCCATCACTACCGGCAATTGTTCAGCGTTCAGCTCAGCCTCATAGTTGATATTTAACTTAGGAGCCTGCGGCGCCGATAAGACGAATTCTTTCATAGTCGAGAGCAGTTTATCATCCACATCTATTCTTGACCAAGTTTACTGGCCATGATGAACTATAGCTACGGGTGACAGGCCCAATGGTAACCATTACTTAATACAAACTCCCCAAATTTGGCGGAGTTTGTATTTTTTTAGACCGGAAGTCTAATCGGACTCGCGGTAAAGGTTTGCCTCATCTGGCCTGTCACCCGATGATGCGGGTTCGAATCCCGCCGAGTCCATAAGGTTAAAAACCGACTTCCGGCACCAAACATAACAACGCCATTATGGGTGTTTTTGCGTTTAAAAACCTTATTTTTATTGACAAAAGTCGATTTTTATGCTATTATTCTACGTCGTAGTTCTTTTCACCTTACCTGCGAGGAAACCCATGGAAATGGAAAACGAAGACCTCATGCCCTTGAGAAAACAGGTGCGAAAAGGGCGTATCACAGCGTGCGCGGCGCGTCGATTCGGCCGACTGGACCTCGAGAACGTCGCCGTAACCTTCCGGCAAGAAGACGGCTGTGCACGTGACATTATCCGTTGTGACGACGGCCAGGCAATTGGCTTCGTCATTATCTACGGAATGGATGGAGTAACCGAACAGCCCCTCGAAGAAATCGGATAATACCGTCTCCGCTACAAAGCAGAACGCAACGCCCCAAGCAACTGCTAGGGGCGTTTTTGATTATCGCAGGTATCTAGCCTTGTTACTGACGTGCTCATCGTGGGATTCAGCGTAGTAAATCTCACCGTTATCTGTGGTCAAGAAATAGAAATACTCATTGTGAATGGGATCTAGCACCGCTTCAATAGCATTAGCACTCGGGGCACTGATCGGGCCGGGCGGCAAACCTGGATACTTGTAAGTGTTATACGGTGAATCAGTATTGTCACGCTCATCAAGAGTAATCGAAGGGCTGTCACCACCAGTCACATAATTAACTGTTGAATCAGCCTGCAACGCCATGCCAATATCTAGACGCTTCAAGAAAATATCGGCCACATTTTTCATGGTACTCGGCTGACGCACTTCTCGCTCCACAATCGAGGCCAAGGTAAGGACCTCATGCAAGTTCAAATTGGCAGCATCACCACGCGGCTGCCCCACAGCATTCACGCGCCTAGCCATGGTATCCAACATTACCGTCGCAATGTCCTCAGCGGTGGCATCAAGTGCAAACCTGTAAGTGTCCGGGAAGAGATAGCCTTCAAGATCAACATCATCCGGCTTGCCAGCAGCTACCACAAACTCATGACTCTCTAAAGGTGAAAATTGTCCAGTCACCGTAACCCAGTCTTCTGTGGTCACCAAACCTTTAGCAACTAAAACTTCCGCCATTTGCTTTAGGGTATAGCCCTCTGGAATAGTGACCTTAATATCTGCCTCAGTGGTACCGGCGGTCAATTTGGCTAAAATCTTTTTGTAACTCTCACCCGGCAACAAAGTGTAACTACCAACTTGTAAATTATCTGTTAGTCCAGAAAATTCAGCCATCACCCTAAAACCAGCCGCTGAACCAATCAAATTCTGCTCCGATAATGACTCAGCGACAGCTGCAAAACTCTGCCCTTCTTGGATCATAAACACCTGCTCTTCAGCGTTCTTGTCTGGATTTTGCCAAAAATAACGTGACAACTGGCTAAGCAAAATAACGAGAGCGATCAAACCTAAAGCTAAAAACACCAAACACCAGTGTAAACAACGTTTAAACATAAACAAGCAGCTAACTAGACTAAATTACAACCAAAGTACGTAAGCATAAGCTACCATAAATCCCGTTAACCAGCCAAACACCACGTCAGCGCCGTAATGCACACCAATTACCACTCTAGAAATACCAATCAAACCAGCCAGTAACACCGCTCCAGTAATCACTAGTCCAGCCATTAACGAATTCGGCCAAGCCGTAAGCAAACACAAGCTCGTCGCGGCGGCGGCACTCATGGCGGCATGCGCGGAAGGATACGAATACGTGCGCACAGCTAACTTGTAACCGGTCAAGGTCTCAAAATCTGGTCGCTGGCGCTTAACTAATAATTGCAAAAATAGTGCAATCACGTACGCCGCAATAAATATCAGAATAAAATCGATCAACCGTAATCTATCAACCGCCGCCAACACTACAGCCGCAAGCACAAAGAGAGCGATGCTTCGAGCAGCGATGAATTTCCAAAAACCGTAGTGAGATTTGCCCCAGGTACGGATCTTGGCTGAGAGTTGGTGATCGACGTCAATTAACTTATGCATGGCCACAGTTTACCTGATAACCAAGACTTTGACTGCTCATGGCTGTCTATAAAACCAAAAATGCGCCGCAGCGCATTTTTAGTCCAGAAACTCAGATCATTCAGTCTAGCGGCAGAATTCTCTAGCTCCAGCAAAACTATTGTCATCACCCGTGGACGACAAGGTGTAAACGTAAGCACTCACACAGTCCTGACTCGTCCAACTCAATTCATAACCAGATGAGCCGCCGAGACCGTGCAATGTGGGGGTGAAGGCTTCTGTATCCGCAATCTTACCTAAGACTTCACGTTGCCCCGTTAAGAGATTCCAAACCGCAACTTCACGTGACAGCTCGTTCATGGCTGGGTTGTAGTACAACGCCGCCAAACTGGTTTGATCCGGAGAGACTTTGGTAGCCTCGCGACCAACAAATGGCAATTTATCCGCAAACGCTACTGAAACAGCAGAGGCTGAGGGGGTCTCAAGATCTAAAACTGAAAGTCCTAGACCTGGATTATCACCCTCACCCATAACTGAAATAAAGATCCTGCCGTCAAAACCTACTTGAGGAACAGCTACGACTCCAATCACGCCCGCTACAATTTCTTGCAGCACTGTTTCCGCACCAGTTTCTCGGTCGATCATGATCAACTGTTGTCCGGCTGGATATCTACCCGCGATATATGGCGAGTAAACGAGTGGTGGCAATGATGAGGCAACTGCGACCACGGGCTGATTATCAACCACCGCCTCCCCAGCTTCATCCTCCATCACATACTCCTTCACTACGTATCCAAGTACCACAGATTCGATCACAATAAAGACACCGAGCATGGCAGTAATGAGCGGCAAAGCTCCATGATGGCTATGCGGAGTGTCATGCATAGACACTGGCTGTGGCATTTGATCCATACGATTTGAGATTAAAGTTGAGAGATGAAACTGATATGCATCAGTATACAACACCAAGCAAGCTGAAGAGTTACACCTCGCTCTGCAATCGCTCGGCGATCAACGTCAACGCTTCTTCAGGGGTAGCGACTTGACCCTCGTCTCTCGCGGCTTCGACCATTTGGATGAGTGCGCCGATGCGGGGACCGGGGGTAAGGCTAAACTTAGCAATGATCTCTCCCCCGCTGACTAATGGCGTTTTAGCCTGAGCTTCGAGATCAAACTTGGCGAGTGTAGCGCGAAAAACTTCGCCTTCAGTGTACGGAGCGGTTAGAGCATCGGCTACACCACGGCCACGTTTGTCGGCTTCAGTCACAGTTAAGAAGACTTCAACTGGGACTCCGGCAAGTCGTCGCAATAAGCGACGCAGAATGTTGGCATACTGCTTCTCATCGATCTCGCCTTTGGTTAACGATTGCCAGTAACGCGTGGTCTTCAGGTGATCACGAGTAATTTTCACAACTTGATCCACGGTATCGTGACTGAAAGTAAAATTCGCACAAAACGAACGTGCTGGAGCCTCACCCGCTGCTTCATGACCCTTCGACCGGATGCGACCATCTTCCACGTGCGTAGTCAGTGCTTTGCCAAAGTCGTGGCATAAGGCGGAGAGCATAGTCGTTAGGGCATCGTCAGGGTAAAGCGATCGCTCAGGCGAGCGCAACAGGTGCGCTGCTTGGTCAATCACCATGCCAGTGTGAATCCAAACATTCCCCTCGGGGTGCCACTCAGGCTCTTGTGGAGTGGCTATAAGAGCTTTAAGCTCGGGATAGTATTTGTCGATAATGCCAAGCTCGAGCATGAGTTCGAGCCCCTTCGAGGGATAACGGGCTTTGAGAAGAAGCTTCTTCCATTCATCCGTCACCCGCTCTTTTGAGAGCTCATCCAGCTGACCGCGTTGCACCATTTGCTTCAACAAATGCAAAGTCTTGGGTTCGATAGTAGCCTCAAGCCGGGCCGACAGTTGCACAGCCCGAAAAACTCGCAAAGGGTCTTCTTGAAAAGTTGCCTCATCGACCACGCGGAGCACATCGTTAGCGAGGTCAGTGACGCCGTCGTAAGGATCGTGAATCAACCCTGTCAACGGATCGAGTGCAATGGCATTCACGGTGAAGTCTCGCCTACGGGCGGCCGCACGGAAGCTCAAACCTGGGTCACTCTCGATAATAAAACCTTTGTGACCTTGTCCGACCTTGGCTTCTTTCCGCGGAATCGCAACGTCGAGCTCAAAACCACCTGTTAGCATAACTTTGAGCACGCCAAATGATTGACCGATAATGTCGACAGGTCCAAACAATTGACTGACGAGCGCCTTCAGTTGCTCCGGCGCCACGCCATAAACCTCGACATCGGCATCTTTAGGTTTTTTACCCAGTATGAGATCGCGCACATACCCACCCACAATCACGGCGCGTGGTTGTGCAGGTGCATAAGCGTGGTCTGGCTCCATAGCCAAAACTGCCTCGGCTAGCTTGCTGATAGCTGCCACGAGGATGGGATCTTGCGCAAGAAATTGCTCGCGCCAATGCTTGGGACCGGGAAGTGATGTCATGATAGGGGTAGTCGGGTATCGGCAATTAGAGCAACGATGTTCCAGTCATTTGGTCTGGTTTGGGAATGTCCAAGATCGCCAATAGCGTCGGAGCAACATCTGCCAACATACCTACAGGCGGCATCAAGGAGAGGTCGCCATCTGGAACGTCTCCAGAAATAGATTGTCGCCCTTCAAACTGTTTGCCGATAATCCAAAACGGCACTGGATTAGTACTGTGCTCTTTATCAATAGCGTGAGTCTGCAAATTCTGCACCTCCTCGGCATTGCCGTGATCGGCCGTAATACACAAAACGCCATCCGCCTCCAACACAGCTTGCACTAACTTTCCAACACACTCATCCACCGCCTCAATGGCCTGAATAGTCGCGGCTAAATTGCCAGTATGTGCCACCATATCCGGGTTAGCAAAATTAGCAATAATGACATCGTAATTATCAGTTTTGATCTCTCTAATCAAACGCTCCGTCACTTCATAAGTACTCATGGCTGGCACGGTGTCATAACTAGACACATGCGGAGAAGCTATCAAAGCCCGATCTTCATTTGGAAAGGGCTCTTCCCGTGTCCCGTTCATGAAAAACGTCACGTGCGCGTATTTCTCAGTCTCGGCGATGTGTAACTGAACCAAGCCCGCTGCGGAAATCACCTCCGCCAAACACTGCGTCACGGCCTCAGGTGGAAACGCTACGCTCACCGGCAAGCCCGCTTCATACTCCGCCATGGTCACCACGGTCAGATCTTGAATGTACTCACGCGCGAAATTATCAAACGCCGGCAACACCAACGCCTTAGTCAATTCACGTGAACGATCTGGTCTGAAATTGAAAATAATCACCGCATCGCCCGGCTTCACGGTCGCGACCGGCTTGCCACGTTTAGTTACCACGGTCGGCTCAAATTCTTCATCAAAAACATCTTGAGCATAAGACTCCTCCAAGGCCGCGAGCGGATCTTCTGTGGTGTGTACACCCTCGCCCAAGACTATAGCTTTATACGCTTTTTCAATGCGATCCCAACGGTTGTCCCGATCCATAGCAAAATATCGACCAGCCATGGAAGCCAAATAACCAACACCAGTTGCTTTCATCTGCTCCTCCAGAGTACGGACAAAATCGATCCCGGAATTATACAAAGTATCCCTGCCATCCAAAATCGCATGCACAGCTACGTCTTTTAGTTTATTCTTTTTGAAAACTTTCAATAACTGAAAAGCATGATCGTCAAAAGAATGTACCTTGCCTGCTGACATCAACCCCACCAAATGTAACGTACCCCCAGAGGCTTTGACCTTAGCGATCGCCTCCGCAAAAGCGGGATTATCCGCAAATTCACCAGACACAATAGCCTTGTTAATCCTGGGTAAAGTCTGGTAATACACCCGACCAGCACCAATGGCTAAGTGGCCGACTTCTGAATTCCCCATTTCACCCCAACTCAAACCAACCTCATCACCAGAGGCACGTAAAGTCATGGTGGGATAGCGTTCAGTTAAGAGTTTGAAGTTTGGAGTATTCGCACGAGTAATAGCGTTACCATCACTATCTGGAGCCACGCCAAAACCATCAATAACCAAAAGAACCGCCGGTCTAGGTCGTCCCGTCTGATCTTTTATATCTCGTTCCATACCAGGCACATTGTAACATGCCGGGCCCCCAAATTGCACCCTAACTAGCGCAGAGCAACTTCTGCATTTCCCGCTTGAATATAAGTCACATTTTGCAGCTTGACTAAGCCCAAGAAAGCTTCCCGCTCAGACACACTCGCCAGTGAACGTAAACGATCAATCTCAGCTACCAATTTCTCATTTTCACGACGCGCCGCTTGATTGGCCTGCTCCAAATCACGCATCGTAAATCCTTTAGTGGACGCCGCATTGACCTGCACCACATACAACACCCCGAAAGCCAAGGTGAGCGAGAGCATAAAGACTCGCAAAACTTTTTGATTATGTAAAACTGCGTTTAATTTTCCCCCTGATGTAAACATACCCCCGAATGTTTATCCGTTACTTTCGGCGTGCTAGCCTGAGCTTAGCACTCCGCGAACGGGAATTGGCAAGGATCTCAGTCCGACTAGGAATAATCGGTTTTTTAGTCAACGTCTCAAAAGCTTCAGACTCTTTTAACCAGTGTTTTACCAATCGATCTTCCAAAGAATGGAAGGTGATCACGGCTAGAATGCCACCAGGCTTCAACACGGTCATAGCTGCCTCAAGTCCCTTCTTGACCTCACCTAGTTCGTCGTTGACCGCCAAGCGTAAAGCTTGAAAAGTACGCGTGGCTGGATGCATCTTGCCGCGCCGTGGCACGACAGTTGAAATCAACTCAGCTAACTGGTGCGTGGTCGTAATGCGCTGTGTGCGTCTGGCGTCAAAGATCGCTTTGACGATGCGGTGTGCCGCTGGTTCTTCACCCAAGCGTCGTAGAATTGTGCCCAGATCTTCCCTGGACCAACTATTGACGATCTCTTCCGCGGTCAGCTCACCCCGCGTGTCATAACGCATATCCAAAGGTCCATCATTCTGAAATGAGAAACCTCTGTCTGCCGCATCCACATGCACCGAGGAAAAACCCAGGTCCAGTAAAACTGCGTCCACCGTCACATTTAGACTAGCCATCTCGGCAAACGAGCTGTGCACGTAACGCACGCGTTCCCCAAAAACAGCTAAATTCTGCTGAGCTGTAACCAAGTTTCGATCATCCCGATCGATACCGATTAGCTGTCCATCTGGCGCAGTCGCTGCCAAAATCAAAGCGGCATGTCCACCTAATCCCAAGGTGCCGTCAATCACGGTCTGACCTGGCTTAAGCTCTAAGCCGGCGATGACTTCAGTTGCGAGTACAGGAATGTGCTGCATAAGGTTGACGATTAGCGCTGATACCGGCCTACCTAGCCTGGTAGCCCGTCAATTGTCAACACTTAAATACCCATAGCTCCCAACTGCTCTGCGATCGCTGTGGAATCCTCCTCAGCCTGTTTGGCGTAAGCCTCCCAAGCTGCCTTGTCCCAAATTTCTAGTCGGTTCTGGACACCGACCAACACCGCCTCCTTATTGAGACCTGCGTACTGACGCAGATACTCAGGCACGATAAACCTTCCTTGCTTATCCAAACGTGTATCCATGGCACCCGCAAGCATGAGTCGGGCGAAGGCACGTGAATTAGCTTGTCCCAAGGGTAAACCGGCTAATTTATCAGCCAGCTTCCCCCACTCTTCCAAAGGGAGCAGGAAGAGTGAAGCGTCGAGACCCCGCGTCACAACTGCCCCAGTTGCTAGGGCCTCGCGAAACTTCACCGGAACGGCAAGCCGTCCCTTATCGTCGATGGTGATGTTGTATTCGCCAATGAACATGACAGTTGCGATTACCACGCCACGACAGATACGCAGCCAAAGCTGATGGCGTATCTTTCATGACGAGGGGAAGTTTCCAGAAATTCGGACGTCACTATTTGCCGCATGGTGATATCACCTTGCCCTGCAGCAAATATCCGTGTCCTTTCTTGCCGAATAGCAAGATACTTGGCACACCCCACAATGTGCCTTACTTCTCCACTATACACCACTGTTTCACCTTTTCAAACCCCCTAACTCCAATGTGGGGATAAACGTCATTATTGACTTTTTGAGCTAATTAGAGTAAAAATGCTTAGTTCTATTAACTCTAGAACGACACTTTTTTTCAGGAGAGTACCTTGGGCAATTTGCTGGGGTCCGAACTCGGGCCCGGAAGTTATGCATTAATCGCCATGATCTTTTGCTTCACAGCTGCAACGGTGCTCTTCACAGAGAAACCCGAGTCAGCAACCCCGCCACCCCCGTTTGGCCTCCCCCGGCTAGACACGGGCACAGAACCACCGATCATGCCCGAACCGGTCGAGGTCGAGGAGCCGCCACCACCCGATCCTGCGATATACAGTCCGACTGGCTATCGGTACGGGGATCCGGACCCGTGTGCTAGCTATATCAAAGCTAAACCGAACTTCTCCAGCGACGAGTGGCTGCTGTGGTGCGAAGAACATCACATGCGTCCGAGCGATGACATAAACTCGGAATGTCAAAACAGCCTGTATCTGGCCTGGGCCTATGGGGATACCGACAAACACCCGAGCTTCAAAAAACCGGATGGCTGTCACGACTAGCTCACGCGGCGTCTCTCAAGGACCTTACCTCTCATGGTGGGGTCCTATTTATTTACAAGCTATGCACGCCGACATTCACAGATCGTAAGTTTCCAGTTAAACTTACGCATATGAATAAAGCATTAGAATCAACGCCGTCAGCCGTCTCACGAGCGGAAGATGACGCTAAGCAACAAAAAGAGGCCTTCCTGCAGAACCTCCATCTAATTTCCGATCAGCAACGGACTGAAGTCTTGGCGCTCATCAATCAGCGCCAACTCCGGACTCTAGCCGAACAAGAAACCGCCTTCCATGAAGTCATGAGTAAATACCAAAAAACTAAAGTCGATAGCGGCGTTGGCGCTGAGACCCTAATCAACCAATACCTACTCATGAATCAGATCGAGACGACGGCCGCTGAACAAAAACAGTTACTCAAAAATCTCAAAGCTAGCGAGGCCCTAACGTTACCGACTCCGCAACGTGAACGCGTCGTAGCTCAAATACTCGACACATACTTTGGCAAAATTAAAGCCGACGATCAGGATGCCGCCTTGGCCCAAGCTTAGTCGCGTTTGATCCCAGACGATTTGGAACGCAAGTTCCGGTGATAAGCACCGGCGAATCTATGCGCTTCATCACGAGCTTTTTGAAAAACTTCTTTAAAGGCACTGGTTACCCGTCTTAACTCAGCATTACTAGCGTCATACACTAACCGATCTTGTTTACGATCAAAACCTTTAGCAATCCCAACGATGGGAATGTTAAGCTTAAGCTCACGCAAAATTTGCTGAACACGATTAACCTGACCTTCGCCACCGTCGATAACCATAATGTCCGGCAGTGGCCATGATTCAGCTGACTTTTTTACTTGGTATGCAGGCGTGACTTGGTCGGAAAGAGTCGGCAAGCGAGCTAAGCGGCGTCTCATGACCTCTTCCATGGCGCCAACGTCATTACTGCTAGTAAAGCCTTTGATTTTAAATTTGCGATACTCGGATTTGCTCGGCTTGCCGCCCTCAAACACTGACATAGCGGCTACCATGCTCGTACCAGAAATATGGGCAATGTCATACGCTTCCACCCGGCCGAGAGCGTTAATATGACCAGCTGCAGGCGCGGCCGGCACGTCATAACCAGCGCCATCGTCTTTGATTAATAAACTAATGTCTTGGATGTGCTCCAGCGCGAACACGCGATTACGCAGGACGGCCGCGGCTTCAAAAGATTTTTTCCTGGCGGCCGCGGCCATTTCGCGTTTGAGCTGACGCAGCAAAGTCGCTTTCTTGCCCTCGAAAAATAACATCAGCTTCTTGATATTGCGTCGATACGTACGTTTATCGATAGTGCCAGCACAAACTCCCGGACATTTACCAATCTGCGCATCAAAGCACATTTTTGCGTTAGAGTACTTCTCCCCCTTTTTTAAGGGGGAGGTTTGGTCGGAGGGGGTACTAGGGGCGGGTGGGTTACAAGTCGACCACGGAATCGAACGACGAATGAGATCGAGAGCGATCTTCAAAGATCGTCCACTCAGGTACGGACCGTACACAGCCAAGAATTGGCGACGAGCCTTGAGTGACAAGCGCTTGGAAAATGGTTGAATACCGATGCGTTCAAGATCAAGTCCACGCATCAAGACTGGCTTAGGAAAGTCCTCGTTGGTAATACAAAGATAAATGAAACTCTTGTCATCGCGACCAAGAATGTTATACGGCGGCTTATGCAGGCGAATCTGGTTGGCCTCCAACACCAAAGCCTCAATCACGGTTGGAACTTGAGAATATTTGATCTCGACAATCTTAGACACAAGCTCCGCCGTACGCGGATGTTTGTAGGTGCCAACGAAGTACGATCCAACGCGCTTCTTCAAGCTCGTCGCCTTACCAACGTACAGCAATTTACCAGCGGCATCGTAATAAAAATACACGCCTGGCGTATCTGGAAGGTCATTGTTGTGAATTTTGATTTGGTCTGGAATCATAGTTATCATTGACATTATGCCTTATATCTGCTAGTCTTGCACGTTCCGAATTATTCGGAATGACTATTACGGAGCAAGCCATGCCCCTCGTGCAGCGTCCCTACACCTGGAAAGAGCGGCTCGTCGACCAGATGGTCAAATGGATCAACCAGGTCACCGGTCATACCTATGAGCTGTCGTATCGCAAACACCTACCCTACCCAACTACACTCGCCGAAGAGTTGGATGTACTCACGAAGTTGCACTTTGCCCTCAACCTCAATCGTGATAATGGTGGTGATACGCTACTCGTCAAACTAACGTGCTCTACAGTGCGACCTGTGTTTGGCCCTAGATTGTCGCAGCTCACTTACCCTACCGAAAGTTTCGTTCTGCCGAACAAGACAGTGAATGTCTACACCGTACTGTCTCATGAAACGCGCGGCCTCATACCCCGCCGTGAGGACAAACCCGGCGAATATGACTTCCGACACTGCCCAGTGACTATGCGCGCCTGGCAGGAAATCAAGCGACAGATGCCTCCGACCGGAACGACCACGATTACTTTAGATGACAAACATGGGAGATTGTCACGTTTTGTTTCAGGCGACTTCTTCATCGGTTCCTACCGCATCTTTAGGGGGCGTATCGAGTACTCGCCTGAGATTCTGTCGGTAGTGATCGTACCGCAGTGGCACTCAACATAACTCGCCCCGCGGCCAACTCTGGCCCGGGGTGTTTCTATTTCAAGACATTACGCAAATATTTGCCCGTATGACTATTGGATTTGCGTGCAATGTCCTCTGGCGTGCCTACAGCCACAACAGTACCACCGCCATCGCCGCCTTCTGGACCCATATCGATCAACCAATCAGCGGTCTTAATCACGTCCAGGTTATGTTCAATAATAACCATACTATTCCCCTTGTCGACTAACTTATGCAGAACCTCTAATAGCTGCTTAACATCATCAAAGTGTAAACCGGTAGTCGGTTCATCAAGCAGGTATAACGTACGTCCGGTCTGACGCTTTGATAATTCACTCGCCAACTTAATGCGCTGCGCCTCACCACCAGACAACGTGGTCGCGGATTGCCCAAGCTTAATGTACGCCAAACCGACCTCGTTCATGGCCTTCAACTTGTCATGTACATCCGGCACATCTTTAAAGAACTCGATGCCGGTCTCCACGGTCATATCTAACACATCAGCGATATTCTTGTCCTTGAAAGTTACTTCCAAAGTCTCACGGTTAAAGCGCTTGCCCTTACAAATTTCACAAGTTACATACACCGTTGGCAAGAAGTGCATCTCAATCTCAATCACACCGTGACCTTCGCAGTGATCGCAACGTCCACCTGGCACGTTGAAGCTAAAACGCCCTGGTTTGTAACCACGGAACCTGGCCTCTTCTGTAGCTGAAAAGAGTTCACGAATCGGCATCCAAGCGCCAGTGTAAGTGGCTGGGTTAGACCGTGAGGTTCGGCCAATGGCTCCCTGGTCAATCAAAATCGCCTTGTCTAAATACTCTAAACCAAGCACAGACTTATGCTTACCCGGCTGCTGCTTGCCACCGTACAATTTCTTAGAGATCGCCTTGTACATGACGTCGTAGGCTAAGGTCGATTTGCCCGAACCCGACACGCCAGTCACACACACAAATTTACGCAATGGGAAATCGACGTCAACATTCTTTAAGTTATTTTCAACCGCACCACGGACCTTAATAGCACCGGCTTCTTTAACACGACGCTCGGTGGGTACTTCGATCTTTAAATCTCCGCGCAAATACGCCGCGGTACGTGAATTTTTGTCCTTAAAAATCTCAGGTGTGGATCCCGCCGCAACCACGTGGCCGCCGTGCACTCCAGCTCCAGGACCAATTTCTACCATGTAATCAGAACGGCGAATCGTGTCCTCATCATGCTCCACCACCAACACGGTATTCCCAAGATCACGAAGATGCTCCAAAGTTTCGATTAAACGTTCATTGTCACGCTGATGCAAGCCGATCGTTGGCTCATCGAGGACGTACATGGCGCCCACCAAGTGTGAACCGATCTGTGACGCTAAACGGATACGCTGCGCTTCACCACCAGACAACGTGCCAGCAGTTCTGTTCAAAGTTAGATAATGCAAGCCCACGTCCAACATGAAACTCAAACGGTTACTGATCTCTTTCAGCACGGAAGCCGCAATCTCTTGCTGACGTTCGTCTAATTTTAACTCTAGCAAAAACGTGATCGACTCATCGACCGACTTATTGGTCACGCCCACAATCGATTCACCGCCAACATAAACATGCAGCGCTTCAGGCCGTAAACGCGCACCATGACACTCCAGACAAGCATCATCTGAAAATAAATTCAGCGTGCCCAACCCCGAACAAGTCTGACAGGCACCGTACGGACTATTAAACGAGAACAGTCGAGGTTCAATCTCCGGGAAAGAAAAACCGTCATCAGGACAACTAAATTTTGAAGATAGCAACCGTTCCTCCCCATCCGGAGTTACGATTAACGCCAAATCTCCACCTCTCTCAACTGCCTGTTCCAAGGCATCGGCCAAGCGTTGACGAGTGTCTTTGTGCATGTCGATCACAGCCGTGGCTGGCAAAGTATCAATCACAACCTCAATGGTGTGTTGTTTGTACCGTGACAATTCAACCTTTTCACTCAGTCTGTGGAACTTGCCGTCAATTCTCACTTTGGCAAAACCGGCGTTGTAAAGATCGTAAAGTAACTGGTAGTACTCGCCCTTTCTACCGCGAATTACGGGCGCTAGAATAACGACCTCTGCACCCGTTTTAAGTCGCGGACGGGTCGCGGATCCGTCCCTACCGCCAACACCAGGCGCCTGCACATCGCGCTGCACGATGTCGACCATTTCATCAATAGATAACTTTTCGATCTTACGACCGCATTTAATGCAGTGCGGTTCACCAATTCTGGCGTACAGCACGCGCAAATAATCGTAAATTTCGGTAATGGTAGCAATGGTGGAACGCGGATTTCTGGAATGGGCTTTTTGATCAATGGAAATTGCCGGAGATAAACCTTCGATCTCATCCACGTCAGGCTTTTGCATGTTGCCCAGAAACTGCCTGGCATATGCCGAGAGCGATTCCACATACCGGCGCTGACCTTCTGCGAAAATGGTGTCAAAGGCTAACGAGGACTTGCCTGAGCCGGATAAGCCAGTAAAACAAATCAATTTATTCCTAGGGAGTTCTAGGGAAATATTCTTTAAATTGTGCTCTCTGGCACCTTTGATGACAATTTTATCTTGCATATGTTAGAGTATTGACGTGAAATTGGAGGTCTCCATGCTGAACGAGGAAGAAATTAGCCTACATGTGAATCGCCATCGACAGGTGTTAATAGACAACATCTTTAGATGGCGTCACCTTTACAGCGGCAGTCCCGCCGAAGTGGAGGCAAGCATACAGCGGCGTTTAAAAGTAATTGATCTGCTCGCAAGTTTCCATGTTGACGACTTGGTGATGCAGATCTGCAACCCTACCTTTACAGAAGCTGACCTACAATCACTCAAAGACCAGGCTATGCAGCTTGGGATGGGCGGTGCCAGTCAACCGGACACTTGCGGACAGGGCGTAGAAGAGCCGAGCATTGACTACAACGCTTACAGCGAACCACCGAGTGAAGACGATGGCAAAACTATCGTTACTGCTACCGATGCCGATGCCCGTAGCAATGGCGTTGGCCTGCCCATCCTCGACATCCCCAAGGGATTAGAAATCATGGACAATCCCCAGGAAGAACAAGATAAAGCTTGGTGGCCAAAGAGGATCTGGAACAAGCTCACCCGTTAGAGTGGCGTCTTGCCACTCCGTCGCCCGGTTCTCCGTTTCTTGGGGACCGGGCTTCCTTTTTTCTGTGCTAACTCGTTTTCTAGCAAGATAATCTCATCACGCAGAATAGCCGCCGTCTCGTAGAGCAAGTTACCGGCCGCGTCTTTCATCTCGCGTTTCTTGTCTTGAATAACCTCCTCCAACTCTTTGGGACTAGCACTAATTTCGATATTGAGAATCTTCTTGGTCTCAGCCTCACTGGTAGCACCGAGCATGGCACGAATGTCTGAAATTTTCTTGCTAATCGTCACCGGCGTAATGCCGTGCGCCTCATTGTGGGCTAATTGAATCACGCGGCGACGAGCCGTTTCTTTCAGAGCCCGATCCAACGAACCGGTCATATGATCGGCGTACAGCACCACTAAGCCGTTAATGTTACGCGCGGCACGACCGATAGTCTGAATCAAGGAAGTTTCTGAGCGCAAGAAACCTTCTTTATCGGCATCCAGAATACCGATCAACGAAACCTCAGGCAAGTCCAAACCTTCACGTAATAAGTTCACACCCACCAAAACATCGTAAACACCGCGTCTGAGATCGGAAAGAATGGTGATTCTGTCTAAAGTCTCAACGTCAGAGTGCAAATATGCCACCTTCATGCCGTCCTCCTTCAGATAGCCAGCCAAATCTTCCGCCATTTTCTTGGTCAAAGTCGTAATCAACGCACGCTCGCCATCCGCAACGCGTTCCTTAATCCGCGCAATAATGTCCTTAACCTGGCCAGGATAGTCAGTCGGTAATTTGTAATCACTGGATTGCAAAGTAAACTCCCCCGTCAGCGCAGCTGCCGGCGAGACCGGTAGCACTAAAGTTTCTGGGTCCACCAAACCGGTCGGACGAATAATTTGCTCCACGATTTTATCTGAAACTTCCCGCTCGTACGGCCCAGGCGTGGCCGAAACCATCACCATTTGGCCGACATTTTGAATGAACTCATCAAATTTCAGCGGACGATTATCTTTGGCAGACGGCAAACGGAAACCGTGCTCCACTAAAGTTTGTTTACGTGCTTGATCGCCAGCGAACATACCGCCGATTTGCGGCAAAGTCACGTGTGATTCATCAATAACCGTCAAGTAATCCTCTGGGAAGTATGACAGCAGAGAAAACGGTGGCTCGCCTGGAGCGCGGCCGTCAAAGTGACGAGAATAGTTCTCAATCCCGTTACAGAAACCGATATTTCTAATCATCTCGATGTCATACCGTGTACGGCGCGATAACCGCTCGTACTCCAGCAGCTTACCTTCACCGTCTAACTCAGCTAAACGCAGCTTCAGTTCAAGCTCCATGTCTTGCAAGGCACGCTCGCGGTCTGCCGGCGAGGTCATAAAGTGCTTAGCCGGAAACAGCCACATGTCTGGAACGTTTTCCAAGATCTCCCTAGTAATGGCATCTAATCTAAAAATCTCAGACACTTGCTCACCATCCAAAATGACCCGGTACAACACCTCTTCATTAACCGGCATGATTTCGATCACGTCACCGCGAGCCCGGAATTGACCCCGCGTGATATCGGCCGTGGTGCGAGTGAATTGCATGTCGATCATGCGCCGAATCAAATCATCCCGACGCATGCGCTCCTTGGCGACCACATGCATGACGACTTTTTGATATTCGAGCGGTGAACCCAAACCGTAAATACATGAGACTGACGCCACAATAATGACATCCTTACGAGTGAGAAGGGCCTGAGTGGCAGCATGGCGCAAGCGATCGATCTCTTGGTTAATCGTCGCTTCTTTTTCAATGTACGTATCCGTCCGCGGCAAATAAGCTTCCGGCTGGTAATAATCGTAATATGACACGAAATACTCCACCACATTATCTGGGAAAAATTCTCTAAACTCATTACACAGCTGTGCGGCCAAAGTTTTATTGTGCGCAATCACTAAAGTTGGCCGTTGCACATTCTGAATGACATTGGCCATGGTAAACGTCTTACCCGAACCAGTCACACCTAATAAAGTTTGGCGACCTAAACCGTCCCGCAAGCCTTGCGTGAGTTCTGCGATCGCTTTGGGCTGATCACCAGCCGGAGCGTAGTCGGAGTGAAGTTTAAACGGCATAAAATCAGGATTGAATACCAATGTCCCCAAGAGTTGTGACTCTAGGGGTATGTTCGTATTTTGTACGGTTAGGATATCACGAACCTAAAGCGCCTTCAAGGGATGTCCACAACTCCCGGTCAGAGTTGACAATTTCCCTATTCCTAGCTAATATCCCACAGCTTTTACCGTAGAAGCTCTGTTCAACACCCCACCGAGTGAGAAATACCAGATGCAGCTCGTAGAACTCGTCGCCCTCATGCGTGACCACAAGGCCGCCCAACCGGTCGTTACGGCAGCCGTCAAAACACTGCCCTTGCCCATCACATCGTGCCTGCACGTCGCCGTACGTGTCGCCGACGTGCTGGTAGAAAATCGCTCCAGCACGAGCGAGATCGAGCTCATCACCTGGGTGGTAAAAGCTGATCACGGAGAGACCGCCAAACTCCGTCTACTCATGGCGGCGACGCTGTTTGAACAGCTCCAAAGCGAATTGCTGACTCCAGGTCGAACCCGGAAATTCTGCGAAAAGGTCATCGAACACTACTTCGAACACCGCAGTGAAAAACTGGACGTGCCGCTCCTCGAACTACACAAATGGGTCTTGTCACCTGACGAGATCAAGTCACTCGAACGTGACGGCATCGCCGCGTTCGAACAGCAATATCTCCTGCAAGCTGCCTAGAAGGTAGCAGCAAGGAGATCGTGGACCCCAAGCCAACTGGCGACGGGGTCTTTTTTATTGCATAAAGACCAGTTTCACTGTCTTGACAATTTGGCTTAAATTAGCTAGTATCCCGTGGCCATACTGGCCATTGGGGGTAGCTAATGCAGGATATCGATGATACCCAGGTAATCGATCGTGAAAGCCTACAAACGAGGCTCAACAAACTGAAGAGTACGCCTCGATCGCTGAACGATGTCGAAACGCTGATCGCTGGCGTGACGACCAATTCCGGATACACATTCAAAAGCGAAACCAGCCTACAAATTTGGTGCGACTGTGCGCCAAGTTACAGAATGGCGGTAGACCGCACCCGCGTAGTGCGAACACTGATCGCTCGGATGACCGTCTCAGACTCAAAGGTCAACGAGCTGGCCGACAAGCTGCTCGCGCAAACGAGCGGCAAACACAACGCACGTCAAGTGCGTGGACTCGATGAACTCAAAACAGAGAGCGACAAACAAGTCCTCTCCGATCTTGAACTCGAGCATCTCACCCTGAAAAATGAGCTTTGGCTCTTGCGGGACTGAACCCGCGTCCCCAGCTCATCTCAAGACCCCGGCTCGCAACTGCGAGACCGGGGTCGAATTTTATCTATTTAGTCGCATCTTCAATCACGTCCAGGGCACCAGCCGGAACTTTAGTGCGCCAAGCGGCATCGTGTTTCTGAATTAACGCCCGAATCTCCTCACCAACAATCCCTGGCACATGCACAATTTTCTTGGTCGCAATACCTTTAGCCTCAAAGATGGCACGCACTTGGTCATTACCACTCCAGACCATAGCTTCACTTGGATTACCCGCGGCATCCAAAACATACTGGGCCCAAGCGTCATCTGATGCTGCATCTTTAACAACCGCGATAGTCACGTCCAGAATATCAACCGCTAACAAAGCCGCCCCAATCATGTCACGGCGTTGATCTAGGCTAAATGTAACAACCCCCTCTATCTCCCCCTTATCCAGGGGGGAGGGCAAGGTGAGCGAAGGGGTCTCGCAAATCACTACCACCACTTGATCGGACAGCTTCACCATCCCCTGGATGACCATTAAGTGACCGTTATGAAAAGGCTGAAAGCTGCCTGGAAAAATAATCGTCGCCATAGCTATATCAAGTTTAATTATTCTGTCTGCCAATCAAGTAAATGTTCACGCGTGGTGGATGGTAATTGGAATGAACGCATGAGATCGTTCAATTGGAGCGGCGGTACATCGATCTTGGACATGTCATTCACCCCCAAACCCGCCTCCGCCAACAGCTCTAAGTAACCCAGACCATGCGGATCCAAGCCCATGAGAGTCGCCGCTACCGCGTCCACTGCCACGGCGTCATAACCTGATAAAGCCAGGCCCATCGCCACCGGACTCCCCTCCACCGGCCCAGAGCCTTCCATGGCTAACACGCCGTCGATAATCGCCACGTCACACGCCTTCTGCGTATACAAAAACGCCAAGAGCTCATGCATCATGCGCGGTCCACCCACCGACAACCACGGGTAACGCGACCACACCCGTCCCTGCACCGTTACGCGTGGCGGCACCAACATAGTTCCTTCTGCCCAATTGCTCACAGCCAAAGCCGCACCGTAATCCTTATGGGTCTTCAGGTTTGTGATCGAAATAGTTAAATCAGCCTCCATGACGACCTTGGGACGACGCAACACCGATTGGTTACCGCTAACGCTCACAAAAGTCTGCTCAACATAATCCTCGTCCTGTAGATCAAGTAATTTTAGATCGGAAAACTGTTCCGGCAAACGTTCGTAGCCAAAATTCCTAAAGGCCGCCTTAGTCCCAAAATGAGCCGCATCACCCACAATCACCGGCGCCTTGGTATACATGCGGATCACATCCAGCAAGCCCCGCACGGCATCAACGTGCACCGCGGCTAATTGCAACTCGTAATGGACTAAATCGGGCTTAATCAGAATTAATTTTGCAAGCTTTAACTTGTCTACAAAAGACTGCCCAAGAGCCTCAACTGACTCCCGCACAACCTTACGACGATTCTCACCCTGGATGATATTTACCTTAGTCATACAATGATCCAAGAATACCTTAACCGTTTAAAAAGTGCCATTCTACCTCAAGCAAACCAGTTGGTTTGCAGAAATCAAGAATTTGCGCTATTTTACCTCCGCAATCCCATCAGAGTTTACACAAATTAGCCCTCCGAGATCGTCTAATGGCAGGACAGCGGCCTTTGAAGCCGTGAATCTTGGTTCGATCCCAAGTCTCGGAACCATGAAGTAGAAACCCAACCGGTTTCTATTTTTTGTTTACCGGTGGGTTTCACTTCATGGTTACACCTTAAGCTAAATGCTAAAAATGGGTGGTCTTGTCCTGAACCATTGCAGGGATTTGAATAGCTATATATAAAATGTTCCACAATAATGAGCTGAGTAGAAACAAATCGATAATCTGTCTTCAGCAATGAAGCTAAATTTTTGGCTTGTTCATTACTCTAATATTAATGTAAAGTGTTATTGATATGTCTGATAAATACGTTTATAATTTAATTTTCCCTGATCATGTAGACGAGTTTAAGATCGGTGATTATACGTTTAGGCGGACAGCCGACTACGTACACCGCGTCGATCAGATGCAACACTTAATCAATGTCACGGGAACCGAGCATTCATTCAGTACTCAGACAGGCACGCATGCACTTACGGCTACAGTACATATTCCTGCCGATGAAAAGCCTGGAACATTATCCTGGTCCGAAAAAATTCCCAACGCGACACAGCTTCTTGACATCCTATTGCTACTCACTCTATTTACCAAACATAATGTTTTTGCTGAGGATGAGGCAATATCACCAGATGTACCGATCATTCAGGATCACCGTTCCCATGCTTACGGTAATGAACTTCGATTGGCACTACCAAGCGACCTGCATGGAGACATAAAGCAACGCGCGTTATATTGGGTGACAGCGAGATGAATTGGCAGCAAATATCAAAATACCATCGTGTAGATCTTGGATTTGAAAAAAATCTTAATCTAGTGCTAGAGACGATTGAGGATCCTACATGGAGAAATAAATATGATCGTGGTTATTTTCTATTCTTGATTCGGGATGTTTTGCAGCGGCAAATTATTGAGAAGGCCTTTTTAACATCGTGGACGATCTGGGAACAAATTTTTGCGCTCGAGAATACAAGTTGGTTGTCAGAAGATGAGATCTTTCGTATGAGCGGAGACCGGAAGATCGCCTATGGCCTAACGACCTACTTCGACGTTAAGCTCACAAAAGTGGGTTGGAAAAACGTAAAACGAATGACGCGCTCTCGGAATCGTTTGACTCATTACGGAAAAATTGGTGACGTATCAATCAAGGAAAAACGAATGTTCATTGAATTGACGGAGCAACTAGTCGCTAAAACGTTAGGATTGACACCGTCCAACGCGTTAAATACACGAGAATACGTTGAGGAATTTCTGGCAAAGACTGATTAGAGATTTTGTGAGTTACTTTCTCGTGTACCGAAAAGAACTTTTGTCAACAAACTCAGATAATCAAATAAATCAAAAATTATGAGATTCTCAAAAGTAGGCAGGTGACAGGAATTAGCCTACAATGAGTGATAAATTGTTTAGACAGTATAAATATGTTGAATGTTTTAGTGGCTTCTAGGAATCCCGTGAAAATTCAGGCTATAAAACAGGCGTTTGAGAAGATGTTTCCCACTGAAGAATTAACTATTAGCGGAGCAGAAATAGAGTCTGGAGTGGCCGAGCAACCCATGAGCAGTGAAGAAACTTTACGTGGTGCCAGAAATAGGAATCAAACTTTAAGACAAAATCACCCTCAGGCCGATTATTACGCCAGCATTGAAGGTGGTGTGTTTGCTGACACTAATGACGAACTCATGGTCTTGGCCTGGATAGTTATCACCAATAGCGCCGGCCAGGAAAGCAAGGCGCAAACTGGAACTTTTTTGTTGCCGCCAGTCATCACAGCTCAAATTAAAAATGGGGTAGAGATGGGGGTAGCGGCAGATAACTTGCACGGCACCACTAATGTTAAACAAGGCCTGGGCACCGTAGGTATTTTAACCGACGGCGTTATTAATCGGACGGATTACTACGTGCATGCGGCCGTGCTGGCACTGATTCCGTTCAAGCAAGGCGAGCTGTATAAATTCTAAGATCTATCTAGTTTAAACGACTAGGGGTAATTCGTGCATTGACCAGTCTTGGCCTTTGACGACATCCTCAATTCTATACGCGCCATGAGTGGGGGCATTCACGTAACCGTTCCAGGCCATGCGTGCTAAAGCTCCGCCATCAATCCAATCCCACAACCACTCCCCCGCATACTCTGGCTCCAAAGCATCGGTACCACCACCAACTTGCCGCAACCAATTACGATTAAAATCTTCTTGACTGCCAACAGTCGGCGCCATGAGAATCGGTAAACCAAGACCAGTGTAGAACGATAACTCAGACGGCTTAGTCCACAAAATGTCGGTCTTACGCATGAGCTTGTTGAATTCCGCAAAATACTCGGCACGATCTGGGGTCGACAAAATTCTCAAGCGGCCATCTTTCAGGGCGCGTCGCAGCGGCGTGACCGCTAGCTCGGCTTCAAAATACTCGGCCACTTCCGGCCGAGTGCCAGCCACTAGAGTCATGATCAGGCGATCGTCTAAAATATCCCTGGTTAAACTCTTGGCCACGGCTACACCCATTTCTCGCTGAGCACCCGCACCACCCACCGCAAAAGTTAGGGCGATCGGCGTGGGACGTTTGCGCTGGATAGCAGCACAAAACGTCTGACCAAAAGCCGCCTCCAACATAGCCTCAGAATGAAAAGCGAATACACCACGAGGATCTAAATTGCACATGCGGCGTGAGAGATCGGATAAAACGTACTTACCCTCCCGATCCCCCACATTCTCCATGGGCAACGGGAAACCAGTCAACAAGATATTCTCCTTGCGCACGCCGTAAAGCTGCAATCTCTCAGCCACCCGGCCCGTTGGTGCTAAATACTTAATCCGACTTTTGTGAGGATTGAGTGGCACCCAGGCCCGGGAAACATCGGCATCGCAAATGACCAAATAAATATCTTCCGGATAACCAAACTCCTCGGCCGCAAACGCCGGCGTCATGAAAGTACAAATTAACGGCTTGGGATTAGCAGCTAATTGCTCAATTAAGTGTTTGCAGTGCTTAGCTTTACGAATCAGGGCGTAAGTCTGCTTAACCTGCAGGGTTGGAGCCGATAAATCACGCCGGGGGTAAAACGGCTGAATCTCCTGCATCTTGTCCATGACACCAAAGGCCGCTTGACCCACAATGGGAAAACGCTTAAACCTAGAAATGCGCTCATACCACGTCTGACCCGTGGACCAAATCTTGCGATCAGCTTCAGGAATACCGGAGTACGTATTAGCTAGAATGACCTTGCCGCCAACCGCCAAAGAACGCAAAGCTGAGGCGGCCCGTTCATGGCCGTACCCCATACTCACCGCGACCACATGAGCCGCTCCCCCATTTTTTCCCCCAACTGCCATATGAATAGCCCCAGTATAACAAACAAATTCCCCTCCCACTTATCCAGGGTGATTTGGGCCTAAGACTTGACCAGTTTTAGGCTTTAAGGTAAACTCCTGCCAACTTGTTTATACCCTTTTATGTCAAAGATTTGCGCCATTACTGGCAAAAAGCCTAACGTTGCCAACAATGTTAGTCACGCCAACAACAAGACTAAGCGTCGCCAGATGCCTAATCTCCAAAATCGGACTCTGATCAACCCAAAGACTGGTGAGAAGCACCGTGTCATGATCTCTAGCCGTGGTCTACGTACGCTGACCAAGTGGTTAGCTGAGGGTAAGCAGATTGACTTCAAGGCTTTAATTGCCTAAAAGGTCAGACAAAAAACCGTCCTGATGGGACGGTTTTTTAGTTGCTGACCAAGGGGTCTGTGCCATTTTCGACCTCCTGTGAATCAATGAAGCCATCATTATCTGTGTCATTCAAATCTGGATTAGTCTCGTAGAGCAACTCCTCATCGTCAGTCAGACCATCACGATCCTGATCGTTTCTAGTTAAGCCAAAACGTGTAAAGAAGTCCCGAATCTTCAGAGGCACAGTCACCACGAAGGCCTCGCCAAACCAATAATGACGGAACATGGTAGGTGGCACAGTCAGAATAAAGTCTTGCCAATTATCGCCTAAGATAAATCTAGCATCCTCCTCATTTGAAATGTGGTGCAGGATATTTGGCGCCTCAGATGTATATACTTCTGGCTGACTCTCGATCTGAACTAAGATAACTCCGGTCTGAGGCAAAATTGGCTCACCCATGGGATAGAGCGATAAGGTTTCATCTGGCACAACCACTAGGCTATCCATATTGGTAAACCAGGTGTAGAAAATCTCTTCATTCCAGAACGGACGGCGTAAACCGTCTTCCAGCCAGTACACAGTGGGTAACCCTTCACCCTTAAAGACATCCCCGTTCGCCACTGGACCGGGCGGCGTAGTCTCTCCAGTGTCTTCATCATCAGTCGTGTCATCGTCAGCACTCGGCGCACAAACGCCAAGATCTACAATCACGGGCACGGTTGGATGACGATTATTCGTTGTCGAAACTAAGAGCACATACACGGTCTGTAGTCCCTCAGTAGCCGGGATATGCCACGGAATTAACATCGCTTCAATGCCCGCCTCATCGGCCAAACTAGCATCTGGCTCAAAGTCATACATCTCAGACTCAATAAACTCTGCATCATTAGCTATAAACACCCTCACCGCTCCCCTGGCTTGAATAAAGAGATCGACATTGGCGCCATCAGTACACGAATTAGTCAGCTGTCTAGCCTCCACGATCACGCCCGTCACAAATGAAGGTGATACTCCCCCTGAACCTGAGCTGTCATTATCCAAAACTTCGACCTCAACATCAGCAATCACGAAACCATCGTAAACACCATCAAAGGAGGCGGCGGTGTGAGAAATCGTAACCGTCATTGGACTGGTTTCATCCTGAGAATCATCCAGGGCTGTCACGGTGACAGCTTGAGGCGTATCCCAATTAGCATTAGTAAACGTAAAGACCTCAGCACTCACCTCAATTTCAGTAGCATCGTAAGTTAACGAAATCGCCACGTCAGAGGTTGGTTCACTGGTTAAAACTAAAGTGTAATCATCAGAAGTCGCTCCAAGCTCATCCACGCTGGTTGCGCCGCCAGATTCAACCACAGTAATCCCAGCTGTGTCATTATCGGTGTTAGTGACGTCAACATCAGCTGGATTTAAACCGTTATAAATCAGATCGTTAGAAACGGCTGCACCTAAAATAATCATGTACGCCACATCGCCGTCATCCAAATCATCATCCGCACCTGTAACTGTGACGGTTTGCGGAGTGCTGTAATCGCCTACGGTGAAGGTCAGAGTACCTCCACTCGTCACCGCGCCTTCACTGTCGTCATTGGTCGCCACGGCGATAGTGACGGTGTCACTAGGCTCAGTCTCTAAAACTACGGTGAAAGTGGCCGTGCCACCGGCTTCAGTGGTATTACCAGAAATCGCCGAGACCGTAATACTAGAAGTATCGTTATCAGTGACGTCAACGTCCAAAGCATCAAAGACTAAACCGTCGTAGGTAAGGTCAGAGGATGAAAACTCGAAAGTCACCACCCCGACATGTGGGTCTGTTTCATCCAGATCATCATCAACAGCTGTGACCGTGACTTCTTGCGGCGTATCCCAATTTTCAGTGGTAAAAGTCAATTGTGCAGTTGAGCCAGTAATATCCGCATCAAAAGCCAGGTCAACCGTGACATTATTAGACGGCTCAGAGGTCAAGACCAATGTAAACGTATCCGAAGTTTCAGATGCCTCAGCCACTGCCGTATTCCCACCAGACTCGACCAAACTAGCACCCAATGCATCATTGTCAGTATTCGTGACCGACACATCGTTCGGGTTAATCGCATCGTACGCTGCATCTGCAGTACTCGCGTCATCGGTTGAGGTCTGAATGGAATAAGCGATATCGCCATCATCCACGTCGTCATTAACACCGGTCACAGTCACGGTTTGTGGAGTGCTCCAATTCAGCGTGGTGAAAGTACGAGTCGCTCCGGAAGTAACCGTACCCTCCGTACTATCCGACGAAGCCGAGTCTACCCGCACGTCACCAAGCGGCTCAGACGTTAACACGACCGTAAACGTAGCCGTACCCCCGGCTTCCGTGGTATTGCCAGAAATAACTGAGACAGTCACGCCCGCGGTGTCGTCATCTGTGTTAGTGACTGACACGTCACTTGGATCATAAGCATCATAGCCCGCATCGAGAGTGCCGGTATCGTTAGTAGACACATCGATAGTATAAACAACATCACCATCATCAACATCATCATTCACGCCGGTCACAGTCACGGTTTGTGGGGTGTCCCAGTTATCCGTCGTGAAGGTCAAGGACGAACCGTTCGTAACCGTACCTTCCGTAGCATCATTAGTGGCAGAGTCGATGACGACATCATCTAAAGGTGCAAAATCCAAAACCACTGTATAAGTCGCCGTACCCCCGGCCTCTGTAGTATTGCCAGAAATAGCGGAAACGGTCACACCAATATCTGAAAACCAACCATCAGTATTACTACCTTCCTCGGAATTGGCTGGGTTAAGCGGCACCGTCACCGCAGAAGAGTTGTCGATGGCGGTATTGTCTGAAACGGTCAAATAGTCACCGGTAAAGGTGGAGGCACCAGTAAAATCAAAGGCGGCCTCGCTACCGTCCATGGTAGCGATAATGATGATCTTATCGCTACTATCAAGACCGTTTAATAGCAAAGAGCTACCGATAGTCTGTATCGATCCAGAAGCCAGAGTCAAAGTATTACTGGCGGCATCGTTACTCGTCTGTTCATAAATAAAGTCATACCAAGTAGTATCACCAGTCAAACTATGATCTGCATCAGCATCAAAAGTGACCGTTCCAGCCTGTGCTGCAAACGTGCCGGCATTAGTCCAGTCTCCCCCAATGGTCAAAGCGTAATCCTGGCCAGACACCATATTCAAAGTACCGGACGTCAACGTCAAATCAGCATTAACATCTAAAGCAGTAGCTGGTTGAAAAGTGTCAGTCGCACCGTCAGTGCTATTAATCACGAGGTTAGAGTAGGTATCCTTCAATGTAGTCAAAGTATAAGTATCTATAGCAGTATCGCCGTCTCCTACATACGTCACTATAGAGCCGGAGTTGAGAGTTGGATAAGTTGCATTCAAAGTAATCGTTTCTGCGCCTTGAAGCTGAAAATTACCTCCATCTTCAACGATAAACGTACCGCTCAGTCCGTTCACCGTTAACGCTTGTCCGCTTAAGTAAAATTTGCCTTCCTCAATAATCAAATCCTGGTTATCTTCATCGACCACAAGAGCTGACAGCAAATTCACCTGCCCCCCATCTTTGTTAACATATATATCTGCGGTAAATTTATCTGTGGCGCCGGTTAGATCAAAAGACTGGGTAGCCGAACCGCTGAATCTCAACGGCACAGTGCTACCATCAAAACCAGCTTGAACGGTCACGTTAGCCTGAGGCTCGATACTGCCTGTAATAGTCGACAGCGTGCCGTTGGTTAAAATTAAATTACCAGTCAACGTTAAAATGTCTCCTTCACCAATAGAGGTTCCAGAGATTCTGTTGATGGTTAATTGATTAAAAGTCTGCGTACCATTGAAATTCCAAGTTCCGCTAGTGACCGTGGCTGTAATCAGCGTAGGCGCAATAAAAGTACCTCCGGTTATGTCGAAATCTCCACTCACATTCCAGGCACTTTGGGCACTGGCGTCATAAGAGCCCGCCGCCTGCATCCAATCATCAACTGTGAGCGTAAAATCACTGGGATTATTCAAGGGAATTGCCCCAGAAAAATCAGATGTAGCCTCAATGGCGTTCAGAGTCGCAGCTGCTCCAATGTCAATATCATCATTTGCATCCGCCGCACTATTCAGACGAATTCTCGGAGCAATACCCCCAGTAATAGTGTAGGTTTGTGCCACGGAATCATCACCAAAATCAATATAGGCCGTACCCCCATCAAAACCTGCGCCCTGAGAAATATTAGCTCTGGCATCTACCTGCGAAGTACTCCCGGTGATTGAGCCGTTAGTTAGGGTCAATAAACCCGTAACCACAAAAGTATCGCCCGCGATCATTGAAACGGAACTAGCACGATTAATTGTTAATTGATTAAAAGTTAAACTCGTAACCACATTCCAAGAGCCACTCGTACCAGTAGCAGTTACCAAAACTGGGGGCACAAAGGTGTCCACCGACAAAGTCAGATCACCACTCAAGTTCCAAGCACTTTGGGCACTGGCGTCATAAGTACCGACGGCCTGCGTCCAGGCATCGATAACTAGAGTAAAATCGCTCGGGTTATTTAAGGGGATAGCCCCAGAGAAACCCGCATTAGTTTGAATAGCGTTCAAAATGGCCGCCGCTTCAATATTAATGTCATCACTAGCGTCAGCGGCACTATCCAAACGAATTCTAGGCGCAGTACCACCGCTCACGGTATACGTCTGCACCAAGCTATCGTTACCAAAATCAATATACCCGTTACCACCGTCAAAACCAGCGCCCTGGTTGACATCCCCTTGGACGATGATCTCACCAGTCGATCCAGATATTGAGCCGTTAGTCAAAGTCAACGTACCGTCGACCGCTAAAGTGTCATTCGTTCCAAAAACTAAGGAGCTCGTACGATTAATCGTGAAATCTGCAAAGGTCTGGCTGGTATTGACATCATACGTACCCGTCGTTCCGGAAGCTGTCACCAAGGCAGGAGCCGTCAATGTACCACCAGATATGGTCAATGATACGATATTCCAAGCAGTTTGCGCGCTGGCGTCATACGTACCAGCCGCCTGCGACCACAAGGTAAAAGTTGGCACAAAATCACCAGCGTTGCTGAATGGAATAGTTCCAGAAAAACCGGAGGTAACAGTTAAGCTCGTAAATGTGGTGGCGGCGCTATGTAGAACGGTGTCGCTAGCATCCGCAGCGCTATCTAAACGAATGTTAGGAGCGATACCTCCAGCAGCGGTATAGGTCTGACCCACACCGTCATTACCAAAATCAATGATCGCCGAACCACCATCAAAGCCAGACGTTTGGCTAATATCCCCATTAGCCGTAATCGTTCCCGTATTTACCACACCGTTTGTCAGCGTCAGCGTGCCATCTACCACCAACGTATCTCCTGACGTAATCGTCATCGTGGAAGTACGATTGATAATTAAGTTATTAAAAGTTTCTGTCACGCTCACGTTCCACGTGGCGGTGGAGCCATCCGCAGTCACCGTACCAGTAGACGGAGCAAAACTTCCTGAACTAACCGTAAAGGCCCCCGCCACTGCCATATTGCCGCTAGTCGACGTAAACGTTCCGCCCGAAACCGTAAACGCATCATTAAAATCTAAAGCGCCATCACTCCCAGTAAACGTACCGGCGGAAATATCAAAGTCAGACGTGCCAACAGTCAGCGTTGCGGCCGCCGCCTGCGTAACCACGCCGGAGTAGCCCGTGTTAATGTCTACGCCACCCACACTGATTGCACCATCAAGAGTGGCAGCCTTGGTGCTAGTACCGTCAAACGTAGCTATGTCACCAACACCTGGCTCTACATTACTACTCCAGTTAGCATCACACGACCATTTATTGCCGTCACCCACTCCACCGCCACATGTACCATCTGCGCCACCGCCGTCCCAAGTAATGACCGCCGCCTGAACTGAACTAGAACTTAACGCAAAAACAACCAAAAGACTGGCAAGACTAACGCATATGACGCTACTCATCCTCAAAAACCAATAGACACGCTTCATAAGCGTGTCTATTTTACCATAGATTAAAGGTAAGATTTTAGATCTTAGACTTTAGATTTTGGCTAGCTATCCACCAAAGTTGCTAATAGCTCCCTACCCTTCTCTTCCCACTCAGTTAAACTATAAAACTGCTTCTCAAGTACGTAGTCGGTAACTACCTGAACAGCCTTGTCATGATCTACGTCACGCAGCTCTCTTAAATACTTCTCCATGAACCTAAAGTGCAGTTCTTCACGCGCATCATCATTCTCAATTTGGCGCCACAACTGCTCAGCGTAAACATGGGCCACAGTCTCGTTAGCCGCCAAGGACTCGCGCATGTAGGCCTCTAACTCAATCTGCAATTCATCAACACTCTTGTATGACAAATCCTCAGGCGATAACCGACCCTCCAGACTAGCGAGCAACGCCGCTACCTGCACTTCAGCGTTATCTGTGTCCAAATGATAATCCCGGGTCTCGTAATACGGTTTCATGGTTAAGGTGATGTCCTGCGGATGATCGGCGATCTCAGCGGCACGATAGGCGGTGTACAGAGCCTGAGCAGTTTTGAAATCCAAATCAGTATCGACTAACGAATATAAAATATGTAACAAGGTCGTCGACATCCCATCTCCGCCCAACAATTTCAAGGCCATGTCCTTCATGAAGACCGCTTGATTCTGACTCCGTTGTGGATCGCCAATGGCGTAACTCTGGCGATGACGTAACCACTGCAGCGTCTCAGTCGTAGGCAACTGCAACACACGGAAGATCCCTAAGGCTTGAGAAAACCCGACGGTCGCGACATAGTCCGCTTTCACCCCGACGATTTTTTCAATTTGCGTAACCCCGTAATCTAAACCGCCAAAGGCACAAGCATTAGACACGTAATAATCTGTTTCCAAATACTCTCGTCCTGGTGGCAAGGGCGTGTAAGTGCCACGCGGCACGGACGTAATCAGCATGCTCCAATCTTCCAAATCCAAAGTGATCATGTGGATAGCATCGCAATGACGCTCTAGTCCTTCTTTCCTAGAGTCCAGCCCGAGAGTCAGAATATTGATCTGGGAGTTGGTCCCAAATGGAATACCGGTATCAGCCTCAATCTCCGCCTGACGCGCCTCAACCGCCGCCTCAACCGCATCCCAGGCTGGCGGCGCAGCTGCCTCTAAAGAAGTATTCGGAGCAGCTTTAACAAACAAAAGTCCGCCGGCCACCACACCGCCGGCCACGGTAGAGAGTAAGAAAATCGGGAGCAACCAAGCCTTCATAGCACTGAGCATTACAGAAACAACTATCTTCACTTATATATCTATCACATACCAAAAATCTGAGCCTTTGTCGAGAGGCTGTGGAAAAATAAAAGAGCCCCCATATACGCATGGGGACCCTTTTACTGGTAAAAGCTTACATCAAGGACTCTTTGGCAGCCTTAGCGACTGAGAACTTCACCACCGTCTTAGCTGGGATCTGGATAGTTGCGCCAGTAGCTGGGTTGCGACCCTGACGTGCAGAGCGATGCTTCTTAGCCATCTTACCCAAACCTGGCATCACAAACTCACCAGCGCGCTTGATCTCCTCGTAAGCGAGCTTAACGAAGTTGTCGTACATCTCACCTGCCTCGCGCTTAGAGACGTTCCAGCGTGAAGAGAGCTCGGCCATGATCTGAGACTTAGTCATGCGCTTTGACATAGCAATTTGCGGTTAAATGAATATTCATTTTTACGGGGAAAATCGTAACACAAGCCTGAAATAGCAACAGGAAGTTATGCACATGGTCGAATTTTTAAGGTTGCAAAACTTCCTCATCTGGCACACCATCGATCCTAATTACGACCGACTGAATGCTAGAAAATTGCCTTAACGTAGCCTCAATTTGCGCTCTAGCCGCTGTCACCTTGCATGAGCCCGCTAACCCCGTAGCTAGCTCATTGCTAAAGGTCACCGTAGCCTCACCGTCGGCCACTACCAAACTTTCTACCCTAGCTCCGGAGGCCAGGTTGGAAATATAGCCCTCGGACTTTTCCACAGCCATGACCCCACTTAAAAGCTGATCCAGAGCCTCCTTGGCCACGGCTACAGTAGGTGTAATCGCTCGTGTTACCGGGAACACTTGTTCGCAGTTTACAGCGCCTGGATCACGCTGCGTGTTACTGAAAAAGACCTGAATTTCACTCACGCTCGGCTCGACTACGGCCGGCTCGTCTGGCTCCCCCACCTCAGGCTCCGGCTCTGGCACCAACGTTTCGTCAGATGGAGTTGGCGCCGTCACTACCGACTGATCATGTAAAAAAGTTAAGATTAAAATACCTGCCACGATCACTAACCCGAGTGCGATAAAAATCTTACCTGACATAAGCCTAATGATTAAGCGGCGCCTCCTCTAAAGTTGCCTGCACCGTTTTTGACTCACCGTCGTGTAACAGGTCTAAACTCACAATAGCACCAACCTGGAATTCTTGCAGCCTTACGTTCAGAGGATGCTCAGCGTCAACCGGTAGCCCGTTCACTTTAAGAATGATGTCATTTTCCTCTAAGCCTGCTTTATCACCCGGTGACCCAGGCAAAACTGCCAACTCCCCAGCACTACCACGCACTAACAAGGCCCCCTCTGCCACGCTTAAATTATTCTCAGCTTGAATAGCTGGCGTCAGCATCAAAAATCTTACGCCCAGGTAGGCCCGCACCACCCGGCCGTGCTCCCGAATAGAATCCACTGACGCTTTGACAGCATTCGCCGGCAAGGCAAAGCCAATATTCTCAGCCGCCCCCAATGAAGCAGCAACGTTCACGCCGATCACCCGACCTGATAGATCCAGCAAGGGTCCACCTGAATTCCCTGGATTGATCGCGGCATCAGTCTGAATGATGTTGGTTAATTGCTCAGACTGCCCAGAACCATTAGAGGCAGAGATGGAACGCGCTAAGCCAGACACCACACCAACCGACACGGAATTACTAAACTCGCCGAGGGCATTGCCAATAGCAATCACCGACTGTCCCGCTTTGATAGTCGTGGAATCGCCAAACTCCAAGTACGGCAAAGAGTCAGCGGCAATTTTCAACACGGCAACGTCTAGCACGGTGTCAGTGGCGACGACCGCAGCTTCGTACTTAGTCCCGTCTGATAGGAACGCGGTGTAGCTGGCCTCCGCATCATCAACTACGTGAGCATTAGTCACAATGTAACCATCTGCACTCACAAGGAAACCTGACCCACCGCCCACCTCTTTAGACTCCGTACCATTTTGACGATACTGCGGAATTCTATACACGCCACCAAACAAACCACCAAACGGATTTTGCTGCTCTTCATAATAACGCTCGATGATCGGCACGTCTTTAGTAATCACAATTGAGACCACAGCCGGACTAGCCGCCTCTACTACATTCACTACACTGGAATGCTCCCCCGCCGAATCCACCACCGGCACAGCTGTGGTAGACCTCAGCTCCAACCAGTCAGCGACCTTAGCTTTACCGTCTGGAGTCTGTAAAAATAGCCAAGCACCGAGTCCAAGCGTAAGATTCACTAATAAGGCGCCTAACATGCCCCACGCAAAAGCTTGTTGTAGATGTTGCTTATCCATATAGCTGAATTATTCTAAGCTTGAGATCAACTGTCAATTAATCACGTATACTCTGCAACATATGAAAATTTCGATCATAGGTCTTGGCGAGATTGGATCAGCTCTGATGCACGTCTTAAGCTCTCAAAATAACGTCGTGGTTACAGGCTGGGATAAAAATGCCTCCAAACGCCCTGAACAGTTAACCCTAGAGAAGAGTCTAGTTGAGGCTGACTTGATCTTTGTCTGTGTACCCTCCTGGAATCTGCGCGGCGCTCTCATGAGTATAGTGCCGCACATTCAGCCCACAGTGGGCATCATAGCGCTCGCCAAGGGCATCGAGAAAGAAAGCCACAAGTTCGTTGATCAATTACTCGAAGAACAGCTACCTAAGTATCACATTGGTGTGCTGGGTGGGCCGATGCTAGCCGAGGAGATGCTGGCGAATAAAATTACGAGTGGGGTCATAGCAAGCCGCTCCAGTGATCTACGTTCACAAGTGAAGACTGCCTTTCAGGGCAGCACTTTGCGCATCTTCAAGAGCACCGACATCCGTGGCACAGCTTTATGCGGAGTGCTTAAAAATACTTACACGCTGGGCATTGGTATAGCTGAAGGACTAGGACTAGGCGAAAATGCCAAAGGCGCTTTGTTCTCCCAAGCCTTAAGAGAGATGCAGATGATCGCCAAACAGTGCGGCGGCAAACAGGACACCATTTTAGGCTTGGCGGGAGCGGGAGATTTTTTCGCCACTTGCCAAAGTCCACACTCGCGTAACCGCATGATCGGCATCACCTTGGCCACGGGCGCCGATGGGCACCTAGAAAGTGAAGGCTTCATGAGTCTGACGTGCCTCAGGGGCCTGTTAGACATCACGAATAAAAACTTACCCTTACTCGACTGTCTCATTAAGATCGGCCATGAACGAGCTAATCCGCGTCTTTTGGAACAAGTCATGTTCGACCAAGCTAAACCCCTCCTCATGGCTTAATACGCAACCACCGGCTTGCAACTTTCAAGTCATTAAGTCTAAGATAGAGCAAATCTTAATCTGTATAAATCTATGTGGGTCTTTCCGGTCATAGTCATCGCTGTCCTCTTCCTCGGCTGTCTGCGTCAGGTTAACCAGTACGAGCGCGGCATCAAGTTCACCATGGGACGCTACACTGGCATGGTAGACCCAGGTTGGCGCTTGATTATCCCGGTCTTCCAGTTCATGAAGAAGGTCGACCTCCGTACCAAGGCGGTCGAGGTGCCAGCCCAGGATGCAATTACCAAAGATAACGTCTCAGCTAAAATCACAGCCGTGATTTACTACAAGATTTCTGATGCCTCTAAGTCGATTTTGGAAGTTGAAAATGTCAGCTACGCTGTCTTGCAGCTAGCTCAGACCACCATGCGTAACGTGGTTGGTGAGGTTACGCTCGATGAGCTTTTGACCATGCGTCAAACACTCTCAGAGAAGATCGAAAAGATTGTGGAAGAAAATACTTTGTCTTGGGGAGTTGAGGTGTCTACCGTAGAACTAAAAGACATTAACCTGCCGCCAGACATGGTCCGAACTATTGCCAAACAAGCTGAGGCTGAACGTGAACGCCGCGCGGTCATCATCAACTCTGAAGGTGAAGTGGCCGCTGCCGAAAACCTCATGAAAGCCGCTAAGATGTTGGGAGAGACTCCAGGCGCCCTGCACTTACGTACTCTAAACGCTATTAACGATATCAGCTCAGACGCTTCCAACACCGTCGTCTTCACAGTGCCGCTAGAAATTCTTTCAGCCATGGCTGGTCATAAGAAAACTAGCTAAACAGAAAATCCCTCACCAAGCGTGAGGGATTTTTTAATCCGTATCAATATCATGGATGACACGTCGACTGAGTTTATCTACATCTAGTTCATCCAGAGCACCAATTTTGTCTACGTGAGTAACCTTGAGGTGGTGCATGATAGTATCAAGCGTCCGCATCATCTCAGCAATCTGACGCTCACTAGCAACGTTAACCTCGAAATCGATCTCTTCCCGAGTTTCTGCAATTTTGTTAGAACGATTTTGGCTAATCAACACCACTACCGACAAGACGATCGCCTCCAAAGACACGATCATGGTCAACATCCCAAACGGGTACGGATCAAAAATACTCAGCTCCGGATGAGCGCCTAGGTTCCAGGCCACCCAACCCACAAAAAAAGTTACGTTCAAGCCTAAAAAAGCTAGACTCCCAAAGAAACCCGACAGCTTATCTGCAAACTTTTCAATCCAAGTCTTTTGTCGACCAAACCTAAACTTAGTCGGTGTATTCACCGATCTCGTCGTCGCTTTCACGACCCTCTTAACTTGCCGAGTCTTCCTCCTAGGCATAATTAGGCAGAGTATAACATGCGATGAAGAGCAAAGACGCTGCGTCGACCATATAGCGATTACCATCCTGAGGTGAATACCGAAGGACTGTGCCGACCTTCAGAAACAACACGACCGGAGCTCAGAAGAGCTCCGGTCAAGAAAATATTGAACTATTTTCAGCGTGCAAACATCTCGTAAGCACGTCGGATGTAGTCGAGCTGGTATGGGTATGCCAGTGGCTCTGGTAGCTCGTCAAGGTCGAACAGGCCAACCGCGAGAGTCTCGTCCATGTCCGGTTCAGCGTACGGACGTGGTAACTCCGTTAGGCTAGCGGCCCAGAAGATGAGGTGGGACATTTCATCCGTACCTGGACGCTCCCCAATGTACTTCAGCGACAAATCGAGATCATCTGGCGAGCAACGGAAAACCTCTTCCGCAAGCTCTCGCACAGCGGTCCTATGGCTGTCCTCTCCCCACTCGGTGAAGCCTGAAGGCACTCCCCAGTGACCACGTTTGGGGTCACGGCCGCGCTGGGTCATGAGAACCATACGCTCGATCATCACGATACCGACAGCCACCAGTTGCGGTGAAACAAAGATCAGATGGCCACCGGCACACTTATACGGGTGCCTCGGCCGATGGCGTTCCAACACCTCCGCGCCACAGCGGGCACAGAAGTTCGGAATGCGATCACGAGGAAAGGGCGGCAAAGCTGAATCAAACATTGACCCTCCAAGGTTGCGATCGTATGTTTACATGAACCAGATCGAACTATCAAGCCCCCAGCCTAACTTTACGAACAGATCTTTTTCCGCTATACTGCCGTCGATCCGTAAAGCAAAGGAAACCTACTAAGTTTGTCGGATACGAGGCGCGGGGTAAATTTTTCTGAAGCGTATGTGACCATACGGAGAGGAAAAATTGGGGCCCCGCAACAAAGTAGCCGGCAAACTTGGGTAGGTTTCCTACATGAAGGGGAATAGTGAAATGGCTATCACAAAGGTCTCCAAAACCTTTATTCAGGGTTCGAATCCCTGTTCCCCTGCCAGGCAACTGCCGCGGTGTCTAGATTTTCACCCGACACCGCGGCAACTGCCTGGCATGCCACCAACCTTTGCGGTAAAATGAGACAGATATGTTTCCTGTCTCATTTTATGTTTACGTCTGCGTAAGTCTAAAAGATAATAGGCTTTATACGGGCTCGACAAATAACCTCGAGAAAAGATTAGCCGAACATGCTAATGGACTGGTCACATCGACCAAGCCGCGCTTGCCTTTGAAGCTCATTTATTATGAAACGTACTCGAACGAGACAGATGCAAGAATGAGAGAGAAGTATTTGAAGGGCGGAGGAAGGGCAAGAAGGAATTTTCGCTTGCAGCTATCTGAGACTTTGAAGGATTTCGATATAGCCAAGGAACGGAACAAAATATGAAAAAGACATTGATCATTGCAACGTTGGTGATATTCGCACTATTTGTTATTACTATTTTCTCTCCGCTGTTATACGGAAAGCGAAGTCTTACCGAAAAAGAACTCACAATTTTGCAACCGGTCTACGAATCAAGTGTCGATTTCGACAAAGTTAAGATTAAATCCGGCGGACCGCTAACGTTTGTCTACCCGGGCGTCACCATCGGCAACACCGTTTCTTTTCCAAAAGACGCTTACAATGAGAATGATCAAAAAGATCAAGCACTCCTCGTCCACGAGCTTTGTCATGTTTGGCAATATCAACATTTTGGCCTGGGCTATATTCCTCGTTCACTTTGGGAGCTCATCACCCAACGTGATACGTACGTCATCCATTATGATGCCAAAAAATCTTTTCGAGAGTACGATATCGAAGAACAATGCGAGATCGTAGCTGAGTATTTTCTAACAGAAGATATTCGATACGCTTCGTACATCGAAGAGCTACGAGCACAATAAGGTTCTAATGCAGCTCATCAGCCGCTGCCAAACTCCGACCAGCATAATTGCTGGCCGGAGTTTGTTTGGAAAAACGAGAATTGAGAAATTTATAATTTATATATAAAAAAGGCCCCGCGCCGTCCCAGTCGTTTGGGATAGCGTGGGGCCAAGTCTAGTTGTCCAGCGGGTGATTACGCAGGTGTTCGTCGATGAGTACCTGGATCGCCTCTCGATCCTCTGATGGGATCTGCTCGAAGTCAGGCGCTTCGGACGCCCGCATGTAGAAGGCGATAGCTTCATCTCTTCTATTGAGCAAATCGAGGCAGCGACCCGTCTGGACGAAATGGAAAGCCTTCACAGGTTCCATCTCGCAGCTAGTCATGAAATGCCCGACGGCAGCCTCGGCGTTCCGACGGAACCGGATCAGATACGACGCGTAGTCGTGTTGAGCAATACTACACTCGGGACTCTCACCCAAGAGCCGCTTGTACAGTTCGTCGGCCCGCTCCAGATCGTTACGAAGAGCCGCGATCATGGCAGAGCGAGAGAGCTCAGTTCGACCGGCGCCTGGATCGAGAGGGGCACCATCGATCATCGCTACCTGCCCTTCGACGTACTCCTGAAGAGTGTTCACGATCTCGTCAAGATACCCAGAGGCGATGCGCTGTGCGAAGCACTCTGCGCCCCGTCCGTACACCGTGTAGATCTTCGTCACGGTCTCGATGAGTGCCCGAAGGCTAGCGAGTCGCGCACCGTGTGGTGGCTTTGGGAGACTGTCTTGTGGACAGTACTCAAATCGCAGTGTGAACACTTGCTCACGAAGAGCTTGGTACACCTTGTCCTCAGGAATTCCGAACCCGAGTCCACCGCATCCACTACAGACAGGAATACCGTACGAGGTATCCGAATCTACATCCCTGAACATGCCCGTCCCGATATTGAGACAAGAGTCTCCGCAGCACCATTCGCAACGTACAACTCCGTCGTTTTCAATGTTCTGAGTCAAAACTACCTCCTGCATCATGACGTTAAGCTCGTTTTTTAAAACGAACATGACAATATAATATATTTACTCCAAAATGTCAATGTTTTGCAGTATCGCTATAATGAGAGTGAAACACGCTTGCATATATCAAGGTTCCAAGTACTTCTACCATTCCCTGTCACTAGAACATCAGCCAAAACGGCTGGCGTTTTTGGTTGGTACATGCCTATACTCAAGATAATTTTTATGAAAATAAGAACAGCCTTCGTAATCACCTTTATTACTGTCATTATTATATACGCAGCCGTTTGGATTCCCTGGCTCGTGCTTCGCGAAACCAGCGACATAACAAGCTCGCTTGAAGATCTTGAAAAACACGATGTCGCTGTCATCTTCGGCGGCTTACACGAAAGTGGCAAAGATCTTACCGAGACTAACCGGGAACGGCTCTTGGCAGGCGCGGCTCTGATTAAAGAAGAAAAAGTTACTAGCCTGATTGTTTCAAATACTTCTGAAGCAACTAAGGCTATGAAGACCTTTCTCCTCGAACAAGGGATTTCTGAAAACCAAATCGAACTCGACACCACCGCCGTAGTCACGGCAGATAGCTGCGTCGCCGAAAGGAATGCTCATCCCGAAGGCAGATCTGTCATTTTTGTTTCACATGGATATCATCTGCCCCGGATCCTTTATTCATGTCATCGCCTAAGTGTGTCCGGAGTCGGCGTACCGGCAGAAGAAATTGCGACTATCCAACGACAAGAATTGTCGCAGTTCGATACCCTGCGAATACGTTTTGGAAGGAATCAACGTGAAGCTCTCCTTACTCTATTGAACATTTTGGGCATATACGGTCCAACACTGGAAAAAGAGTTCTAACTCCGTCCGCTAGCCCATGCCAAAAATACTTCGCTTATTTTAGCGGAGTATTTTCATAGGACAAACGCGAGTTAGAACTTTTTGAAATATTACCTAAAAAAGAATGTCCGGGGTGCAAGATAGCAACCCCGGACAACGCGCTCGTTAACAACTTGTTAGACGAGCGGAAACGGCGGTCCCGCACAGCGTTCCCATCCGCCCCCTGTCACTACCATAACCTAATAATAATGTCAATATATCATGCGAGCACTTTTCTAAGCGCCTCTACCATGCCCTGCCAAAAACCCATCAACTGTAGGTTGGCGATTTTCTGATACACTACGATCAATATAATTTTACAAACTTTATGAAGACCTCCGCAACACCCTTCAGATCGGGCGCGACTCAATCAGTGCAGAAGATAATAATTTTAATGAGCGCATTTTGCTTAGGATTAATTGTTCCTTTGATAGCCATGTATTTTGGAATGTCCTTGACCCCCTCGGCGACGGATGCGTTCGTTTCACCAGAAGGCGCCCGTGTAGAGCTCGTCAAGAAAAATAACAAAGATTGGTTTGGTGACGCATATTATTTCTACCAAGATTCTGAGAGAGAAAATCAGTTACTCATAGCCCCTTCGTTGACTATGGAAAACCAGGGAGTGACAAATTCTTTCGATTCCGTTTTCTATACCGATGCGATCTTATCCCCGGATGGTCGCTGGGTGGCACTGCCCGCAACCTGCTGGGAGGAAACGTGTTTACGGATTTATGATGTAAAACGTCAATCACTTCACTGGGCTGATCGCGCAGCCATGAACGTATCCTGGTCAACGGATGGCCGTCTGCACGCTGAGGGTGATTGTGCCGCTCCGAAGGTAACCGCATGCGGACCATTTGAATCAACCTCGGCTAATGAACCTTGGAGGATGCAGTCTGTTAAATAGATGCTCTAAATAGTCGAGTTCTAACCTCGCTCACTAGCCCCTGCCAGAAATCACCAGCCTTTACGGGCTGGTGTTTTCTGTTATTGACATCCCCTTCCCTGCATGATTAACTTAAGATAATCTTAAGTTAATCTATGAAAAATCTGATCACCTTAAAGGAATTTAGGCAGGACGTGGCGAAATACGCCGAACGAGTAGCTAAAGGCGAGTCCTTAATCATCACCAAACGATCTCGGCCGCTATTTCGAGTCGGCCCGGTAGAAGAGGAAGGCTGGGAAACACTCATAGATTTCACAAAATTCCGCAAGGGTGGCATCCCGGCGAGCGAGATTCTCAAGATTCTGAAATCAGTTTAGGTATGGTTGATCGCATTCGTAAAATCTTGCGACAATTACTACCCAAAGACTTGAAGCGGTTACAAGAAGTCGTTCAAAAAGTTCACGACAACGATGTGATTGGTCTCGATGTAAAAAAACTTGAAGGACGAGATGATGTCTATCGTGTCAGAAAGGGAGACTTCAGAATTATCTTTCAACGTGTTCCGGGTAAGGAAAACTTGATTATCGCTATCGAGCGTCGTTCAGATACAACATACAACGAGCTCTAACGTCGTTCACTAAGGCCTGCCCCGTCATTCGCAACCGACGTGTCTTGCCACAAACCCATCAGCCCAAACGGCTGGTGTTTTTGTTTGAGGCGTGATAATTTCGGCGTGCGCAAAAAGGAGGAGTTCATGCCGAACCCTGCGGGTACGTGTCTCGTGATGTTGTCGGGCGGAGTCGATTCAGCCGTCCTATTATATGAACAACTAGCGTCCGGAGAGAAGCCGGTGGCCATGACTCGCGCCACGAAGGCGCGTGAGGTAGAGGCAGCGAAGCAAATTGCGGATCTGGCCGGTGTCCCGCACATCATCCTGAATCCTCGAGAGGAGGCCCAAAGGCTATTCGATTCCGCAATCTTCGAACGAATGGACCCGAGAGACCATTTAGGACCGGGGGCATTCCCTCATATCTGTTCGTTGGCGGATTCGCTGGCGTTTGCGGCGCTCTTTTCCATCCCGAAGGTGCTCTGGGGCTGGCGCCGTTCAGAGATGCATCCGCTCGAGCAGCCGGACATTTTCCCTGACTACCTGGCCTACATCAGCCTGCACAGCAGCTTGCGACAATGCCCCACTATCGAAGCACCGTTTTTCGAGTGGACGAAGAACATGGTATTGGAAACGGGTTCCAAGCTCGGTGTCCCCCTTCACTACACCTTCAGCTGCATCAAGGACCAATCCGAACCCTGCGGCGACTGCCGCCGCTGTGTGGAACGTGAGGCCGCGTTCCGGGAGGCTGGCTACTAAGATCGTCACGAGAACCGCTCCTCACGGGGCGGTTCATTTTTTTAAAGCACGGGCTGGTGTTTTTACTTCATCAACGCACCGGTTTATTCTTTAAGAAAGCTTTAAACTTAAAAGTAAAGTAAATAAGTACAATCACTGAAGAAAAAATAAGAACGTACGTACTCACCGTTTTATTGTCCTGAATTAAGTCTTCCTGCACGCTTGCCGTCTGTTCAGAGAGACTTGGATAGGCTGGATCATATAAAAGGTCGATTTGCTGACCAACGCTATACTGCTCCATCTTTGAATGTGAGAGCATGGTCAATCTGTATGTATACGTCGTACCATCCACATCGTAATCAGCTGATATCCTCCAACCCCGTCGTACTGGACTGATATTTGTCACTGTCGCGGTGGTTGTCATACCCCTTTCGAGCAAAACAAGTCCACTCGCCTCTCTTACACCGATACTCTTAAACTCATTCCACATAACAAAAGCCACGATGACGGCAATGAGAGCAAAAATACCTATACGAAAAATATCTTGTAGAGATTTTTTGCTTTGCTTAGTCATATGCACACATGATAGCACTAGGGCTACATCGCCTCAAAACACTCAGCCTTTACGAGTCGAGTGTTTTTGTTTAATGAAAAATAACAGCTCCCCTGAATTTCAGAGGAGCTTGAGAACGATATGCGCGATGCGATCATCACCGATAGTAATATCGCCGAAGACATCGAACCAGGCGGTAAGGCCAAGTTCGTTTTGAGATGAAGGATCGGTGCCAGGCATGAAGTTGTTGGGACTAGCTGGGCCCGAGATCTCAAACGAGCACAGCTCTACCTCCGGCAACTGACGATTAATATAACACCGCCAATGCATCGGGTCACCGAGCGTTTTAATACGCCTCACATTCCCGGCGATACGAATCCAAGTCGACATAGCTTTCACGTCTACCTCCATAGGTAGCAGACCGTAACATATATTGAAAGAGCTGCCAAATAGATGATAAGATGATCCTAAAGTGACGTGAGAAACTCCTCTCAACACTCATATATATTCAAAAACTCATCTATGCCGGAGATTAAAGAAGATAAGCGCTCAACACCTCAAGAGACACTCACTCAAGAAGGCCTGAGTGACGTAAGAGAACTCCCCCAGCAAAAATCGGATGTTTGGTTATTTGAGGCCGTGAAGGATGGTCAACCTGTGTTCGTCAAAGGATCGGTAGAAGTCAGTAATGGCGTTGACCGCATTGAGAATCAAGTCTTAGCGCAAAAACTATTACATACTGAGCTCTTAGAGCAAGCTCTCAAAGTGCCTGATGCTGAGCTTGTGCGCAGTAACGGACTATCTTTAGCAATCATGGAACGTGTTGAGGGGTCGCTACTTGGTGAATCGCGGCCTGATGGTCTCAAGGAGAAAATGTCCGAAGCTGAGCTTGAAACACTTGTGGATTGGCTAGTAGCGGCGCGCCGCATTCCAGCCGAGAAGCTACCTGAACAATTCCGTGAGATCGCAGACAAGGTTTGGAATCAAGATTTTTATAGCCAACGCCTGGAGCAGAATGCTAAAGAGCCACTGGCGCTTGGTCTACTCACTGACCAAGAGCTGCAAACACTCCAGCAATTGTGGGCCGAAAATTACGGGCTACTTACCTTCCAACACCACGACATCGTACCCTTCAACCTAATGCGTGATCAGGAGCAAAAACTGTGGTTACTCGACGGCGAATTCGCCCGTCTAGGCATGGCCGGCTATGACTCTGCGTACTTTGCACTCCAGTCATACGGTTTATATGGTGACGGTGAGAGTGCAGCGATAATGCTTGAGAAAAGCTTATCTGCTTGGGAGAAAAACTTCCCAGAAGACCAGTTGGAATCGGCGATTCTAGCTCCGTTAGCCTACCGGATCGTGGCCAGTCTCAACGATGCCCCAACCAAGAATAATCAAGCTGTCCGTGAACGCACCATCTTTTTAAAAGACTTAATCCTGAGCGGAGATGTCAGAAAGTTAATTGCCGGTCTGCGTAGCACATAAATGTACGAGCCATGAGTGAATTCATCGTGTACCGTCCGGCCTAGTACACAACCACAAAACCATCAGCCCAAACGGCTGGTGGTTTTGTTTTCATGATACAATCTTTGCAATAAATCATCTAAGTTACCCCATGAAAAAATTCGAAACTCCTACAGTCATAGGACTCGTAACAGTAAGCGTGGTCCTAGGAGCGATATTCGGTCTCGGTATCGCGCCACTGTTAAAAGACATGAACGTCGCATCTACACAGGATGCTGACATGCTAACAGCTGGTACCAAGCTGAACGATGACTACCTTGCAAAAACTTACGGCTTTAACATTAATACTCCAGACAATTACTCTCTGTTTACCACTGCCGAACCGAATACGATTTGGGTTGGAATGAGCAGCACTCCCGATACGAGTAAGGGTTTTTACGTCCGCCCCGTCGACGATCGAGAGGATCGTATTGCAGCCATCAAAGAAGACGCAACCAAAATTATCCAAGAACGACAATCATTCGCCGTCGGTAATGTGAATGGCCATAAACTTACCGTACAAACGGATGATGGCCAACAAATCACCCACTTCATGGTTACAGGAGAAGCAGAAATTGAAGTCGCCGACGCCAATACAACGGCTTACACCGCCATTGTGGATACATTTTTCGCAGCCGAAATCATGAACTAACGGCCGATCTCCGTACAAATCATGTTCGTAAAAACACCAACCGTAATGGCTGGTGTTTTTTGTATGGTCGAGGAGAAGTAGAGTGTGATTTAGAACAGTTGGATGAGAACCCAGATCACGAGTACGAGGCCGAGGGGCACGCCTAAAAGCCAGAGGAGAAGATATTTCATAATGGTGGAATTAAACTTTTATTTAAGTCCGGCAACCACGGTCTTCCACTGATCCTCTAGGTCTTGCTTGAGACCAGATAATTCGTCCTTGGAAACATCTTTCATGTTCTCATAACGTTTTAGCACGGCGCTGATAATGCCGGTGTAAGCTTCACGTGTCACATGCGGAATCTTCTGCAGTTCGTCCATGACGTCTGCCTTGGCACGCAGAATCCAAGCTTGCGCGGTCTGGGCTGCACTCTTCTTCTTGGAACGGCTCATGAGATACAGGCCACCAATGGTAGCTGCCAGTGCTCCGGCTGCCACCAATCCCTTGGCGCCTCCTTCCATGGTTGCGGGCGGAGCGTTCTTTTTGACAAGTTTAGTCATAGAAGAAAAGTGAAGAGTTATTCATTGACAATAGCACCCTCAGCTCAAAGCACAAGTGCCAGTGATAAGAACTGGATTTTAGAATATAGACTTTAGTTGAAAGTATCATCGTGCTGTATCATGGCAGATACATGAAAATCAACAATTCCCTCCTCCTGCCCTTTAGTCTGACCGGTGGCTTGATCCTGATGGTCGTGATGAGCAACTTCGGGACTAAATGTCACCTAGTTGAACCAGGCGGAATCAATGAAGGCGGCACAGGCTTTCCATTCCACTACCATACCTGCGGCGTTTGGGGCGAAGCTTTTAACTGGCTCATCGTCGCCATTGATTTCGCTATACTCTCCCTCGCCGTTTATCTGGTGTTGAAACTCATCCAACGATTGACCCAAAAACACTAGCCAACACGGCTAGTGTTTTTACATATATCGATGCACTCAACAAGAGAATCGACTGCGCTAAGCATCTGGCTAAGGTCAGCGTGATATTAGTGGTATGCTGTAGTCAATTAATTCATACGGTGCCGCCGAGCACGTAGATCCTCTAACATGAAAAGATATACTCAAGCATTAGGAGGCCTCGTGGCCTTGGTTTTAATCTTTGGATCCCTGCAGCCCATGACAGCATCGGCGGCAACGACGGTTGATCTGGGCACAGCCGAAACTTTTGCAGTTTTGGCAGGTACGGCAATTTCAGATACGGCTCCTTCTGTCATTACAGGGGACGTGGGTTTAAGTCCTGCCGCTGGTACTAACATCACCGGACTAACTTCAGGAGAAGTCTCCGGCACCATTTACGCAGTTGACGCTAATGGACCCGACGGCGCTTCTGGTAATGAGCCGGCATTCGTGAATGGCGCTAAAACCGATTTAGTCGCTGCCTATTCTAGTGCTAGTCAAGTCACAACCGGAGTCATCGCCGCCGATCTTGGTGGGCAAACCCTGACGGCCGGCGTTTACGATGATAACGATGCACCTAACTCACTTTCTATTGATGCCGGTGAAACGCTCACGCTCGACGCAGAAGGTGACGCTGATGCAGTCTTCATTTTCAAGACAGGGTCAACCCTGACAACAGGTGCCGGGAGTACAGTCTCACTGATCAATGGCGCCAGCGCCTGCAACGTCTTCTGGCAAATCGGGAGTTCCGCAACTCTAGGGACGGGCACTACTTTCGCCGGTAATATCTTAGCTCTTACTTCGATTACTGATGATGGTGGTGCGACCGTTAATGGTCGCTTGTTGGCCCGTAACGGTGCAGTGACCCTGAATGACACTACCGTCACCGTACCAGACTGTGCCGACCCTGAACCACCAGCTTCTGGCCCATCTTTCACAGGCAGTATCAACGTCGTTAAAATCGTCATCAATGACAACGGCGGCACCGCCACTATCGACGACTTCCCACTCTTTGTGAACGGTACAGCGGTAGTCTCAGGTCGACCAGGTAATTTCACCGCCGGGACCTACACCATTACCGAAACTAGCAATGCCAACTACACCCAGAGTTTCTCGGGAAGCTGTGATGCTGCCGGTAGATTAACTCTAAGTGCTTTCGAAACCACAGCCTGTATTGTTACCAATGACGATATCGGTACGCCAGCTGTCATACCGCCAGCACCCCCTATCATCACGGTCGTCAAAGTACCTAGTCCACTTAGCTTGCCAGATGGTCCAGGCCCAGTCACATACACCTTCACTTTAAACAATATTGGAACTGTAGCCGTTACCAATGTCACCATGATTGATGACACTTGCAGCCCTGCTGCCTTAATCTCTGGCGATACCAATGGGGACGCGGCGCTCGATATTAGTGAAACTTGGACCTACAGCTGTTCTGCCCTACTCTCGGAAACTCACACGAATACAGTCGTCGCGACTGGCTGGGCCAACGGCCTCAGTACCACCGATATCGCCTTTGCGACCGTGGTCGTAGGTGAACCGATCATTCCACCCTTCATTCACGTCACCAAAGTCCCAGATCCATTGACACTACTCGCTGGTGGTGGCTTAGTCACTTACACAGAAACCATCACCAACCCAGGTGAAGTCGCCCTAGAGAACGTCACTTTAACTGACGATAAATGTTCACCGGTAAACTACATTTCCGGCGACACCAACGGTGATAACAGACTTGATCCGAACGAAGCCTGGGTACACACGTGTCAGGACACACTTACCGTAACCACCACGAATATCGCTACCGCCACTGGTGAAGCTAACGGCCTAACGGCTACGGATTTTGCAGTGGTCACAGTCTTAGTCGCCGAATCTCTGCCAAGCCTGCCAAACGCCGGCATTGCCCCTCTGAATCGCAACCTAGCCCTACCAATCATTGCAGCTAACCTTGGTGTCATCACTGTACTTGGTTATTTGACCCTGAAAAAACTCTCTGTCTAAGTCAGTTCACTATACAACCGTAAGAAGACGTATCGTCGGCATTTTTGCAGTCTCGACTAGTCTTCTTGGTGTATTCGCCTTCCTTGGTTGGCACAACCTCTCAGCTTACGAGCCATCAGTCATTCCCGTCGCAGTTGCCATAGCCGAGCCCGAGATCGAACCTGCCATAGCCGTTCATGTGATCGTCACTCCCCCACCCGTCAAAATTAGCGACCCTGTCAGACTTAAAATTCCCAGTCTCAAAATTGACGCTGCTGTTGAACAGGTGACCGTTACCGCCGCCGGGGCCATGGCCGTCCCCACCGATCCTATGATCACGGGTTGGTATCAACACGGACCTCGTCCCGGCGAATCAGGTAGTGCCACCATCTCTGGACACGTCAATTGGTGGTCAGGAGTTGAAGGTATTTTTATCGATCTCCATAAACTAAAAATCGGCGAAACTATCGTAGTCCAAGATGATCAAGGACAAGACGTTACTTTTGCGGTAAGAGACATTCAAAAGTTAGACTCAAACGCCGACACTACGGCCGTTTTTACCTCAGACGATGACCGAGCCCATCTCAACCTCATCACCTGCTCCGGCGCCTGGGATTCTGCAGCTAGGCAATATACCCAACGCCTAGTGGTCTTTACGGATAAGGTTGGCGAGTAGGGGCTGGCTTTTTTGGGAGGTTAGGCATAAGGTGTGGGTATATGCAAATGAAAAAACTTTATAGAAGCTCAACAGACAAGATGGTGGCTGGCGTATGTGGTGGCCTAGCTGATTACCTAGATATTGACGCGACTGTCTTGCGCCTCATCTGGGCACTCGTGGTGGTCTTCACAGGCTTCGTGCCAGGCGTGCTGGTCTACATAGTGGCGGCGGTCATTACCCCGCTCAACCCCGTGTCCGTTATACCAGCAGAGAATGTGACAGCTACTCCAGTTAGCGAAACTGAAACCCCCACCGACAAACCAACTCAAACCTAACCTAAAACCCCTTCTGTAATTTCAGAGGGGGTTTTGAGATATGCTACGCTACCGGCATGAAAGCTCCGCATAAACTAAGATCGGGAAGTAACTCACGTGCGCGTCAGCAGCTACAACGCGAGGTGTACTTATATATCGCTGTCGGCATTCTGGGGTTAGTCATTGATTTTGCCTGTTTCTTTTTAGCTCAAAATCTCGGCTTCTCACTCATAGTGGCACAGTGGATCGGTGCTACGGTTGGCTTTGCACATAATCACCTGTGGCATCACTACAAAGTTTTTTCACACTCGGAACGCCTTACAAAAACGACGACTTGGTCATTCATCATGTCCGTGGTCAGCATTATTCTCTCGGGGCCACTCCTATTGGGCCTGAATTCGCTCGTTGACCAGGTCGTAATCAATAAAATCCTCCTCTTGATTGTCATTAGTTTGCTCCAATTTTTAGTCAGGAAATATTGGATCTTTAAAATCAGACTCTAAACTAGGTCGCTAATTATGCTACTCTATCAAGCATAAACGGTAATCATCGCATTCGATTATGCCAAAAAAGAAGCTGCTGTGGTGGCAAAAAACGATCCTATTATTCGGACTCTGGCTAATTGCCATTAACGTATTTGCCGTGGTCGCCAATAACCGCGTCAATCTCACCCCTGACACCGCCTACGGCTGGATGTGGCCAGATGATCTGCCAGTGTTACGGGTCAATAATTTAATCGATCTCCATAACCGCTGGGACTCAAAATGGTATTTGGAATTAGCTGAAGATGGCTACGTATACAACGGCCCGGACAAGCTATCAAACATCGTCTTCTTCCCCCTGTATCCCGGCATGATCTGGATCCTCTCCCCCCTATTCGGTCTGCCACTCGCCGGTTGGCTTATTAGCTTGACTGCACTCCTCGGCGTTTTACTGCTACTCCATAAGTACGTCGCAACTTATCACCCAGAACTTGATCCGGAAGAAGTTCAATTCCTACTCCTCACCTTTCCGACCGCTTTCTTCTTAAACGCCATCTACACCGAGTCACTCTTTCTGCTCTTGGCTTTAAGCTCATTTTATTTTGCCCTCAAAAGAAACTTTGTGGTTGCGTCCATGTTCGCCATGGGTGCCGCGCTAACCCGCGTGACTGGCGTCCTGTTGTTCTTGCCTATTCTCATTGAATACGTCGTCGCCTGGACCAAAGAAAAGCGCGGTCTCAAGCTAGACGTTCTGTCCCTGGCCTTAATTCCCGCCGGCACCATTGGCTTCTTTGCCTTTCACTGGCTCAAATTTGGCAGTCCGACTTTGTTCTTTGAAGTCCAAAGCAATTGGGGCCGTGGCTTCACCGTCGCCACCGAACACTTCCTACGTTCTTCCCCACCGGCCACCACCAATCTGTACCTAGACATTGCCTTCATTGTTTTTACCCTAATTTGTTCGCTGTTAATCTGGAAAAAATTCCGCTTGTCCTACGCCGTGTTTACCTTCCTGGGCGTTCTAGTCCCCGTGATCACCGGCACACTTATGAGTATTGGTCGGTATGTCATCGTCCTCTTCCCAATCTTCTTTTTGTTAGCCGCTAGCAAAAATACGGTCTTCAAAAAAATCTGGCTATTACTTTCGATCCTGCTACTAGCTCTCTACACCCTCCTGTTTGTTTCCAACTACTGGGCTGGATAATATGGCCCTACCTGAAATTTCGATCATCATCCCGTTCAAGAATGAAGCGGCTCGTTTGCCGAAAAGTCTCGCCACAGTCTTAGTTTATGCCAACCAGAATTTCAAAAACGCAGAGATCCTCCTAGTAAATGACGGGAGCACGGACAATACGGAACAACTCATCAAAAAACAGCTCAAAGATCCACGGGTTAAATTGCTCACGCACTCGCAAACACAGGGTAAAGGTGCAGCTATACGTACCGGCGTCCTCGCCGCCACAGGTAAATTGATTCTGTTTACAGATGCCGATCTCTCGACTCCAATTCAGGAATTAAGTAAACTCATCATCACCCTCGCAGCTAATGACTGCGATATCGTCATTGGTTCTAGGGCAGTAACCGGCGCTACCGTCCTAGTCCATCAACCTCTCAGTCGCGTTCTGATTGGGAAAAGTGGCAACCTGCTAATTCGCTCAGTCACTGGACTCCCCTTTCATGATACGCAGTGTGGCTTTAAACTCTTTAAAGCCAAGGTCGCTAAAGAATTGTTCCGTGAGCAGCATTTTCCTAGTTGGAGCTTTGATATCGAGATTCTGTACAAAGCTAAACTCAAGGATTATCGTATTTGCGAAGTCGGTGTCGAGTGGCGTGACATGCCGGGATCCAAAGTTCAGAGCCTATCAGACCCCATCCGCGTCCTACGAGACGTCTTTAAGATCAAACACATGTACCATCGCAACAAGGAAAGAATTTAAAATCCCTATGAAATATACGCTCGCACTCGTACAGATGCGCATTACTTGGCAGGATCATGAGGCTAATTTGCGAGCCATGGAGGCAGCGATTAGCGAGTCAGTCAGCGCTGGAGCGCAGGTGGTCGTCTTCCCAGAATACGCCATCACGGGCGACCTCCCCCAAGCTGCCGAAAGTGCCGGTTTGCATAAAAATATCAAGACCAAACTCCAGGCTTTAGCTAAAAAATATCGAGTCGACCTAGTGCCGGGCTCCATGGCAGAAAAGGTCGGTAAAGATTTTTTTAACACCGCTTACTACATTGATCATACCGGTAAAATTCTTGGTAAGTATAAAAAAAATAATTTGTGGCATCCAGAACGCGCTACGCTTACCGCTGGAGATAAAGTCAGCGTATTTAAAACTCGTTTCGGCAAAGCAGGCTTGATTATTTGTTGGGATTTAATCTTCCCAGAAATTTTTAGAGCCATGATCAAAAAAGGTGTAGAAGTGGTGTATTGCCCTAGCTACTGGTCTGTGGAAGACGCCGGTCCAGGCCTAACGATTGATAAACGTTCAGAAGAAAAATTAGTGGACGCCGCTTGCAGCCTAAGAGCCACAGAAAATGAAATTATCTTAGCGTACTGCAACCCCGCTAAACCAAAGTGGCCGAGCCATGGCGCCACCACCTTGGGACATTCACAAATCACCGCGCCATTTAGCGGCGTCCTTGGCAAACTTAATCACGACAAAGAAGATATCTTAATACGGGAAATCGACACCGATATTTTGAAAGTGGCAGCCAAGGCTTATACCATCCGCGAAGATCTGCGCAGAGCTTAACTATGGCGAGTTTTAGAACTCACATGGCGTTTGGAGTGGCTTTTGGCGTCATGAGTGCCGTAGCTATCGCCAGCCTAGCTGTCTTGCCGCCCAACTGGAGCCTGTCTATTCTGATTGGCTTGGCCGTCACTTTAGGTGCCCAATTACCTGACATAGACAGCGACTCTGGCCTGCCTTTTCATATCACCTTTGGTTCGTTAGCCTTAAGTGCCGGCGGTTTAAGTTTGCTTTACGCCATTGATCACTATCCCGGCGACTATCTGTTAATCACCGTCATTCCCCTCTTAGCAATTTTTGCAGTTTGGGTCATCCTCGGCACGGCCATTAAGAAATTTACCCGTCACCGGGGCATGGCGCATTCTTTGCCAGCGGCAATCCTGGCAGGCTTGATCACTTTTCGCCTCATGACCTGGCTAGACTTTGCAGCCACTCAGGCCGCCTGTTTAGGGCTAGCTATCAGCCTAGGCTATACACTCCATCTCATCCTGGACGAGGTGTGGGCCGGTATGAATTTTCATGGGCAATTATTCGTGCCCAACAAAGCGTTTGGAAGCGCCCTAAAACTCATCTCTCACGATCATAAGCTCACGGTACTGACCTACTTCGCCATAGCCCTCATGCTCACTCTAGACGGCCAACTCATCCTCACCACCCTAAACACACTTGTCAACAGCTAATTAAACACGCTCAAGTAAAGAGACTAAATTCAGCTCATCCGGCGTCAAATGCCTGTAACGACGGCGCAATATTCGCAAAGATCTAGGTAACTTAAAATTGCCAGACAAGTAATGTTCAAGAATTTTAGGGTGAATATAACTATGTCGACACACCGCCGCGGTATTTCTCAAAGCCTCGGCTGCGACTTTGACAGCAGCAACTACCGTGCGCTTACGTTCCGTTAGCGACGCACTAGCTTCATGTCTAGCTAAATAGGCCAAAGCCACCACTGAGCCGTGCCAAGTCCTAAAATCTTTAGCCGTAATTTGCGCGCCGGTAGTGACGTGGAGATAGTGATTCACGTCCTCTGAATACAGGCGACGCGACTCACCCAGATCGTCCAAATAAGCGAAGAGCTCTTGGCCCGGTAAATCCTGACAAGCTGCGATCACCTTAATTACACGCTCGTCTTTCAGGGATACGTCATGAGCGACACCGCTTTTACCTTTAAAGATCAGATGCATGCGTAAGCCCCGGCCGTAAACATGGCGCTGAAGCAACGTCGTCAAACCGTAAGAATGATGATTCTTGGCATAAACTTCATTGCCAACACGCACATACTTGGTATCCAGCAACCTCACAATCGCCGCCAAGATCTTGTCCTTTGGCAAACCTCGTAACCGCAAATCCCTGTTCACTTGACGGCGCACTGCACCAAGCGCACTCGCAAACGGGAGTAAATGAGCAAACTTTGCGGCTTCTAAGCGTGCTTGCCAAGCGGAATGATAAAAATAATGCTTACGCCCCAGCTTATCTAAAGCCGTGGCCTGTAAATGCGCCTTAGGATCAGTCGCAATCCAAACATGCTGGTACGCCGGCGGTATTCCCAAACTCTCACATCTAGCGATCACGTCAGGACGAGTAACTTGCCTCTCATTAGCCGTAAAAAAACAAAATTTAGACCCGATTTTCTTCCGAGTCAGGCCGGGCAGATGACCCGAGGTATGCTGTGACTGTGCAGACGACATAATTTCTTGTACCCTAGCAGTATATATGACGATTGATATCATCTTCACCATCCTCCTCTGCCTAGGCCTACTCCTCACCTTCATCCCGACCTTGCCCGGAGTGCCCATGATGTTCGGTACACTGTTTATTTACGGCTTAATCGATAAATTCCAGACACTTGAAGCTTGGCATCTCGCCGTCTTTGGTGGCCTAGCACTTCTGTCCATTCTCATCGACTACTCCTCTGGATTGATTGGTGCCAAACTTGGCGGTGCCAATAAAAAGTCTTTGCTCTTCGGTATCATCGGACTCTTTGTAGGCTTAATTGTCTTCCCACCGTTTGGAGCGTTTATCGGTCTATTCTTGGGCGTCTTCGTAGCCGAACTCGTGCAATTCAAAGATAAACACAAAGCCTTAAAAGCGGCCTCCTACTCACTCGCCGCCACCGTCACGGGCGCCGCCGCCAATATCCTCATCGCCATCGCCTGCTTGGTAGGTTTTTTGATCATCATCATTTAGCGTGATACGGGAAGAAATTAGAATTTAGAGTTTAGACTTTAGAAACTGGGGTACTGTGGGTAAATTTTACGATTAGATCTGGATTCTTGTTATCATATAAACAAATTAATCCTTTTCCTTGTAGGTGCCTATGTACTCACTAAAATTAACTCCTTTATCGCTCCTACGTACGGCAGCGGTGTTTGGCTTAGTAGCTATCGCTTCCCTAGCCTTCTTCAGCCAGGCCCACGCCGCCGACACCATTAACTCCGCCGTCTACCAGGATGCTAACGGTGACGGTACGGTAGATAGAATTCGCTGGACCATGGATGAAAACGTCACCGCCTGTACTTACGAAGCCGGTGACTGGACCGTTAACACCGCTAGTCAGATGACCGTCGTTATCACGGGCTTAACCTGTGCTACTAACGATGCCTTCCTTTACATCAACATCACCACTGACGCCAATGAAACTGGCGCCGCTACCAGCCCAGTCGTGAGCTACGCCAACGCCGTCACCGCTGGAAGTGTTACTCTAACCAGCGGTAACATGGCAGCACATGCCAGCATAACTGCAGATGATGGTGCTGCTCCAGTACTGGTCAGCACATCACCTACCAGTGCTGCCACCGGTGTTGCGACCTCTGCAAGTGTCGTTTTAACCTTTTCTGAAGCCATGGCGACCACCTTCGTGGAAGGCACGGAATTCACCATCTCTCCTGATCCAGGTGCCTTCTCAGCAGCCTGGACTGTGAGCGACTCTGTAGTCACTTTGAGCATGACGGATCTTCACTGTTCGCTGGCATACACCATCACTACAGTCGAAGCTGAAGTCCTGGCTTCAGCAGGTACACCTGACGCTTTAATCACCACTGGTCCACAAGATGGTGACTGGACTTTTACGGCCTCGCCTTGTGGCAGCAGTACAGGTTCATCTAGCCCAGCTGTCATCAGCTCATTCACTTACGCTGGTCCAGTATGTTCGGCTACTAACACCCACTCTTTCTCAATTACCGGTAGCAATATTGACGCGCATCTAGTCTCAGGTGACATGTATTTCGCCGATGCTACTTGGGAATCAAATAACATTGAAGGTTCAGCAACCATTGAGGCTGCTTTTGCGGCTAACGCCACTACGGCCTATTTAGCTCTTAAGAGCGACTCCGGCGCCGTCAGCAACACCCATTCTTTCAGCTTGAGCAGCTGGGCCTCAGCCTGTGCTAGCTCAACGGATGACGAAACACCTACAGATGATTCAGAAACTGACGATAACGATAGTAGTGAAGATGAAATCGTTCCAGTGGCCGGAGTTTCTCCAGGCGACGTCATTCACAGCAGTAGCTCAACCGCTGTTTACTACGTGACTCCAACCTACGGTCGCCGCGTCTTCATTAACGAGGCTACCTACTTTACCTGGTTCCATTCCTTTGACGTGGTGAAGGAAGTTAGCACCAGTACCCTGGCCGCTCTTCCACTAGAAGGCAACATGTTACCAAAGGCCGGTGTGGTACTCGTTAAAATCCAATCATCTCCAGTAGTTTACTTCTTGGATGATAGCAACACCTATCTAGTCCCTGCTCTACGTGAAATTCGTGATGAGGCTACAGCTATTACCCTCTTTGGTAGTGCCTGGGCTGATTACGTGATCGATGTTGAGCCAACCTTCTTCATGAAGTTTGAAGCCGGCCTGGATGTAGAGGTTGGTGAAGACCTAGACATTGACATCGGTACCATGAAAAAGCGGGTTAACTTGCACGAGTAATCATTAAGTAGATTAAAAACACCAGTCTACCCAGGCTGGTGTTTTTGCTTACTTTATGGTAGGCTGGTTCTTTATGACTAGTCGCCAAATCATCATCTTAGGCAGTCTCATTGGCTCCACGTTAACCGTGCTCTTTTTGATGGCGTATATTTTGATTTGGATTGCTAGAGGCTAAACAACTGAGCACAGGCCACTCTTCACTAATTGCCACAGCTACGTTAAAATAGACAAGTTGTAAGTCAATTAAGCCTGAAATTGTTATGAGTAAAAAAGCCTTCGCGAGTTTAGCTTTAATTCTATTAGCTGGTGCTGGTTGCTCGAGTACAGCGACCGTGACACCGGAAGTACCGATCACCATAGAAGATAGCATTTTAGACACAGAACCGGTCATTGAAATTATTACCGATCACGAAGACCCCACCACACCTCCCAACTCAGACAATGCCGATGACGCAGAAGGCGCCGTAAAAGAATTTACCATTACCGGCGGCAATTTTGCCTTCACTCCAGATGTCATGACTGTAAAGAAAGGTGACACTGTACGAATTACTTTCAAGAATGATGACGGCTTTCATGATTTAGTCATCGATGAATTTGCAGTTGCTACCAAACAAATCCAAGCTGGCGCCAGTGAAGTCGTGGAGTTTGTAGCTGACAAGGCTGGAACTTTTGAATACTACTGCTCAGTTGGTAAGCACCGCGAAATGGGCATGAAGGGCGTCCTCACTGTAACAGAATAAGATATGGCTAATGCCAGACAATACTTAATCGGCTTAGTGGTAAGCGTATTTTTGGCCGGCGGACTCATAATCGTCATCTGGAACGAGTCCCAAGCCGAGCCAGCCGCTGACGTCGACAATCCTCCCACCACATCACAAACTGAAACTTACAACCTGGCCACCATCCAAGTACACGGAGACGCTACCAGCTGTTGGACCGCCATTGAAGGCAACGTCTACGACCTCACAGATTACATTGCCAACCATCCTGGTGGCTCTAAAGCCATTCTAGCCGTATGTGGCAGTGATGGCACAGGTTCATTCAACAGCATGCCGGGCAGCGTCATGGTGGCGGCACGTCTAGCGCTCAGCAAATTCAAAATCGGTACTCTCAGCGACTAACGCTTAGCTTATGCGAAATACCGATCACTTTGCACCCATTATCTTACGCCTGGGATTAGCCGTAGTCTTCCTGTGGTTTGGTCTGCAGCAATTCATTGCGCCAAGTGACTGGACGGCCTTTGTGCCAGGTTTTACGGCTAACCCCTGGGTCTCCCCCACGTCCATCATCCTTCTAAATGCCTGGTTTGAAGTCATGGCCGCCGCTCTCCTCATCAAGGGATTCCTGGTTAGGCCCGTGGCGATTACGCTTAGCTTACACATGCTGCTCATCACCCTGGATACGGGCGGCGCCATTGGTATGCGGGATTTCGGCATTGCCATGGCCTGTCTCGCCCTAGCTAGCCTAACTCCTGACCGCTGGAGCCTGGATAGCTGGCTCAAGAATCGTGAAATAAACCCTAAACACACACCCGTAGTCTAAAAAGCAAAAAACCACCGCTTAGGTGGTTTTTTACTTACGCTGTGCTTAGGCCTGAGCCTCTGGCATAGCTTCCTCTGTAGGAGCTGCGACCTCCTCAACTGAGGTATCATCAGCCATAGGAGCTGCTGCAGTATCATCGGTCATCGGAGCTGCTACGGTTTCATCGTCGAACATAATAAATATGCTTAAAGAATCAGACGAGTCCCCCCACAAAGATGAGGACTAAATAAGTATACGCCTCTAAGCTCATAAGTCAATGAAGATTAGCTAAAAATCGCGGTAATCAAAGCAAGCCCTATATGACCTACACCACCCTAGCTGATCAAGCCACCATCAAGAGGACTCTAACCGCCCTAGAAGGGCGCAATATCCACACTAAACACGTCAAAACTGCCGCCGAGGCACTCGAAGCTATCAAAAGTCTGATTCCAGCCGGGGCCTCAATCATGTCTGGCGGCTCGACTACGCTAGAACAGATTGGCTATATTGAAATCCTAAAAAATAATGATCATCCCTGGAAGAATCTGAAGAATGAAATCCTGGCAGAAACAGACCCCGCTGAACAGAATAAGCTCAGAGCACAAAGCTCACTAGCTGACTTCTTTCTTGGCAGCGTTCACGCCGTCACTGAAAACGGCGAACTACTCATCGCCTCCGCTACCGGCAGCCAACTTGGCCCCTACGCCTTCACTAGCCCCAACGTCATTTGGATCGTGGGAGCACAAAAAATCGTCCCCAATCTAGAGGCGGCATTTTCACGTGTCAGAGAACATGTCTTTCCACTTGAAGATGCACGCATGAAAGCCACCGGCGCCCCAGGGAGCGTGTTTGGAAAGTGGCTGATCTTTGAACGTGAAGTCATGCCACGCAATCTCCATCTCATCTTAGTTGATGAAGTTCTAGGGTTCTAAACTATGGCCAAACCCACCTATCGTCTCTTTCTGATGATTGATGGACTCCTCATTCTTGGAGCTATCTTTGCATTTACGCTTCGTGATACCCCTCAGGATAACGTGACATCGAGCGTTCACGGTGTCGTCAGTCTCAAGACAGGCAATTGCATGCCCATGGTGGTGCCAGATGATCAACCAGTGGCGACCACCTGCGCCAGCAATCCTGCTATCGCCGAGATTTACCTGTATCGTAACCTGGGTCTAGATACCCCCGTCATTCCCGATCTCAACACGCTCGGCGAGCCCATAAACTCCACTATCTCTAACGCCCAAGGCGAATATAGTTTTAACAGCCTCCCTCCCGGCACCTATACTCTCATCGCAACCACGACCGATCACGAGACTAAGACTCTCGAAAATATCGATCTCCAAACAACCCCCATACAACTCGACCTTACCCTCGACCAAGCAGCATACTAGACAAAAATACCCCTGACCAAGTCAGGGGTATTTTCTTACAAACGACTAATTAGCAGCGCTGGCGAAATGGAAAGTTAGGTACGCTTTACGTGTACCATTGGCGACTGGGTTGAAATACACGCCCACGGCCGTGACGTCCCAGCGGGCATCGACAACATTCTGGAAATGCATGCCGTTATAGGATTCTTCGCTCATAAACATTGCGAATGATTCGGCTAACATGCGCTGCATTTCAGACGCCTCTGTATCGGCGTAAACCATACTCAGATTCTCGCCAAAATCGTAAGTATCGTATGAACCTTTGGCCCAAGCCAATAAATTCTCGCCGTACGGACGCGTATGTGTAAGCGTTTGGCGTGTTCCCAAATACGCCGACCAATTAGCGCTAGTGTCCACTAACCCCTGAACAGTATCTAACGGTGCCAGTCCCCGCCCTGTCCGTTCAGTATTCAACATGTCTAGCCACAAGCTATTCAGTTCAACAATATCAAAGCCACCTGGCAAAGCACCGGCCTGGTATTCGCTAAGTTCAATCACCCGTACCTCATCCGTCTCACCCAAAACTTCACCAATCCCGTCATCACCGTACGGACGCAGGGTCAGCTCAGCTTCTGTAATCGCGGTCAAATCGAGATCAGTAATACCTAAACTGTGTAAACGCATGACAGCGTAAGCGGCTGGGCCATCGGCCAAGTAATACACGGTGCCGTTAGGGTGAATGTAATAAGCCTCACCATATTCCTCAACGCGCAGCACAATGCGTCCGCGTAAACGTCTGCGCAATTCCCCGTCACTCGCCGCTAAAATGGCATAATCGGCCTCTGTCATGCCCAAACCAAACGTCCGCATCATTTCATAAGCCGTTGGCCCGTCTTTCATGTAAAAACGTTGTCCAGTTAATGGATCCACGTACCAGGCCTCACCATGAGCCTCCGTCTGCAACAAGATATAGCCCCTGGTTCTGGCCCGAATACCCGCCGCCGCTGATGACGACAGTGGCGTCTGGCTAGCTGATTCTGTGTATAGCGCTTCTGTCACGGCCAAGAGCTGAGCACCCACCCAGCCTTCTGTACCGTTACTCAACCGAACACGCCACCAACCATCAGTCTCGCCAGTCACCGCCAGTTTTGTGCCAGCACTCAAAGTCGTCATGACCAGAGAGCCCTCCATACAAGCCACATCACGCACAAAAGCACCGCTAATCACAACCCCTGTCCAAGTATGGTCAAGCACGGGATCGCTAAAGCAGTCACCGGCCATAGCTGGCCTAACACCCAGCGTAGCACTTAGTAAAGCCACGCCCAAGATAACGCTACAGAGCTTAGAAAATTTCATACCTTCATATACTATCAGACTTGGAACTGCTATGATACAGCTATGCGAAAATATCTTGTATTTCTAGGCTTAGCGGCGCTACTTATGCCCGTGCCTAGTCAGGCCGCTACCAGCTTAGCTGAGCGCCTCAGCGGGCGCGTCCTTTTAGCGGTGGAAGCGCACGGTGAAGCCTGGTACGTGGATCCGGTGAGTTTAAATCGAGCTTTTCTCAACAGGCCCGCTGACGCCTTCAGAATCATGACCAGCTACGGACTAGGTATTACCAATCAAGACTTAAACAAAATCCCCACTGTAGCTAGCTCCAGCACTGGCGACCTCGCCCTAAGGCGCCGTCTGGCTGGCAGAATTTTATTGCAAGTACAGGGGCATGGTGAAGCTTGGTATGTTGATCCTGTGAGTTTGAAACGCGTCTTCCTGAATCGCCCCGAAGATGCCTTTGGTATCATGACTGATTACGGACTCGGCATCACCAATGCTAACTTAGCCAGCATTACCCTAGCTATGAGCAGTAATAGCATCAAGGTCGCTCAAACGGTGCCATTCACTACTCAAGCACCGCTTGGGGCCTGGAGTGACCCGCGTCAACAAGATGGCTGTGAGGAAGCCGCGGTGCTTATGGCACTCGCCTGGGCCAAGGGCGAAAGTTTAACGCCCGCCTCCGCTGCAGCAACTATCATCGCCATGTCTGACTGGGAAGAACAAACTTTTGGCTATTTTCAAGACACCAGCATCCAGGACACCGCCACTCGCCTAATGGCTACTTACTCAAATTTCACAAATTACGCCGTTAAAACTCCGGCCAATCTCACTGATTTAATCGTCAGTCTAAACGCTGGTAAAATCGCGATTGTACCCATCAACGGCCAGGTCTTCTCACCCTTTCATTACACTCCCCCAGGACCAGCCAGACACGTCATCGTCGTCCACGGCTACGATTCGGCTACACAAATGTTCAGCGTACATGATCCCGGCACTAGCTCCGGCGCCAATCTACAAGTCACCGCGCAAGTTCTAGACACCGCTTGGCGTGATTACGCCTCAGGTGAACAAATACCCATTCCAGAGCTCCCCAATGCTATGATAGTCGTCAGTAGATAAACTTTGTCAGTAACTTATGCGGAGTCCCCAAGGTTTTAGCCGAACAGATACCACCGTGGTACTGGGTCTTATAGCCATCATTGCCGTCATACTTTTGGCGACCCTCAATCCGGCTGCTCGTTTCCAAGAGGCTAGAGATGCCAAACGCTGGAGCGACGCTGAAAATATCCTCGAAGCGATTAAGCAGGCACAAATTGAAAATGGCGGGAGCTACCCTGCAAGCGTTGCCAATACGGCCGCAAATAAACTGTATCAAATCGGTACGGCTGAATCTGGTTGTGACACTGGCTGTGGCGATTTTGTCACAGAGCCAACGTGCGTGAACTTAACCGACCTCGTCAACCAAGGTCAGCTAACAGAAGTACCGCTCGCGCCAGGCATGTATTCAGACGCTATGACCGGTTATTATCTCATCCGCAAACTTTCCGGCAGTCTTGAGGTTGGGGCCTGTGACCCCGGCCAAACCGAGAATATCTCCGTGTCGCGCTAACAATCCCGGAGAGCAGCAGATTTGCGTTATACTAGTAGCAAAACATGCTAAAAAAACGCCTCAAAAAACCCAGTCTAGGCCAACGTGTCTTGAAGGCTTTGCATACCGGACTCAAGAATCATTTCATTCCGCATGCTGGCAATCAACACGTCCCCAAAATTCTGCACAGACGGAGTTTATTTGGCTTTAGCATTCTCTTGATTACTCTCAAAGTCTTGGTTATTGGGGTTGGCATCAGTTTTCCAGCCGCGAGTTTATTTTCAAGCGCTGTCACCCCCACCAACATCATCAATCTCACCAATGAGACCAGAACGAGCCTTGATCTACCAACCTTAAGCACAGACACTAAACTCATGCAGGCTGCCCAAGCTAAGGCGGAAGACATGTTCCTCAATGATTACTTCGCTCATACCAGCCCAGAAGGCACTACTCCTTGGTATTGGTTCAAAACTTTTGGATATAATTATCGCTCTGCCGGCGAAAATCTCGCGGCCCACTTCAGTCAGGCCGAGGATGTCGAGGCGGGTTGGATGGCTAGCCCGAGCCACCGAGATAATATCGTCAGTGATCGTTACAATGAAATCGGCGTAGGCGTGGCGCAAGGCATGTTCGAAGGCTACCAAACTACCTTTGTCGTGCAAATGTTTGGCTATGAGCTCAATCAGGCCGCCAGCCACGACGCTGTAGTCACTCCGACTCCTACCACTGACCAAACCGAACCAGTACAGATTGCCGTGGTAGACACTCTGCCGCCAATGACAGAAGATACTGTCGATGACAGCGAGGCTCTAGTAATTGAGGCGGAAAGTCTCGTACTGACACCTATCCAGGGCGGCTATGCAGCCACTATTTACATGGAGAATGTGAATGAGGCCGTGTTGTACATTGGCAACAACAGGGTACCCTTCGTGCCGGCCACAGCGCCAAACACCTGGCAAAGCGTAGTGCTCTACGATGACAAAACGATCAGCGAGGAAGGTGAAAGACTGTATTTAGTGGCAGGTAGTGCCCAAGGAGAACAGAAGATCGTCGACCTAGCCTGGATCATGCCGGGCGCGGATGCACCCAAAGTTTACGCCTTCAAACAAGCAGAAACGCCTAAACTCTTAGGCGTCATGGATATAGCTAACCTAGATGACAACGTCAAAAAAATCTACCTCTTTGCCCTGCTCTTCTTGGGCAGTGCTCTAGCCGTCGCCGTCTTGGTCAAGTTCGAGATTCAAAAACCAACCATGATCGCCCACAGCCTAGCAGTGATGGCCCTGATTCTAATTCTGACTTTCATCTAGCTCTGCGATTACAATAAACCGCTGTAAAGCCGTACCAAGCGGATAAGAGGCCTGTAAGCTCAAGATCTTACGTTCGTAATTATACTGATCCAAAACGCTCAAGTCTCTTGGGCTCACGATTTTAGTTTCAAAAACAGTATACGTAAACACCTGACCCTCCGCATTGCTAACCTTGATTTGACTACCTAAAGCAATTTCTGGCAAACGAGCAAAAACGGTCTTGTAATTACCGGGTGTCCACACGTAATCACTAGAATGTCCAAAAATATACACGTTGCCCAACTCCCCTGGTTCTGGCGTTTGCGGGAATCTGACTACGCCGTCACGTAGCGCCAACTGATAAGCCGCTTCTGACTCTTCTTCCGTGTATTTAATTGGTGCCTCAATGCCTAAACTGGGGATTTGGAGCGTGTCTGGTGCCATGACCTCTGATGTCTGTTCGAGCGTCGCTTCTGGCTCTGGCAAGGGCTGAATCGGACTTAAACGCGCCTTAGCGTACGGATAAGCCAATACCAGAATCAGTCCCGCGAATACCATGGTCGCGATCAGAGAAGCCTTAGCCTGAAACATATAGCTAGCAGAAAACCCCGCCATCTCACCTGATCAATCAGGAAAAAGAGCGGGGTTTTGGATTAAACTCGTGACTTAAGCCTAGTGTCTGCGACGGGCCATGAAGGCAAGGACGGAACCAACCGCGATCACGCCGGCCAGTGGCACACCAGTGCGCGGCAACTGGTCAGTCGCACCTGCTACAACTGGATCTGGCTGTTCTTCCAGAGTACCGCCACTAGACTCGTCAGTAGTACCTGGTTGCTCATCAGACTCACCCAACACCTCGCCTGGAGTGGTGTCAGTATCAGTCGCGGAATCGTCTGTATTGTCATCAGTGCTGTCATCGGTACTGTTGTCAGTGTCGCCGTCAGTATTTTCATCGGTATCACCTAGAACAGCACCGTCACCCGTGCCCGAACCAGAGCCGCCATTACCACCACCATTAGTCGACCCACCAGATGATGAACCGCCACCTGACGGCAAACCACCAAAAGTGTTGGTGATAGTACAAATCGCATCCTCATCCGAGGCGATATTTCCTACAGCATTGTTAATAGATGTCTCCACACAGTCCCCAGAGAAACTAGACTCGTAACCGCTTCTAATATCTTCAAAAACGGTGTAGTCACCTGGAGGCAGTACGGTTGGCGCACCAACATCTACCTGTACGCCATTTAGATACAATCCAAAGCCATCTTCTGGAGCATCGCCGCCGACAACGACAACGTTAATCGTCAAACTGCCGTCAAACATTTCGCCAGCAACATCGTCATTAGTGATATCACACACCTGCTCATCACCAGCTCTCACGATGAACTCGCCGTTGATACAGTCATTACTAAAGGTGGTCACGTAACGGTCAGAAACCTGTTCGCCTTCAGTTGGCTCAACTACATATTCCTCGGTAATCACGTGGAAAACATCAGGGGTAACTTCAATTGGCGTATCCAACGCTACTTCTGTGCCGTCAATGAAGAAAGCGAAGTTAGCTAGCTCATCCACCGCGCCGTTATCCTGAATCAAAGTCTTCCGCAACGTAATCGTGGTTGGACCTAATTCTTCATCCATCACATCACAGTAAGTCGAATTGGCATCAGCTGTGACGGAGTTTGGTTCGGTACTTACAATGGTCCAGGTCAACGGAATACTTCCAGCAAAGATAACTTCTGTGTAATCTCCCATGCTGTCTGTCTCAAAAGTGGAAGGCTGACCCTGATCCTGATCTAACAAACCACCACCAACAAATCGGTTCTCAAAAGTACCGGCCTGAATAAAGACTGGGCCTGGGTTAGAGGACGTATAGCCGAAGAGACCTCTCAACATCCCTTCACCGACGTCTTCAACGCACACCACGTGCGGAATGATCGAGGCAGTGACGCTAAAGAGTTCCGTATCTTGCAAAGTAATCACACAGGCTAAGTCACCTCCAGTTGTCATGTCACCTGCACAATCATCACTATAATCAACGGTATAGCCCGTAGTATCACCAACCAAGTCAGTGCTAAAGGCGCCAGTAACCACAGCGTCAATGCCTGTTTCGCTACCCGCGACAGACTGATCACCAACGGTATCGGTAATTGTAACGGTAAAATCATCAGCCTCCGCTACGCCGCCTTCGTCATTCTGCACGTTCACGGTAACGTTCAAGTTGCCAACTGGCGCCAACGGCTCAAAGCCAAAGCGCAAATATTTCCACTGACGATTCTGCGCCAATTCAACACGGTAACAATACTGACCAGCAACATTTGGATCAGCTTCTGAAGTAATTTTTACTGGAGCAGCAACCAGCGGCTCTTTATAGCCGTCAGCCGGAGAAGTTTGCCTAAAACCAGCGCCCATATCCTCGGCACACACATGGTAAACACCAGCTGGCAGACCCATAAAACGATACTGACCAACTAGCAAGGGGCCAGTGTCATCTGTCTCAGTACCGGTCACAACGCTACTCATGAAGCCAAAAGTCTCATTGTAAAGGCTAATCGTGACGCCATCTAAACGATTCGTCTCCCCACCTGGGTGAACGCCGTCACCATCAACGTCAGCATAAACTATACCCTGCATGATAGCGTTATCCGTACTCACACCAATGTAAGTATTGGTAATCGTACAGTCTAAATGCTGACCAAGCGTCAAAGTACCAGACTCACAACCCTCTGAAATCAACGCGAGGTAATCAGGGTTCTCAATTTCGTACAGCAAAAAGTCACCAGCGTCTAAGCTGAGATCAATACCGGTAGCACTCGCTTGGAAGACCTGCTCGGAGACTGGCCCAAGTGGCGCTGTATTAAGATCCTCATCTTGATCAACAAACACGTCAGCGCCCTCAACAGCTAGGCTAAAATCGCTAGCGCTGACTGCTGGGCCACCGTTGATCAACTTGGTCACCGTGATGGTAGCTGGTTTGTCGTCATTAACAATAGTACAGAAGGTTTCCTCACCCTCAAGCACGACCAAATGGGCGATACCATCAACATCCTCATAGCAATCCCCTTCGTAAGTCACGTCATACCAATCAGCAATCTCAAGATCACCGTGATCTCCTACCCAGCTCTCAACCAAAATGTAATCACCGGCGAAATAGTTGAAAGGCACACCTGAAACAGCGTTAGTGACCGCTGGTGAACCATCTCGGTTGTAGACGTTGAACACAAAGTCAGAATCAGTTTCTGTGCCACCGTTATCGTTCGGCAAAGTCTTAAAGATGGTGACTGGAGCAACCTGAGGGGTGTAAGTGTTCGTAATCGTACAGGTCAAATCAGCCTCAGCCGCCATCACACCCGTACAGAATTCACTGCTCTCACGCTGATAGGTTGGGTAATCTGACTCAACCACTGAGAAAGCTGCACCGTCTGGAATAATATATCCTGTACCGCCCTCCTCAAAAGCGACTGGACCGATAGCATCCTGATCGCCAATTTGAATGGTGTATGTGAAGTCAGCCACGCTAGCGTCACTATTTACGACCTCTTTAACAACCGTGAGCGTGCCGGGACCAGGAACAACCTCAATTGGCTCAAAGCCAAAGCGTAAGAATTCCCAGGTCTTATTAGGCGTCAGGTTAACAACATAACAAAACTGACCAGGAACATTCGGATCTAATTCAGGCTGAATTTTAACTGGCGCAGCTACCACTGGCTCTTTGTAACCTTCAGTTGGTGAAGTTTGCTGATACCCCGCCCCCATCTCCTCTACACACACGTGGTAGAAAGCTGGAGTCAAATTGTTAAATTTGAACTGACCCACCAAAACCGGTCCAGTTTCTGGAGTTTCCACACCAGTCACCGAGCTGCGGATAAATTCGAAAGACTCATTGTAAAGCGAGACTTCAATGCCGTCTAAACGATTAGCGATACCGTTTGGGTGCACACCATCACCGTCAACGTCGTTATATACGATTCCCTGCAAACCAGAGTTACCCTGGTTACACGTTACGGACACATTATCGAGAAAAGTACCAAAACCATCCGCTGGAGTACCGCGATCCGCAAAAGCCACTGAGGCGCCATCACCTGCGGCGGTCACTGTAAAAGTATAAGTCGACCAGGCAGTGTTGTCGCTAATGGCCGCGTCCGTAGTAATCACACCAAGAGAATCGCCGTTCCAAAAAACCTCAACGGCATTATTTTCAATTGCAGTATCTGGACGAGCTGAAAAAGCAAAGCTCAGAGTGTATTCGGCTCCTGGCGTGGTCAACAAACGCTGCCCAATGATAGTTGGTACGGTACTATCTAGTTCCGCGAATTGCTCACCTTCCGCTGCCAACCAACCGGCGTAACCAGACTGAATCTCTAATTCTGAGCTAATGCTGTCATCGCTAGCCTCAGACACATACCACTCCAAGCCCTCGGTCTCGTCTGGAAAACTGTCCCATGTACCACCGTCATTACCTAAAATCGGATCGACAACTGGCGTTTCAAAACTGCCATTAGCTACAATGTTGCCTGGCAAACACTCCAACTGCGGATCAATCGCGGCTAAGGCCGAGCTCAAAGGCAAGACGTTAAGACACATCGCAAGTACCGATACTGAGGCAATAAATCGTTTCATACAATTTGTCAGTTAATCCAAGTACAGATTAGAGAATAATTTGTTTGAGATTACCATAAAATAAGCTAAAATGTCAAAGTAACTTTAAACGTTCGCGTATGGGAATTGAAACCAAGCTCATTTTGCTAATTTTAAGTGCAATTGCGATCTTTGAAGGCTATAACTTCATCCACACCCAGCGTTTAATCAAGATCGGCATCGCGCAAACAGAGGAGACGCCTGCCTACGAACGTAGATTAGACAAGCCCGAACAACGCTTCTTAATTATTGGCGATAGTTCAGCGGTAGGTGTAGGCGCTGAGCCAAGTACAGGCTCTATTGCTGGACGATTAGCCGCCGATTATCCCACAGCTGATGTCATGAGTCTTGCCGTGAGTGGTAGTAAAGTCAAAGACGCTATCAAGCAACTCAAAAGCCTCCCAGACACTGCCAAGTTTGATTTGATCCTCATTCAAATCGGCGGAAACGACATTGTCCGTCGAACTCCGTATGCGGATCTAGAAAGGGATTTCCCGATCGTACTCAAACTAGCCAAGCAACATTCAGATCACGTCGTTCAACTTACAAGCGGCAATGTCGGCACTTCCAAGCTCCTCCCCCTTGGTACCCGCTGGTTCTTCACGCTTAGAACTAAGCGTGTCAGAAACATCTTCATGCGTATAAATTCTGAGCAGAATACTGCCTACGTCGACCTTTATCGCAAACCGGCCGTTGATCCTTACGCTCAAAACCCCAAACTTTACTACTCCCCCGATTTCTTTCACCCCAGCGCCACCGGCTACGGCGATTGGTACAGCTTTACGGCCCCGATTATCAAAGACTTATTGGGCTCTGAATAACCAGCCAGAACAGACTTGCCATGAACCCGCGCAAGTGCTACACTTCTGCGGCTAATTACAAGTTGGCCGGCATAGCTCAGTTGGTAGAGCAACGGTTTTGTAAACCGTAGGTCGTCGGTTCAAGCCCGACTGCCGGCTCCATCCCACTTCGCCTTTCCGCCGTCGCCCTACGGGCTATGTCGGACAAGTCAGGCTACGTTGGGGATGTCTCATTTCGCTAGGCGAAGTGCGATGCCCCAAACGCAGTTCGCCTAGCGAACGAAGTGGGTCCGAAAAACACACTCCTATCCGGAGTGTGTTTTCTTTTGTTGAGCTAATTAAAGTTCAATGCTTTACCCGGCGATCATGCCGAGATTCCTGCGAAGCTCGTTTAAGAGTTTTTGTTGTTCACAAGAAAAATCGCCGACCGAATTGCAGCTGCAATCCGACCGGCGACACGTTTACTCAAGCTGCCATTGCAACTTGGTCTCCGCACGAAACGGCACAATACCGTCAATCTCACGAAGCATTGTCCACTCCGACTTGAAGAGTGTGATAGTCCCTGCGTTCAACGGCAGACCGTAGAACTCGGCGCCGAAACGTGAAGTGAAGTCTTCGAGAGCTTCCAGGCGTCCGGCCTGTTCGAACACCTCTGCCAACACTTGCGGGAGTACCGGCGCGGAGTACACGCCGCAAGCACCTTTGACGCACTCTTTCTTGTATCTCACATGAGGCGCGCTGTCTGACCCCAAGAAAAACTTAGGGTTGCCACTGGTGGCTGCGGCTATCAGCGCGTCGCGGTCATCAAAGTCCTTTGGCATAGGCATACAGCCATGATGCGGCCGAATACCGTCGCCAATGACATCGTTCAGCGTTAGGCAGAGGTGATGCGCGGTAATAGTCGCCGCGACGTTCTCACCAAGCTCCTGAACACACTCGACCGCTGCTTGGGTCGAGATATGTTCCAGAACAATCTTCAAGTCAGGATGCCTATCTACCAACTTCCGCAAAATTGGCAGAAAAGCGTGCTCACGCTTGGTCACGAGCGTGCGTGCCTGATCGCACTCGCCATGCAGAAGCAGACGCGTACCGGTATCCGCCATGGCTCGCAAGGTTTCTGAGAAGTTCCTGCCCTCAAAATCCCGCAGTCCCTCGTCGGAGTTCGTAGTCACCCCAAGTGGGTACACTTTTCCAGCCACCGCGCCGGCTTTCCGTGCACTAGCACAAATCTCTGGCGTAGTACTGTCCCTGACCTCAAAGGTCATCAGTGGCTCAAACGGATACTGCCAGAGCGCGCTGTCGTACACGCGTTGAATCTCGTCCCGGTACCACATGACATCCTCGCCAGTGAGAATGGCACGCGGCCGCGTGTTTGGCATCACAACAGCTCGACTGGCGTAACGCATTGTGAACGGCAATACCGCCCTCAAGAGATCGCCGGTTCTAACATGCATATGCATGTCATCAAACCGACGCAGCGTCAAAATCTGAGTCATGATCTACCTCCACTGCAACTGGTTAGCGTGATCGATAATTCCACTCACCCGCCACGGCCGCAAGACTGCAACCGAACCCAAGAAGATGGAAGAAGCTCCGGCCTCGTGATAACGATCAACGTCCTCACGGCAGAGAATACCGCCACCACCGTTAATTGGTTTGGTGAAGCCCGCCTCTCGCAAGCGCCCAATCCATGCACACACGAGCGGACACAAAACTTTACCGGACAAACCCCCACCCCCCAACTTTGCAAGCGGAGAAGTCTTGCTCCCCCAGGCTTTTTGCCAATCAACACCCTGCCAGCCAAACGGCAAAGTGTTAGACACGCAAATAGCATCACAACCCGGATGAGCCTCAAGTTCCATCACGGCCTCAATCGGAGCCGATGCGATGCTGTATTTAGGCATAACCGGAACGCCCAGTGAAGCCGCAATCTCAAGCACCTGTGTCGACTCACGCATAAGTTCACGTGGATCGTGTCTCGTGTTAGGACAGGATAAGTTAATCTGCAAACCAAACGGTGCAGAAAAATCGTCCTTCACAAAGCTGATCATCTCTACCATCAGACGCAGTTCATCGAACCGTTTCTGAGGCGTATTAGCCAGTGACATAATCGAGAGCCAGAGCGGCTGCTCTCGTTCCTGCCACTTGCCGGTGCCAAACAGGGCGCCGATACCGGGATTGCTCAAACCAACCGAATTCAGCATTACGCCGCGCACTGGTTTGGCCTGAACGCATCCAGGCAACGGGTCACGCGGCGTATAGTCTCTGGTCAGCGGCATGTTCCCCGCACGAGGCAACAGCGTCGCCGTCTTGGCGACAAACGTCATCTTCTCAAAGTCCAGGCCTAACGAATGCCAAGGCCGATGGAACCAGTAACCCTCGCCAAAGAACCCTTGCACGCCCGAACCACCTAGCACATTGCCAAAATCAATACCGCGTAATTTCATGGTCAATTCCTCCATTCAATTGTCTAAGAACAGTTTCCGCCCGCAAGATTAACAGGACTATCAATAAAATTCAACGTTTTAAAGCCCTAAGAATTACTAAAAACAAAAACCTCAACAATCATGCCGAGATTCCTGCGAAGCTCGTTTAAGAGTTTTTGTTGTCTTCTGCTAAGGTTTGTTCGAGGGCGATGTGTTCGTTGGTGAGGAAAGTGACTTGGAGTTTAGATAAGCCTTCCCCGCTTTTCAAAATGGCCGCGACTTTATCCCGATATTCTTTCAGAGTCGCCAAATCGACTTCACTGTCTTTGGTACAAGAGAAAACTGAGATCAATACCTGCATGCCGCCAGGTTCAACCGTGACCATGCCGTTACGCACAAAGTATTTGGCTTGGTGCGAACCAGTGTCAATCACCACCAAACTAGCGGTAATCGACCCTACCAAGGCCACGTGACCAGGCATAACTTGAATCATGCCGTCGTTGGTTTTAAGCGTCACAACACTAGCCTGTTCATCAAAGTGCTCTTCATCCGGAGTCTGAATGCGCACGCGCAATGTTTGTAAGGCCTTTTCAACCATAAAGCTTAGGCAGTCTGACTCTTGGCATGACGCTCTAGCACATCCTCAATAGTTCCAGCCATGTAGAAGTGCTGTTCGTTCACATGGTCATAGTCGCCGTTAAGAATGCCAATAAAGCCCTTAACAGTGTCCTCGCGCTTAATGTATTGACCAGGAGTACCTGTAAACTGCTCAGCTACGAAGAAATTCTGAGTCAAGAACTTCTGAATTTTTCTAGCCCGGTAAACCGCCTGGCGATCCTCTTCCGAGAGTTCGTCCATACCCAAAATCGCGATCACGTCTTGCAATTCCTTATAACGCTGCAAAGTGCGGCGCACAGCATTAGCAACGCGGTAATGCTCCTCACCTACAATCGACTCTTTAAGAGCGGTTGAATTGGAGTCTAGCGGATCAACGGCTGGATATAGACCCATGGAAGCCTGCTTACGTGACAACGTAATTGTGGCGTCCAAGTGAGCAAACGTGGTGGCTGGAGCTGGGTCAGTTAAGTCATCAGCTGGTACGTAAACCGCCTGAATTGAGGTGATTGAACCTTTCTTAGTTGAAGTAATGCGCTCCTGAACAGCGGCCATTTCTGTCGCCAAAGTCGGCTGGTAGCCTACTGCTGACGGCAAGCGTCCAAGCAATGCAGAAACTTCAGCACCAGCTTGGGTGAAGCGGAACATGTTATCGATAAACATCAAAATGTCCTTGCCTTCATCACGGAATTGCTCAGCGATGGTCAGACCAGTAAAACCTACACGCAAACGGGCTCCAGGAGGTTCGTTCATCTGCCCGAACACCATGGCTACCTTGTCCATAACTCCGGAATCACGCATTTCACGGATCAAGTCATTACCCTCACGAGTACGCTCCCCCACACCCGCAAATACAGAATAGCCACCGTGCTGCATGGCAACGTTGTGAATCAACTCCTGCATGATCACAGTCTTACCCACACCTGCACCACCGAACAAGGCGATCTTGCCACCTTTCAAGAATGGCACAAGCAAGTCGACCACCTTGATGCCGGTTTCAAACACTTCAAATTTACCGCTCTGTTCCGCAAAACTAGGCGCATCACGATGAATCGGCAATCTAGTCACAGATTCTGCGATCTTCTCCCCCTCATCAATGGTCTCACCTGTGACGTTAAACACGCGACCCAAGGTTTCTTTACCCACTGGCACTGTCATTGGTGAACCCGTGTCAGACACTTCCTGGCCCACGGCCAAGCCGTCAGTCGAGTTCATAGCGATGGTCCTCACGACGCCGTCACCAATATGCGCTTGCACTTCAAGCGTTAAAACTGGCTCAGTGCCAGCGACTAACAAAGCTGAGTATTTCTCAGGGATGTGATCGTTGAAAAAAACGTCAACAACTACACCGGCCACTCGACTAACTACGCCCTTTGGTTTGAGATGATTAGCTTTCACGGATTTCATAGGATTCTTCACTAGACATCGCTTCATTAGCGGAAGCAAGTTCGGCCAGCTGCATGGTGATCGCAGATTGTCGGGCCTTGTTAAACTGTAGGGTTAATAACTTAATCCGATCATCAGCAGCATCAGTAGCTTTCTTCATGGCACTCATACGCATGGAGAACTCTGTCGCCTTGAGCTCGTAGAAACTCTTGAGGAGGAGACTTTGCACCACCTGAATACTCAACTGCTCCCTGACCTCTGAAACATCCGGCTCGTATACGGCCACGTCACCGGTGTCTGGCAGGTCTGGCAAGGCCGCCTCCAGCATACCGGTGGTAAACGGCAAGAGCTGAGTAATCACCGGCTCAAAGGAAAATGCGTTCAGGTATTTTGGTCCCACCAGCAGCACTTGCTTGTACTTACCCGTAGACCAACGCTCCAGAATGGGGTCTATAACTCTGAGCGCATCGAGCGGATCAAAGGTCTCAGATAAACCTTCAAAATGCTCTGGAACATCTACTTGGAGACGCCGCATGGCTTCATACGCTTTTTTACCAATCGTGATGACGTGCCTGTTCTGTGGCGTCAAAGCAGTGAAAACCTCCGATTTCTGCAAGGCTCTGAGCAGCTGTGCATTCAAGGAACCACACAAACCCTTATCTGACGACAGCACTACAAACAGCGTGTCCGTGGCCGCTGGATTAGCTACTCCAAGCGCAGTCTCAAACAGCGACTGGCGCGTGATATGCAAAGCCAACAACAAATCCGTGGCAAAAGCACGGGTATGCTTCATCTTACGCTGAAAGACCTTCATCTTACTCGCCGCCACCAACTGCATGGCTTGAGTAATCTTCTTGGTATTCCGCGTTGCCTGAATGTTTTTTCTAACGTCTAGTAATGACGGCACAAGCAAGAATTAAGCCTGAACAAATGCGGTTACAGCCTCTTCTAGGCCTTTCTGAACTTCATCACTCATCTCACGTTTAGTTTCAATCAAGGTCACCAAATCTGCTCTGGAAGCCTCAACCTTCGTAAGTAATGATGCGATCGCAGTTACAACATCGCCCACGGGAACTTTATCCAAGTGACCTTTGGTGGCGGCGTACAAAATTACCACTTCCTGCCACAACTTATACGGAGAGTTTTGCTTCTGTTTCATCGCCTCAACTACGCGCTCACCCCGAGTAAGTTGTTGCTTGGTAGCTGGATCTAGCTCGCTACTAAACTGAGTGAAGGCGGCTAGCTCATAGAACTGCGCCAAATCTAGCTTAGCACTACCCGAAGCCTTTTTCATGACTTTAGTTTGTGCTGAGCCACCTACACGAGACACGGAGATACCAATGTTGATAGCTGGACGAATACCGCGGTTAAACAGATCTGTCTCCAAGAAAATCTGACCATCCGTAATTGAAATTACATTGGTAGGAATATACGCCGACACGTCATTGGCCTGTGTTTCTACAATTGGCAATGCGGTCATGGAACCACCGCCATACTTCTCGCTCAATTTAGCTGAACGTTCCAACAACCTAGAGTGCAAATAAAACACGTCACCCGGATACGCTTCACGACCCGGTGGACGACGCAACAGCAAAGACATTTCACGGTAAGCCACCGCGTGCTTTGACAAATCATCATACACAATCAAGGCGTGCTGGCCCTTGTTCATGAAATACTCACCAATGGCAGCACCGGCATACGGAGCCAAGTACTGCATAACTGCTGGTGAAGCGGCACCGGCAGACACCACCACGGTGTAATCCAAAGCGCCGTGCTCTTTTAAGGCGCGTACTACGTTAGCGGTCTTAGCTTCACGTTGACCAATGGCTACGTAAATACACATCACGTTCTTACCTTTCTGATTGAGAATGGCATCAATAGCTACAGCAGTTTTACCGGTCTGACGATCACCAATAATCAACTCACGCTGACCACGGCCCACTGGAATCATGGAGTCAATCGCCAAAATACCCGTCTCCATTGGCTCACTCACCGGCTCGCGCGTCATTACGCCTGGAGCAATACGTTCAAGCGGCATGAAATCACCACCCTTAATGGCAGCACCGCCGTCAATTGGTAAACCAAGCGCGTCTACAACTCTACCAATGAGTTGCTCACTAGCGGCTAGGCCCAGGAATTTGCCACCGGCTGTGACCGCCTGACCTTCCTTCACTTCAGCACCATTAGTTAATAAAATAGCGTAGGCGTTCCGTCGGTCTAGCTGCATGACTAAAGCTTCAGCATTCACACCCTCAACTTTGACGACCTCGCCCATGCGAACACCGTCCAAGCCGTAAATATGCAAAATACCGTCCTTAACAGAACGGATTACGCCTGCCGCCGCGCCTTTGGATTTTTCTGCATCCACCTGCGCAATGGCAGTATCAATCCGAGAGAATAATTCTTGAAATGTTGTTTTGTCCATACTGTGGTTATCAGGAGAAAAGTCGATTCAGAGTTGCGCGCCAAGAAACATCTATCAGCTCACCGTTGTGGAATAATCTACCGCCCCCCAGTAAGCCACGCTGCACAGTCACTTGTACGAGCGCACCCTGTAAACTCTTAGCAAGTGCTTGTTTTAATTTCAGCTCCTCAGCAACTGGTAACGCTGTTGCGACTTGCATCTCTGCCGCTCGTTCACCAGTTTTAGCGCTCATGAAATCGGCCGCTTCCCGGTACAGAACCCGACACAATTGCGGCGTAGACGCGTCATCAGCCGCAAAGACTCTAGCCGTATACGCTCCCAACACGCCAGAGACACCCGCGCAGAAAGTTCCAGGCGCTAGACTAGGCGTCACTTCTTTCAGAAACATTTCAAAGGCGTGTAATAATCCGCTCTCTGACGTGGCCGTGGCTGCTTGAGCTTCATGAATCTGAGCTTCACGCGCAACTAGACTCAGTAACGGCTTACCACTCGCTATGAAGGCCGCCGCTTCAATCAAGTCTGCATACGCCTGCGTAGCTGGGATGTTCAACAAGTAAGCTTGCAAAGCTTCTGGATATGACTTGAGCTGAGTGGCTAAAATCGACCCCCTATCTTTAGACGGTTGCTCGAAAAAATCCGTCTCTCTGTGCAAGGCCAGAGCATCACTAACTACCGCGGCGTAAAGATCAGTCAACATAGCTTAAAGCTTAGCTGTGTCTTTCCAGACGGCACGTACGCTAGCCTCAACAGCCTCGGCAGGGACATGATCACTAAGCACAGCAACGACAACTTTTTTCATAGTGCTCAGCATCTCCGCCTCTAACTCATGCTTAACAGACTGCTTCATAGCCTCAATCTGCTCAGCAGTTTCCTGCAAGAGTTTAGCCTTATGCGCCTCAGCATCTGCCAACAATTGCTCAGCCTTAGCGTTGGCAGCTAATTTTGCTTCTGCAATCTCTTTTTCCAGTCTAGCGACCTGAGCAGCTGTTTCTGCCTTTTGCTTAACAGCCTCTTGCTCAAAATCATGGCGCAACTGTTCTGCAGCTGAAACGTTATCCGCGATAAACTTTTGGCGCTCATCAACTACTTTTAAGAGTGGCTTGTACAAAAATTTTGCCAAGACTAATAAGAGTACGCCGAAGTTAATCGCATACAGCAACACTCCCCACCAATCGATTCCAATTTTTGCCAAGACGTCCATACTAATCAGCCACGCGGCGCAATTAGACTACGAAGAGTAAAATCAAAGACACCACCAAAGCGTAAATACCGGTTGATTCACAGATAGCCATGGCGACGATCATGTTTGGGATCAACTTATCCGCCACAGCTGGATTGCGACCAATAGCTTCCATGGTCTTAGAAGCTACCATACCTTCACCGAGAGCAGGACCGATAGCACCCAAGCCCATACACAAACCTGCAGCTAACATCTTCATTGCAATTGGATCCATACATTTATACTAAGTATTTTATTTAAGCCCTCCGTATTTGTCAGGCAGTTGCCTCCACCACCGCTTGCCGGTGCGCTTTCGCGGAGGCTACTGAGCCTGCTACGAACTGCATCGTCAAGAGCATGAAGACAAAAGCTTGAACAAATCCAGAGAAAATGCCGAGCGCCAAGAACGGAATCGGTACCAAGAAAGAAGTGTAAACCGACAAAGACACGATCACCGCCACCATTACGTTACCCGCAAACATATTGCCAAACAAACGACACGCGAGTGAAATAACCTTAGAAAATTCACCGATGATGTCCATGAAGCCCAGAGCAAATCCGATACAAGCGTTGAGAAAGTCCATCAAGCTCTTGACCTTCAAAAATGGTGCTACGCGAATGAAACTTCCAATATGTCCGAGAGGAGAGATCGATAAGGCGAGCACATGAGCTAAGACCACCATGATCAGAGCCAAAGCAATCGTGCCACTCAAATCAGATGTCGGCATTCTGAGCGCTAACGTGCCGTCGTAAGTAATCGAAGTAATTAAGGGGACTAAAGTAAATTGGTTAGCAAGGACAATAAAGATCAAAGTCGTGGCAAACAAAGGTAAAAACTTACGCGCCTCCTGCTTATCCCCAAAAGCGACTTCTAATTGATTGGAAACAAATCCCAGTAACGCCTCACATGCCACCTGTAACCTGCCAGGTACACGTGTAAAACGCTTGGAGACCAGGAGTGCAAAGATAGCTAAGCCTAAGGAAATCAAACCAGCGTTCAAAACACCATCAGAGATTGGCACCGGACCAATGTGGAAAAGAGTCGTAGCTGGAACTGTAATATTGAGCATATAACCTAAGCTCTAAAGAACCTGTACAAAGCCGTCTGAACGACTGGAAAAGATACAACTAGACCAACGATCAAAAAGGCTGGAGTGGTCTGGAGAGCTGCATCGAGTAACCAGCCGCCACCGCCAAATACCGCCACACCCAATAACGTAATCCCAAAAATCTGGAGGCGATGTTTTAGAATTGTGGTGCGGTTAAGTCCCATAGCATTAAAAAGACGGGTAGATGATACAGCTAGGCCAAATAAAAGGCAAGATTGGCAAAAGCGAGACTTTTACCTTGACAAACTGCTATTTTTTGGTTATTGTGCTACATTACCAGTGTGAGTTATCCATCTCTGCCCATCAACAGTTGGTGAGTACAGATGGGCAACCCGCCCAATTACAGGAGAGAGCATGTTTATTCTACTGGTTCTCGGCGGCCTCATGGGCTGTGTCGATTACCATTTGCAAGAAGGTACGGATCCACTCGTGGATACTGGCCTCGATGAAACTGAACCCGTGGTGTCGACCGACACTAACTGCGAGTTCATCACAAATGAGGGCGAAACTTCGGCCATGCCGATCTTCAGCCTCATCGGCAGCGACGATTTCGAACTCCAGGCCGGCAAGAGCCTGGTACTCGAAGTCGATGTTGTCAGCAGCGATAGCTGCGGTGACATCAAGCTCAGTTTGCTCGGGTTCACCGTTCTCGATCCCCGCCCGGGCAGTCGAGAATGGATGAACCGCATCAGCCAGCGCGGGATTCCCGCTGAGCTGGTAGATGCCTACGACTACTCGGCATTCCCGCCGACAGTCGCAAATGGTGTCGCTACCACCGCTGATGGCAACACGCTCCGTTACGTCTGGCACGATGGCCAGGCGGACTGGAGCCCAGCTCAACCCGCCGACAACATGTCGCCGGAGCTGATCGAGGCCGACAGCGGCAAGACCTACGGCTTCGTGTGGCCCGCCACGGCCTACACGCCAGCCAAGACCATTCTCGAGGTTTCACTCTCTGAAGTCTGCTGGGAGGACATCGCCACTGGCGTGTCTGTCTGCACAGACCAGGGCCTCGACGTTACGGCCACGGTACGCATCATCAGATGATCCGTCCCGTGCCCCCACCTTCCGAGCAGTCGAACCCACGGTTCCTGCTCGGTTTTTTTATATAACGAAAAACATCGCTGTTATGCGATGTTTTTCGATGGAGCCACGGTCGGGGCTTGAACCCGAGACCTCATCCTTACCATGGATGCGCTCTACCAACTGAGCTACCGCGGCGTATCGGCCTGTTTAAATCCTCCATCTTCGTCGTCGTTCGCTCCGTCGGACTCACCGTAGGATTTACCTACGCCTCGTCCTTACTCGCTCACTCCTAGAACCTGAAGGATTTAAACAGGCCTCTTTGTCAACCATTACCGTGAGGGTGAATGGTGCCTGTCCTCTGCGTAGGCGAAGGATCGGACTCGTTCGGGACATTCTCCTCCCTGCGTTGGGTCACGGTCAATCACGGTGGAACACCATGAGCGAACGCAGTGAGTCGAATGGTGGGTCGAGAAGGGTTCGAACCTTCGTAGGCTTGCGCCAGCAGATTTACAGTCTGCCCCGTTTGACCGCTTCGGTATCGACCCGGGCTCACTAGCGTTGCGGGCTATATAATGCCGGAATCGCTCAAATTGTGCAAGGTCTAGACCGGGGACAAACCAAGTTTGACAAAAGTCCCATTCTATTCTAAGATTGTCTCGATTTTTATCTTACCCTATGTCTCAGGAAACACTCATCAAATTGGAATGCACCGTCTGCAAGTCCATGAACTATCGCTCAACCAAGAACAAGAAGATGTTAAAAGATCGTCTTGAATTGGCTAAGCACTGTTCAACTTGCCACAAGCATACTCCTCACAAAGAAACTAAGTAACTAAAAAACTACAGCCTCTAAACCGTAGTTTTTTTTATTTCTTAACGCGCTTTTGACGCACTTCTTCTACCCGAGCTTCAAAAACCTGAATCTTTTTATTGTCAGGGTTAACTTCACGCAAGTGGTTGAGTGCCATATTCGCTTCCATGAGGTCGCCTTTTTTAATGGCGGCCTCAATAAAGAAATCTAGGTACTTGGGATTATTTGGACTGATGTTTTTAGCTCTAGAAAAATAAGTAAAGGCAGCGGCAGGGTCATTCTCAAGATTAGCAATCTCCCCCAAGCTCGCCAACACACTGGCGTCTTGCGGCATGAGCTTCTGCAGATACTTAAAAGCTTCTTTGGCGTTATCAATATTCTTGGTTTCAATATACAACCTACCAATGCATTCATAAGCATCAGTGTTCTTGGGATCCATGCTCAAAATCTCAATCAACTTTTTCTCGGCAGCATCATAAGCCTCATCGTCGAGCAAAACTTGTGCCTCTTCATTCATGCGACGCAGCTCCTGAGTGTTAGGCTTGCGTCTAGTAGTGCTCTTCTGACGATCCGTATAAGTACGCTCAATCTGCGCTAAACGTGCCGCCGCCTTACGCACCGCCGTCTGCAAAAATCGGAATGGACCCCCGATCTGTTTGCGCATACCGGCCGTTCTCTCGGTACTCACACGCTCCAAACGCTGACGCAAAATTTCGTACTTCACACCCTTGGCCTTAGCTTCCTTAGAACTAGCCGGGTCGATAATCTTAAGTTGCGGCAATTTACGCACGGCGATCCAAAGCAAGAGCAAAAGCCCTAGTCCCAATAAGACCAAAAATATAATCGTCAAAATCATACGGTAGCTTGCGCTTCCATAACCTCACAGGCGACTGCTAAAACTTTAGCAAATTCTGTAGCTTTAATACTCGCTCCACCCACCAAAACTCCATCGATCTCGGACTCGCGCAAGAATTGATGCGCGTTCTCGCCATCAATTGAGCCACCATACAAAATTGCGACCTTGTCACCGGACAAGCCAAACTCAGCTTGCAGATACTGACGAATAGTTGCGTGCATCGCAATAGCCTCAGCGGGCGTGGCTGGCTGACCAGCACCAATGGCCCAAATAGGCTCATACGCCACCACCACACGTTTATCCCGCGCAATGTGCTGGCCCACTAAGGCGGATTTCAGCTGTTTCAAGACAAAGGCCTCGGCCTGACCAGCTTCACGCACCTCTCTGGACTCCCCCACGCACAACACCGGCGTTAACTGTGAAGCTAGAACCGCTGTCAAACGCTGTCTAACCACTTCATCTGATTCATTAAACTGCAATCTACGTTCTGAGTGTCCAATAATCGCATAACTACACCCCACATCTTCTAGCTGCGCTAAACCCACCTCACCTGTCATAGCTCCAGCCCGCTCTGGACCGGCATTCTGAGCACCCAGCTCCAAGTGCGTGCGCGTTACGAGCTTATGCACCTCAGACAAAGCCGTAGCGGATGGGCACAACACAATCCGCGGAAAATGTTCGCGTCCCTGCAAGGTCAAAAGCACACCTCTAACTAGAGCCACGGATTCGCGGACTGACAGATTCATCTTCCAATTTGCGATCACGTATTTCATAAGCCAAACTCCAAAGTGCGACTAAACTACTTTACCATGTCCTTAGGGAAATGCTTCAACAGATCGGCTTCGTTCTTGTAAGGTCCAATGGCAGCAATAGATAACCTGCGGAAATTGATAATTTCAGCCGCAACGCGCTTAACATCTGCCAACTTCACGGCGCTAAACTTACTGAGGCGCTCCTCAGCTGTCTCTACCTTACCATGAAACAGCTCTTGACGGGCATAGTATTCTGCCAAGTTGGACGAATCTTCAAGTCTAAGCGTAGTACTACCTTTAACATTATCCTTAGCCATCTTAAGTTCAGCTGGTGTAACGCCATTTTTAGCGATCTTCTTCAGCTCGCCCACAATCACCTTCATAGCCACTGACAGGCGACTAGCATCCAGACCAGCTCTGACGGTCAATAAACCAGTGTCTTCATAAAAATCCGCTGATGCACGGACGTTGTAGCACAAGCCCCGCTTCTCTCTAACTTCAATAAACAAACGGGAACTCATAGTGCCGCCGAGCACACCCGCTAAAATGCGGAGGGCATCAGTATCGGCATGATCTCTACCAAAAGCTGGGAACCCAAGTGAAACCTGAATCTGCTCCAGCTTCTTCTCCTGGATACGGACACGCGGCTCAGTCCACTCACCTTCAATCGTAAAGGGCGTGACCTCAGATACAGTTGGCTTGGCCTTCACTTTGCCGAAAGTCTTTTCAAGTAAAGCCATGGCGTCCTTTGGCACATTGCCCGCCAAGGCGATCACCATATTCTCCGGTACGTAATAAGCGTCTCGGTAAGCTAAAACGTCAGCGCGTTTCATGGCGGTCATGCTCGCAGGAGTACCGGCGATATTTCTGCCCAAGGTGTGCGTAGCAAAAATCGCCTCTTCTAGCATGTCTTCTAGATGCATGATGGGATTTTCCTCATACATTTTGATCTCCTCAATAATCACCTTCTTCTCCCGGGTCATTTCTGTGGCCTCAAACTTAGAGTTGAACAACATGTCATGCAACAAATCTACAGCTACGGGAATCTGTTCAGCCGCAATCTTCACCCAATAACCGGTTAAATCCTTGCCCGTGTAAGCGTTGTACTCCGCGCCGTAACGATCGAGCTCCTTCGAGATATCTATCGTCTCTGGTCGCTTCTTGGTACCCTTGAACATTAAGTGCTCAATAAAGTGTGAGCCGCCCCAAACTTTGAGCGGCTCATTCCGTGAGCCGACCCTAAACAACACGAGCAAACTCGCAGCCTGCGTACCTTCAAGTGGCACAATGTGCACGCGGGTGCCATTCTTCAAAGTCTGAACTTTTGACATACGTCTTGATTTTCAAAATTAACCACCGAGCTGCTTAGACAAGTAAGCCTCAAGTTCAGCCAACGGAACTCGTTCCTGCTGCATAGTGTCACGATCACGCACAGTCACAGCCTGATCCGCCAGCGTCTCAAAGTCCACCGTCACACACAACGGCGTCCCAATCTCATCCTGCCGACGATAACGTTTACCAATAGATTGCGTTTCATCATAATCAACACGCCAACGTTTCGCTAACTGTTCGGCGAGCGGATAAGCCACCTGGGCCAGCTCATCTTTTTTGCTAAGTGGCAGAATAGCCACCTTAATTGGAGCTAGATGCTTAGGTAAACGCAAAACGATACGCACATCTTCTTCAACGGCCTCCTCTTGATAAGCTGAGGTTAAGATCGCCAAGAAAGTTCTATCGACTCCAAATGACGGCTCAATCACATGTGGCACGTATTTTTCGTTGGTGTCTGGATCGGTATACGTGATCTCCTTACCTGACGCTTGGCCGTGGTTAGTTAAATCGAAATCCGTACGATACGCTAAGCCGTACAATTCTTTTTTTCCAAACGGAAAATCGTATTCAATATCAACCGTGCGCTTAGAATAGTGAGCTAACTCGTCGACTGGAACTTCTAGATCATGAACAGCTGACTGAGTAATACCACATTCCTCGGTCCACTCATGCATAGCGGTCAACCACAACTCAAAGTGCTTCTCCCAATCTTTAGGGTGGATGAAATACTCAATTTCCATCTGTTCAAATTCACGCTGACGGAAAATGAAATTTCCTGGGGTAATTTCATTTCTAAACGCTTTTCCAATCTGAGCAATACCAAACGGAATACGCTTGCGTGATGAAGTTTGCACCAACTGAAAGTCCACAAACATGGCCTGTGCAGTCTCCGGACGGAAATATACAGTCGCAGAGGCGTCTTCCTTTGGACCAAGGAATGTTTTCAGCATTAAATTGAATGACGACGGATCTGTGAACGTATCAGCAGCCAATGCTCCACAGTTCGGACAATTGCCCGAAATACGATAAGCCACCGATTGATTAAGATCTTCCGGTCGAGGGAGATCTTTAGCATTAAATTCAACTTTAAACGATTGTGACGCATCGTCAGCCCTAAAACGCGCATGGCACTTTCGACATTCGACAAGTGGATCGCTAAAAGTAGCCACGTGACCTGAAGCCTCCCAAACCTTGGGATTCATCAAGAGCGCGGCATCAAGACCAACCATGTCCAAGCGAGAAGTCACGAACTTCTTCCACCACGCCTGTTTAATGTTATTTTTCAGCTCAACTCCAAGTGGACCGTAATCCCAACTATTCGCTAAGCCACCGTAAATATCCGAACCTGGAAAGACGAAGCCTCTGGTCTTACAATGATTGACGATCTTATCCATGCTGATACCCATAAACTAAACCGTCATTATCTCTTTTTCTTTCTTGTCGCCCATGTCATCGATCTTGCTAACGAAGTCTTTCACGAGCTTGTCTAAGGCCTCTAGTTGATTACGGATATCGTCCTGACCAATCCCTGTTTGCTTTTCAATTTTTTTCTTAGCCTCTTCTCTAACCTTTCTCAACTTCACTCGCCCGTCTTCCATGAAACCGTGCATGACCTTGACCATCTTCAAACGATTCTCTTCCGTCATCATGGGCATGATCAACCGGATGATCTTGCCGTCAACCACTGGAGAGATACCAATTCCAGAAGCGATAATCGCAGATTCAATCGCCTTAACTACAGATGAATCCCAAGGCTCAATCACCAGGGTACGAGCATCTGGAGTCGACATGGATCCGAGCGCTTTGACAGGCTGCATGGCTCCGTAAGCCTCAACTGGCAAATCTTCAACCAACGCCGGACTAGCTCTGCCAGTGCGCAAAGTATTAATTTCGTGGTGCAAATGCTCTAAAACTTTCTCGAACTCTGGTTTGTAGTCGTTAATAATGTCCATAAAAGATATACCCGAGCAGTTTAAAGGCCAAAGGCCGCCAAGTCAACCGGCCTCAGTTTATTCCACTGACCTAACGCCTAGGAATACTTGATCTGGATTACCCTGATTAACATGAATGACTGACGCAGCTCTAGAAGATGGGAGATTGGTAGTGCTCCAAGCAGTACCCCCAGAAGTCGAGGTGTAAAAAGTTGCACCAGAAGCGTAATACATGATGTTCTTGTTGACCGGAGAAATCTCGGCAGCGGTTACAACGACTTCGCCGGCGCTAGTCACTAAGTTGATATTCTGCCAAGAAGTACCACTGTCATCTGAAAACAGCAAACCGTAACCGCTACGTAACAAAATTCTGTCGCCGCTCTCTGTCTGTGACAAACTGTAAACTTTGTCAGACTTAGAGTAAGGCTTTAAAGCTGTGGCTGAGTCTACCCAAATCGCTCCCCCATCTGTGGTCCGGTAAATCCCCTTGGAACTAGTACCTGCCAAGATAATGCGACTATCTGCATTGCTGATTTCTAAATCGACAATGGCGTTCTTAGCTCTGAAAATTGCGGCCCAAGTCTCACCACCATCTTGTGAGCGCAAAATATCACCTTGAGTAGTCCCTAGCAAAACCGTGTTGGGGCTATACCAATCCAAGGCCATGCTGGTTAAAAACTCATCCGTTCTGGTTTCTACGTAAGTTTCCACATCAAACTCTCGACCACAAGAAGTAGTTTTCAAAAGTCGATCAGTCTTCAGTACGTAATAAGTACACACATCTCTGGGATCAACCTCAACTGCGAGCACTGCGCCACTAGCCGCAAGCTTCTCTTCTGGTCTAGCCCAAGACTCACCACTATCTAAAGAGTAAAACAAACCGCTCGTCTTTGAGCCTAAGTAGACAGCCGAAGCGTCTGACGGATCTTGCTCCAGAGCTAAAATATCTAACCCGTTGATACTGGAAACTGAAGCCGGCAAAGGCAAAGCGCTCTTAGCCACCCAAGTACTGCCGTTATTATCTGATAACCATACCCCTCCGCTGGCAGGCGCTGGCTCATTAGACCCTCCCAGGCCAAAACAGCCTGCCCCAGTAGCTAGAAGTAAAGTTAGCGCTAAAGTTGTGACACGTGACTTGGACATAAGATGATGCAAAGGGTTAAAGCTTAAGGTAAGGCTAAAGCGATTCGTTCCAAGGCCAGCGCGACGTTACCATTAGCCTGCAAGGCTTGTCTGGCATCCAACAAACTCGAGAGTCCAGCCACCACCCGTGCGGGCACCACCGGTTCAGTATGTAACTTGAGGTGTAAAGCGTCGCATAGCTCCAGTAACCACTGTTGGCGACCATCTGCGCTCTTGGCGTCATCACCCTTCACTAGGGTAGCAATCGTCTTGATGCGCTCTGCTCGTGGTGCCGCGATGAATTGCTGAATGACTTCATCCCGCTTGTGGGCCTCCATAAGCGTATCCGCGTCTGCTAACGCCAGCGCCACACCCGGCCGACCAACGGCTCGTCTAGCGGCTTCTTCTGCGATTTGAGGTGCGTAGCCACGTGCCGCCAAGCCGGCCGCAAGCTTAACGGTTGGCACACGTGACAAAGTAACCGGCACACTCCGCGACACAATCGTACGGAGCAAACGTGAACGATCTTCAGCTAACAAGAAGATTACGGCTTGTCCGGATGGTTCTTCTAAAGTTTTCAGTAACGCATTTTGCGCCTGAGTCGTCATGGTGTCGGCTTCATCAATGATCACGATCTTCCGACCTTGCACGGCAGAGAGCGCCAATCTGTCGCAAGCTGCCCGAATTAGCTCCAAAGGAATCTGTTTCTTTTTATCACCAGTTTTATCATCTAACGGCCGCTCAACGTACACCACATCCGGGTGCATCCGTAAGCGTTTGAGTTCAGTAGACAAGAGCGCTCCAGCCAAACGTTCAGCTACCGCCATTTTGCCCACCCCTTGCGGACCCAAGAATACATAAGCATGAGCAGCACTATCTTGAGCTAAAACACGTTCAAAATAGGCTACTTGCTGAGTGTGACCAATAATGTCAGCAAAAGTCATAGTCAGAGCAAAGTATAACACGTTAACGTAATCAGAATAGACCCCTCAACCGGATAAAGTCGTCAGAAATCTAGCAGTAAACCAGGCTCAGCTAATAGAATTATATTGGCTAATTTTAGCTATAAACTAGCCGTTTATACTTGACAAAAGACGATTTTTCTGCTAGACTGCCCGGTTGCTTAAAAACTATTGCTCCCAGAACTTCGGGGAGGAGAGATGGTCGGACGGGGGTGGCAACACCACCCCCCCGATCGGTGTGGAGGTACCGGACTTGGCTCCGGCTGACTCTTGGCACCGCACCGCATCACGATTCACATCAACTTCGGCTGATCACTGAGTCCCTTCTTTCCGAAGTTGTGTGAGGAATAGCTTGTGGGTAACAATCTGAGTTTGCAGTTGGTTCAATAATCGATTACTTTAGACACCCCTGAACCTCAGATTGTTACCCATAACCCCCCACACCCCAGGGAGATGCCATGCTCGATGCGGTACGTAAAGACAAGCTAACTTTGTTTGAAGTAGATTACGAACCGTACTCGGTCACATATATCCCGACCGACCGAGACCGAAGTCGCTCGAGTTCGAAGCGGCTCAAGTACATCGAGGAGAGGATTTACTACCGTCGGTACGGTCAGTATTATGTGGACGGCAAGAAAGATCGGCGAATGACGCAAACGCGGAGGCTGAAGGATGCTTTCCGCCGCTGAGCAACTAGAGGTCGACCTGAACGGCCTCAGCCCAGAAGATCGCGAGATCGTCTTGATGACGACCCTGCGGTCATCGTTCATCGTCGATGGCACCAAGCCCGACGACCTCGTGCCTACGTCCGACTGGGACGCGATCACCACCCGGTCAGAGTTTGGCATCTAGGCCGACTCTGAAGACACCCACAGCCTGCCCCGCCCTCGTGCGTCGGCAGGTTTTTTTTATTTAACGGCTAATTGACGTTCAATATCCCCCGCCTGCCGCCACGCTAATTCCAAAGTCGCCCGGCAAGTATCAGCGATGGTAGGTGAAATGATCTCAATCGCCGTGACGTTCAGCGTGTACGCAAACATGAGGACATGATCAGCGCACACCGTCATCTCCCCCTTGACGTCTAACATAGCCGCAGGGATGCATCTTACCTCAAAATCAGCTCCAGCCGGAGCATCAACTTTAGTATCTGTCACCAAAATGGCTCGTCCCTTGGATTTCTTAGACTGTAATCTAGCACCACGTTCTTGTACTAGAGAATGTTTATGCAATTCAAGAAAAGCATCATAGCCCACCATCTGCAAAATGGGTTGATCTAAATTAGCGTAAGCACTATGCAACTCACGTAATTCTTCCACATCATTAATAATCCTAAACTGTGGCCGCACCACACCGTCAGCCGCCAAAGCTTCCAACTGAGGCAAAAAATTCAAGGCACGCTGGCGTCTAGCTTGCGCTTCCTCAAGTTGCAAAGTCAACAAGAGATTGAGGCGATCAGGCGGCTCAGTAATGTACACCTGTTGACCGGACTCTGAAGCACCCTTAACCAAACCTTGAGTAATGAGTTGTTGCAACGTGTCATAGCAAGTAGCTCTAGGCAAACCAGAAGCTAAAGCCAACTGCTGCACGCCACTTTTAGAAAACCGTAACAAAGTCACGTACACGCAGGCCTGACGCTCAGAAAATCCCAAGGCCTCAAGTTCGCGCTGCAAATCCGTCTGCATATTATTCTCTGGCCGTGGCCCGCAAAGCCTCCCAGGTTAGCGCCGCTGTCTTACTCCAAGCAAAAACCTGACTACGTGCACGTCCTTTAGTTACCAGCTCTGCACGTCGTTCTTGATTAATCAGCATGGTATCCAAAGCCACGGTCCACTTGGCGATATCTAAAGGTGGTGCAAATAACGCGGCATCTGCGGCCACTTCCCTGAAGACCGGAAGATCGCTAGCAATCACCGGTACGCCCATGCTCATAGCCTCTAGCACCGGAATGCCGAAACCTTCGCCCAGTGAAGGCATGGCAAAGCACAGAGCGTGCTCCAATAAACCAGCCAAATCGTCATCTGGTACATAGTCCAAAAAGAGAATGTCGTGTGTGCAGTTCGAGGCCTTGGCTAGCTGCGCCGCTTCTTCACCGCCAAAACCAAAACTCCCAGCCAAAACGAGTTTCAGCGGATGCCCCACGCCATAACGCCGGCGTAATTCTATAAACGCCCGTACCAAAGTGGCCGGATTCTTCTTAGCCTCAACCCTACCAATGTAGAGAACATACATCCCGGGCGTGACATCATATTTACGCATGACTTCAGCCACCGGCTGAGTAGAACCTAGCTCATGCGTGGGCGCCAAATGTGTCACCGTAATTTGATCAGCGGGAAATTTATACAAATTAACTAGATCCTGCTTAGTGGCTTCAGACACGGCTAAGATAGTTTGTACCTGTTTAACTACACGCTTAATCGCCCATTCCTGACGACGCAGATTTCTGGCCGGGTAGGCGCTCGGGACATTTCTAAAGACGACATCGTGTACAGTAGTCACCAATTTGGCACGCCGGTGCCACAACGGAATTTCATGAGCAGGATTAAAAAAGACATCCGGTGGATGCAGTAACAGTTCCGTACTTAAACGTAAGTGTGTCCAACCTTTAGGCAACCAGAAACCTAACTCCTTCCAACTCCAACCCGGCGCCAACGCTAAAGACCCCGGCTTAGGCTTAGGGGCGTAAATCACCACCTCTTCTTCAACTAAATTCAAGGGCACCTCCATCATCGCCAAGAGTAACCGTGACACGTAACGCTCAACACCGGTCGGCTTAGCTGCCAATAAAGCCGCGCCGTCTATGCCGTAAGTGATCTTAGTTTTGTCCGCCATGTGACGATTAATTACTAAACAAACTGCGCTTATACGCCTCTAAGTTCTCAAGCGCCAAACCAGTACCTCTAGCCACACACAACTGCGGATCCTCAGCCATGTAAGTAGGGACGCTGGTGGCTTCTGCGATCAATCGATCTAAGTTACGTAGCTGACTGGAGCCGCCAGAAATCACGATGCCTTTATCCATGACATCAGCGGATAATTCTGGAGGTGTTTGGCCTAAAACTTCTTTCAGCGCTGTGATTATACCTTCTAGCAAAGGCTGGATGGCTTCCGTCACGTCGTCACTCGTCACTTCAATAATCTTTGGTAGACCTGTAATCATGTCACGGCCCTTAACGTCCATGCGGAGCTTTTCAGTTAAATACATGGCCGAACCACACTTGATCTTAATCTCCTCCGCCGTACGCTCACCAATAGCTAAATTGTACGTGCGGCGCACGAACTCCATAATGGCATGGTCCAACTTAACACCCCCGATTCTGACCGAAGTCGATGCCACGATACCACCCAAAGAAATAACCGCCATCTCACTAGTACCGCCCCCAATTTCTACGATCATGTGTCCATTTGGACTGCCGATTGGGATATTCGCTCCAATCGCCGCCACAATCGGCTGTTTGATAATATACGCCGCCTTAGCACCCGCCGACAAAGCGGCATCAATCACCGCGCGCCGTTCAGTGGAAGTAATCCCGCCCGGCACCGCAATCATGACTTCTGGCCTAAAAATACGTACCCCACCCAAAGCTTTGTTAATGAAGTAACGCAACATGGCTTCCGTAGTGCGATAGTCTGCGATAACACCATCTTTAAGCGGACGCCTAGCCACAATCGTGTCCGGAGTACGGCCAAGCATATCTTTAGCCTCCTTGCCCACAGCCAAAACTGTCTTATCTAATTTTGAGACAGCTACCACTGAAGGTTCATTAATAATGATCCCCCGTTTAGGGACATACACCAAAACCGTAGTGGTACCCAGATCGATACCAATTTTCTTACTAAACATAGGCTAACGAGCCCAGAATCAACGGAGACGGACCGTAAAGAGTTTATCTGTATTTAGCTCTGTTGTCACCTGGTAGAGACTATCCCCGTAACCCGTAGCGTCTTCGCTAGGTAGCGCCGATGTCAACGTGGTACCAAAGTCTAAGTTGAGGGTCAAAAGGTTATCCCCCGCACCCAACTGTTTCATGGCTAATAACCGATAAGATCCACGATTTATGGCGCTAACGACCGTGGCTGGAAGATCGTAAGTAAAGGTTAACGTACCAGATTCGCCCGGCTCAATAGCTATAAACGCGCCAAAGCTCGTCATTCCGAGCTCGTCTTGCACCGTTACTTTTCCTGGCAATAAACCCGGGTTACTCAGTTTATCATTTTTCAGGCTACCACTTGAAGATACGAATTGAGACCCAAGCGGCACAAACAGACGTGTATACGTGCGGTACCGGGTAGTCTTCCAATCAAAACCACCATGATGATCGTAATTAATACTGACCGTAGCTCTATACCCCGATCCGTGTGGAACCATAGTGTATGTAACGTGTCGCTCAACGACCGGATCAGATTTATACGCCGCCAAATTAGCATCTACAGTCAGCAATAAATCATCTGACCCGACCGGATTCAATACACCCGCCCAACCGTTATCTTCTAACGCGGCCTGAGTCTTATCCGTGTAACTCATGAGCGCAAATTCTTTCTCATCAAAACCGGTATGAATGATCTTGAATAAACTGGGCCAAGAGGCCGGTGGTAGCTCTAATAGTCGATCTACCAATTCATCCGTCACAGAACTAACGATGTCCTTGCGCTGATGTTCAGGAATGCCCTGCAGGGCGTAGCCTTGTTCAACTTGGTACTCCAACTGATCGGCGATGTTGACGCTATCAAAAGTCTGACCTTCCACTGTAATCGGTCCTACGAACTCTAGAAGTCTTGCAATGAACGTGGGCGTAATCCCTACGACTCCATTAATTTCAGGGACTGGCTGACCGCCAAATGCCACTTCCTGCCTCAAGAGCTGTGCGGCGTCACGCGCACTCACAGAAAAATCTGGTGACCAGGCTGAATCTCTAAAAAACCAACTTGGTTGATTCAGATACGTAGCCAAAGGAGCTGGCGGATTCACGTTATAGCCCGGTTTACCCTCTACATTGGCATCGATCTCGTAAGAATCTCCGGTGACCAAATTCACAATCTGACCGTCCCGAATAACCATTAAGCCGTAAACACCAATAAACCCACCGCCTGGCCTTAATTCAGTGTTGTTCAAAAATAAGACTAAAAACTGTTTATCTATCCCGATGCCACCAAAGTCTGGAGCAATGGCTGCAAACGGCACCAAAACATCAACGCTAGTTAGCAAATCTGGCACCAAGTCTCTAAGTGGCTGAATGGCGTGGCTCAAGACCGGTGCCAATTTGTAATCATTCAACCGATCTAAATCCGCCTGGGCTAAGCGTAAGCTAACCTGCATCTGCCTGAGCTCTGGCAATGACGCCGCCAAACCAGATAAGAGTAAACGCTGCTCTTCATCCGTCAGATCAGCGTACGCCCTAGTTTCCGTAGTAATTGAGACGCCACCAACTAACTCATCTGCACTAGCAGCTGACGCCAAGACATCCTGACCAACTTTGAGACCGGTTTGAATGACGTCTAAAGTCTCAATTGAGGCTTGAACGGCCACCTGCGCTCCGCCCAATTGCTCACCCACCCACGGAACAGGTTTCAAGTAACTTAAAAATGGAAAAGCGGCCTGCATTTCCCGCAACCCTGACTGCGCTTTATCTAAAGACTGATTAGCAGCCGCAAAATCTGCAGCTGAGACTGCCGTTTCGCCAGCTGACATCGCGGCTTTAACGCGCAAAGCGCCATCTAGCAATAAGGCTCCGCCTATCACAGTCATGACCGTCACCGCGCTCACACCTAAACCTGCACCAATTAACAAAAATCTCCGAAGTTTTCCGCGCGAAGGTCGTGGAGCTAACGGCTCAACGACCAGATGGTCATGAGGTTGCTCAAACTGTGGCTGGAGGAAGTTGTGGGAATTCACGGGGATTTTTCTGTCCGGAATGTTTTCGGAAGAATTTGTAGGCGCTCTCAATGTGACGCCAGGTCAAAGGCGAGCGTAATTGCTGAAAAATCGAGCCATCGGCAGAGGCTCTACGGTGGTAGTGTACCATGACGGCTTCTGGATAATAGATGACTTTGTAGCCGGCTTCCCAAAAACGCCAACACAAATCCGTGTCCTCAAAATACATAAAAAATCGCTCATCAAACACTCCAACTTTAGCCAGGCCTTCAGCCCGAGTAAATAAAGCGCTGCCCATCAACCAATCAACTTCATTGATCTGGTCATGGTTCATGTCTTTCATCAAAAATCGATCCACGATCTTCTTGCCCCAAGGCAGCCTGCCGAGTGGACTACGGCGCAAAATCGGAACAGACAATTCATGGTAACGGTTACATGAATATTGCAAACTCCCATCAGCATTCGATAACTTAGGACCAACGATTCCAACCTGAGGGTTAGCCTCCATGTAATCAAACATCTTCTCCAAAGCACCCGGAGAAATAATAATATCCGGATTAAAGATCAAAATATACTTGCCCTTGGCGTGCTTAATGCCTACGTTCATGGCTGATCCAAAGCCTTCATTCTTTTTAGAAAAGTATCTAACTTCAGGGAACTCGCGATCCAGCATGTCGCGGATACCCGCCGCCGGGTTATTGTCGATCACTAAAACCTCCACGTTTAACTGTGGCGCAGCCCGCCGTAAACCTCGCAAGGTTTGACGAATGAGCCGCTGTTCAAAGGTATGAACAATCAGGATAGAGACATCAAGAGTTGACATAATTACGAATCACCTTACCTGATTCTTTGGCCATGGCCAAGCTCTTGGAGCGCTTCTTGAACATTTTTAAGGTAAGTTTGCCGCTTTTTAAGAGCAATTTACGTGTTTCTGGCTCAAACATCAGCCCATACACGGATCTACTTAGTTCCGTTGGAATAATCCAAACCCCGTATCTAAGCAGATCTCCCCAAGTTAAATTCTTAATCAAAAAATACACCTGGTTCCGGGTAGACATGGCGGCTGGAAACGGTCGCTGCTTACGGCGATCCAAAAAACGCTGCCACAAACCGCGCTTAGCGGCGCCGTACATGCCCCGGTAATGGTGAGCTTTCGCACTTGGAACAAAAGCCGCTTTCCAACCAGCACGCCTAGCTCTTAAAGCTAAATCGCAATCTTCTCGGTAAGCGAAAAAATCGCCATCTAACGGCTCACCATCAATACTCAAAGCCTTAAGCGCCTCCGCCCGCCACAACGCACTCGTGCCAGTGGCACCAATAATATCCGTCCGCGTATCATACTGACCAGTATCTACCTCCCCCGCCCCTCTGTCCTCCATGCGCCAAGTTTTAGTTAAACACAATCCAGTAGTATCCAAAATATCTGACTGAATATTCTGCTCTACGCCATCCTCTGAAGTAATATCCGCAAAAGCGCGTAACAATTTCGGTTGAGTAGCCGCCAGAGTAGGATCTGCCAGGAGCGCCGACACCAACTCCGCGACCATGGTGCTATGCAGAATCATATCCGCGTTCACTAGCAAAATGGCTTTGTCTGACAAATCCTCGCCCCAACGCTCTAATGCAAACTTAATCAACTGATTATGTCCCGGTGCAAAGCCTAAATTACGCACGTTACGTGCCACTAAATATTGCGGATGATGCTTTTGAATATATTCCAAAGTCCCGTCAGTGCTACCGTTATCCAGCACCCGAATACTCACATCCGGGTATGTCTGGGCCTCAATCGATCTAAACAAGTCCGGCAAATAGCGTAGATCGTTCCAGGTCAAAATGTTAATCGAGACATGCATAAGCTAGCGGTTTCTAGTGGTAGTCAACTTTTTAGTCACGTTAAAGCCTAAGTACTTGCCTAACATGAACCTAGTCTGTGCATCTAAAGCCGGAATAGCGCCAAATAAAATGAAAGTTACGGGTAACAGCAGCCACTGACACAACATCAAGAGCCAATTCCAGCGTGGTGAACGGTTGGGCCTGGGGGGCAGTAAAAAGAAACTCAAACCACCCGTGATAAACACGCCCAGAGTGGCTCCCCGCATCATGAACTCCAGCGTGTAAGGTGAATTCACAAACAACGCACTCTCAGCGTTAGACACCGTTAAGAATGGCAAATAACCTAAGACGAAGATCAGAAATGGTGCAGTGGCCCAAGTAAACATACCTTCCAAATGGTTGAAGATGTACAACCATTTCAAGCGTCTTGGTAACTTGGGATGTTCCTGAAACTTTTTGATCATGTACGGAAAATGCTCCACTCCCCAGGCCCAACGCCGCTGCTGTTTATATAAAGCCACCAAACTTTGCCAATACGTTCCGCCCTCCACTGCGTCCATGGAGACTGGTAAGAAAATCGGTGTGACGCGGTAGTCGCCGTCATAATGCAAAAAACCTTGTAAGAAAATCCGCGAATCTTCACTGACTAAATCAGGCTCCCAAAATCCGACCTCTGTCAGCATGCGCCAAGACATGGAGTGTGAAGAAAAGGTCCACAACCGCTCCGGTCTCACCAACTCAGAAAATAGCCAGAACACCGTACCAAAGGCCGCCACCCGCACTGGCGCCACGGCACTCCAAATATTGTTAGAAAATAACGTGATCGGCTGATAGGAAGAACGATGCGGATTTTTGACCGTTCTAAATTGATAAGCCAAACACGCAAAATACTGCGGGTGCGCCACCGTATCTGCATCAAAAGCTGAAACGACAATATCATCCGGATTAATCTGCTTAGTAGCTAAATACTTCTGCACTTCATGGCCCATGTGGCGCATGTTGGAACCCTTACCGGGGATCTCTCCCGGGGTGTCTTTAGGATGCAGCGTAAACAGCAAGTCAGCAAAGTGATGACCATAACGCTTCTGCAACTCCTCTTGATGACTCTGAAAATTCTCCTGGTCACGCTCCTCACCCCCAATCACCACAATAAACCGATCTTTGCGATATTGTGAGCGCAACAGTGACTCCAGTGCTTCCTCAAGAATGGGTAGCCCCTCCTGATAAGTTGGGATCATGACTAGGTGATACACGCTATCCCAATTAGGCAGCGCGGTCAGCTGCTCGTACCAGCCGATTTTCAAGTAGCGGCGATATTCCCGGTACGTGGCAATCACGTGAATGATGAAATAAAAAACCCGCAACATCCAATAAAGGTCGAAGATAATGATAAACACGACCGCCACGGTGGGCGCCACAAAAGCCGAGACGATAGCCGCGCTTAAAATGCCCCAGCTCAACAAGCCTGGAATAACTTCCAGATGACGATATTTGCCGTACTGACCAAAAGTTTGTGACATGAATTATTCAAGCTTACGCTTCAAGGCATCGTGTGTAGATACAGTAATAGTAGGCGCACGCCCGTAAGTAGGTAAAGCGAAGGGCTTAGCGACTAGTCCCGCCAAACTTGACGCGACCTCGAGATCAGTTGAATCTTCAGTTTTATCTAGAGACATAACTTCTACTCCGAGCGCTAAAGCCAAAGCATTAACCATAGCATGAGAAGTTCTAAGGGCCGTAGCCGAACCTGGTCCACTGACTATCACAAAGCCGGTGATACCTTGCTTATCTAGACCAATCTTCTGTAACCAGCTGGAGAAAGTCGCCAAATATTGCTCAGGTCTGACCTGAAACACCTGCGGCTCATGCAACCAAGCCGAGCCGCTCCAACCGCCTAGCGCTAATCTAGCGATATCCTGACCATTGACGTAAATCATCATACCTTACCAATGGTATCAGATAGCACGACCCGCTTGCCCTGCAGAATACTGGTCAAGAAACGGTCACCCACATCATACCTGTATTCAAACTCATCACGTGGCATGTAGGTGTAATTCACTTCACGACCAATCTCCTTTTCAAACTCAGCAATTGAACTTTGCACTCCTTCTTCCTTAAGTTCTCCGACGACTAAAATATCGGTAGGAATAGTTGGCGTATCTGTAAAGCTACCCGTTAAAATCAACAGGTCCAAACGACCGTGCTTAGACATTTCTTGGGTCAAGGTATGGTTCATGAGGACCGCGACTTTTTTCATAACGCCACGCAAATCTTCAAAAATCGGAAAATCTGAATTAGCCTGATAAAAACGCTTATTATCGACTTTACCGTCTTCATCATCTTTACTCTCGACCTCAACAGTCTCACCGTCAACCTCATGCACGATCCCTACATCCACCAAATTCTTAAGCTCCCGCCGCACTGAATTTAACTGAGCGTCAATGCGCCGAGCGAGTTCACGAACAAAAAAAGCACGTTCACTATTTTCTAAAAATAAACCGAGCAAGCGGGCACGGGTTCTGGAACCGAATAACTGCTCAACCCTAAAGACCCCACCCTCGACTTTTTCGGGTTCGTCAATCTCAACCTGAGACTCAACCAACAACGGCTCAGACTCTTTGAGCTTGGGGCTATCTGGCAACGGAGCTGGAGTCAGCGAATTATCCATAGAACCTGGGGGTAAACCTTAGCGATCTTTTGTACCAAGCAAGGTTTGGGTATACTGTAATAGTAAACAGGGGGAAAGGGCAACCATCATGAGTCAACATCTAACGATAAAATCGGCTGATCTAGTGATTCCTTCACCAAAAGGTGAGCTAGATATCCGTAGTGTGCTCCACGCTTTACCGCAAGGCAAGGGCTGGGTTTTTGGTTTATTCAGCCTAGAGTCCAAAGATGAAACGGCTAAAGAGCGGATTGCCCATATTCTACGCAGCCACCTGGAGCACTTAGCCGCTGATCTGGCGGACGAACCGAATGTCGTCAGACGTTTTGAACAAGGCTTGAGCAGAGTTAATCGTGACCTAAACAGGGCCGCCAAAGATTTATCTTTAAACATCGATAAATTTGATGCGGTGATTGGCGTCTTAGCGGGTCATCAAATCTTCTTGTCTGGAATTGGCAAACTGAAAGCGATCTTTTTACACAAAACCGCTGAACGCAGATACGTTATTTACGAACTGGATGAACAATTTCATGTTGACCAAGCCCACACCTGGGAAAAGCCGTTGGTTGCCGTGTTGGACGGGGAATTTCATCCCGGAGATATCTTTTACTTAGCCTCCCCTATTCCGCGACTCGCCCTGAGCTTAGACGAGCTGCAGGATATTTTAGTAACCCTGCCGCCCGCTGGAGCCCTGCAACGCATTAGGCAATTCTTACCTGCCACAGACCACTTTGGCGGTATCGCCTTCCAAGCCATGCAAGAAGATAAGACCGGTATAGTCCGCAAAGCAAATCCGATTAGCTCCCTGCAGGAATTAGAAAATACCAAGGAACAAACAGCGAATGTCCTTGGCGACCAACAAGCTGACCTAGTGCATACCGTCAAAGAAATGGCGTCTGGCATCAGTAAAAAACTGGCTAGCCCAGGCATGCGCGGCGCGCAAACTACTGCCAAACGTGGCCTAGCCTTAACCGTCAAAGGCCTGTCAAAAGTCATCGCAGTCCTAGCTGCTCTAGTCATGAAATTACAGGGCTATCTTAAGACACGTTTTAGAGAAGCGAGAACTTCAAGAGCCTTAAGACACGGTGTGGGCAGAACCAGAAACACTAGTAAACCTGGTTTCATGGGCGCTTCTAGAGCGTTTATGCGAGAACTCTCCGCCCCGCGTAAATTCGCTGTCATTAGCTTCATGCTGGCCATGGTGGTGATTGGCGGCGTGGTCTTTATCAACGGCGGCGAATCTGAAGGCGACAAAACAGCCCTAGCCTTTGCGACTTCAGTTAAAGCTATTGATGACAAAATCTTAGCCGCTGAAGCTAGTTTGATTTACAGAAATACTGAAGAGGCGCAACGCACTTTAAGTGAAGCGGCAGCCGGGCTAGAAACACTCCCCCGAGACACCAATGAGCACAGCGCGGAAGCCAATCGATTAGCCAAAGCTTTAGCCGCGCTACAAGCCAAAATTAGAGGTGTCACTTTGGTTGAGCCAAGCGTCATAGCTGATCTGAGAAGTATTGACGCTAGCGCCTCGCTTCTCACTGGCACTTTGACTCCAAACGGTATCATCGCCTTAGCTGACAACTTGAATGCCTATAAACTAGATAGCTTAAGCGGGGCCTGGATTAAGCAAGAAACGGTCAACGGTCCCGTATCCAGAATCACCTCAAGTACGACCCTGCAGAATGACGTTCTAGTAGTTGACGCTACGCAGCAGCTAGCTAGACTGGACCTAACCGCACTCACCCTCACCACCGTCAACAGTGGCACTAACGGCATGGCGAGTGTGGAAGATATCACCACCTATAACGACACCCTGTACGCTCTAACCGCTGACAGTCAGCAAGTAGTCAAAATGCGCGCCCAATACCCTAGCTTTGAAGCTGGCACGGTCTGGATCAACGCCAATACTACTGATCTAACCAGCGCTAGAGCTATAGCCATCGATTCAGATGTCTATATGCTACTCGCCAATGACATCATCAAATTTACTAGCGGACGCGAACAAGATTGGCAAACAGCCACTATCGACCCGCCGCTTTCGGCCGCCACTGATCTGTATACATCGCTTGAATCGCCGTACTTGTACGTGCTCGACCCGGCTGAAACTCGCGTCTTAGTTCTACTCAAAGCTACCGGCGCTATACAGGCTCAATACGTGAACGAAGCCTTTGGACAAGCTGTCGGTTTCATAGTTGAGGAAGCCACCAGCAAAATCACCGTCATCACTGGCACCGAGGCCCTAGAATTTACCCCCTCGCATTTGCTCAAATAAAAATACCGCTCACGTGAGCGGTATTTTTCTGAATAACTCTAGGGACCAAGAAGTACTTACTTCAAAGTTACTACAGCACCAGCAGCCTCTAGCTTAGCCTTCATATCGTCAGCTTCAGCCTGGCTTGCGTTCTCTTTAACTGCCTTTGGAGCAGCATCAACGATATCCTTAGCTTCCTTCAAGCCAAGACCGGTCAACTCACGCACAGCCTTGATCACGTTGATCTTGCTGTCACCAGCAGCGGTCAACTCAACAGTGAAAGAGCTCTTCTCCTCAGCGGCGGCAGCGCCAGCAGCTGGAGCAGCCATCATCATAGCTGGAGCAGCAGCAGAAACGCCGAACTTGTCTTCCAAAACCTTTACCAATTCGGCAAGATCTAGAACAGACATCTTCTCAACACTCTCTACCAATGACTTGAACTTCTCTGGTACCTCTACGTTCTTCATTTCGTCTGACATATTAGATTCTACTATATCGATTATTAAGCCTTCTTATCTTTAATCGCACCGATCACAGTCACCAAGCCGCGTAAGTTACCAGCTAAGACATTCACAAAGCCAGAGATTGGAGCGTTCAAAGTACCTACCAGCTGACCGAGCAATTGCTGCTTGGTTGGCAATGAGGCCAAACGCTTTACTTCATCCGCATTCATGAACTTTCCTTCTAGAATACCAGCGATCAATTGCATGGTAACTAGTTTGTCTTTGCTCTCAAGCTTCTTGCTAGCTGCAAGGTCGCTCAAAAGCTTAGCTGCCGACACCTCATCAGCGTAGCTCACAGCGGTTAGGATGGAACCATCCATGCCGTCTGTCGCCATACCCTCAATGCCAGCCTCCTTAGCAGCGATTGCGAGCAAAGTACGCTTGGTAATAAATACCTCAACGTTCTGCTCGGCAGCCTTGGCACGGAGCTTGTCCGCGTCAGCCATGGTATAACCAGACACCTGAGAGAAGGCCGCAGCCTTCATGCGCTTGAGACGATCGGCGACTTTGGCCACGATTTCGGCCTTTTGGGCACGAGTTTTTGGCATACATCGTCGTAAAAAAAATTAGCGCCATCGTTGGCGCAAAACATATGAAAATAGACAATATTTTGGCTATTTTCATCGATATTCTCGACGGGACTTATGGAGATAAACTCCGACCCGAGTTCTGCGAATTTCGACGGTAGCCATAGATTAGCGGAGAAAATCAGCTACGTCAAGACTCATGGTGGTCGGAATGATCCAGATCATGATGATGCTGCAATTCCGCCTGCTCATGCTCCTCAGCTTGAATTTGACGCAAAGCCTCACGGTAACGCCTCAGCCTGTGCCAGATGTGCAGATGGAAGAGGTAATACAAGAGCAAAATCACCAAACCAATGCCGAGCAAGACAAAGATATTATCCTTGACTAGGCGAATAATTGATGCGCCCACGGTCACGTTAATATGCTCATCCGTGACATTCCCAGCTTTATCAAAAACTCTCACCACCACCCTAAAACGACTACCGATCAAACTCGGTAGCTGATAAGGGCTCTCTGTACGCACAAACACCGGCGATTCATCAGCAGATTGGCTAGCTTCCAAAACACCAACTTCATAATGGTCTATCCCAGAGTGTTCGTCAGTAGTGAAAAAAGAAATAAACACCTTGGCCTGCTCATTAGAAAACAGCACTTCTGACACGGGCTTAAACTTAGCCGGCGGTTGAGTATCAACACGTAACAGTAAATGGGTCGGTGTGCCCCACACGTCTTGTCTACGCGCTTTCACATGAAAATACCAAACACCGTCTGCCACATCATTGAAACTCACAATCGCGTCGCTCGTATCCGGAGTATTGTCAGGAACGGTAAACGGCTTGTTATCTAGTTCGTAGCTAAAATCGGTGACGCCGGATTGCTTCTCTAACGTCAACGTGATCGAATTATTGTTGTACCACTGATCACTAAACGGATGCGTATCTGAGTACACGTTAACCCCCTCCAATGGCCGCGGAGTGATCGAAAATGTTGCCCTCCCCAAACCGGATAGCGTTTGAGTGCCTAGACCGTCATTAGCCAAAACGCTGGAACTGGACCGGATCTCAACAACTGCCGTGCCGGGATTAATGGCTTCAAAAGTAATCGTTGAAACTAGTCCGCTACTCGTAGTAATGCCATTTGGGATAACGCCCACCAGATGAGCTGTGCCGTTTACATTAGAATAAACGGGAGGCTCAAGCCAGATAGCTAACAAAGACTTATCTGACGACGGCTTCACGATTCTCAGCTTGTCAGCAGGAAAACTAATATCAACCTGAACCGTATTAATGCTCTGACCCTGGGAATTCAACAGGACTGAAACATCAAAAGTAGAACCTACGAGATTAGTTCCAGCCGCTGGTGAAAAAAATAGCTGTGTACCCTCCGTTTGCGCCTGTGTGGTGACGGGAAAAGTTGGCCAGGCCAAGCCCACCAATAGCGTCAACATTAAGCAAAAACGAAAAAAACGCATACACCGCTACAACTCCGTTAATGACTTCTCAAGTTGATCCTCTAAATTAACCAGTGCCTTTGACGCCGCCAAGACCGCAACCTTGGCCGCCTTAGGTAAGTTGCGTTGCCGACTAAGCTTTTCCAAATCATGCAAATGTTTAGCGGTGCTCAAATTAATCATTTTCAACCTGCGACTAACTGGAACTGACCTTGAGTCCCTTGGAGCGCGCCCACCCCAACCAAAGTGAGCCTTAACCAAGCCTACCAGAGCAAGCAGTACCAAACCCACCAAAGCCAAAAGCAGCAAGGCGAAGACTATGAAAATTACGAGTTCAAAAGTTTGCATGGCGCCTAACTGTTTAAATAGACCCTTCTGTTCATCTGAATCAGTTCCGACGACATCAAGACCAAAAGCTGAGGCTAAAGCGGTATGAATACCGGCTACCCTGCCAATCGGATGCCAATCATACGCGGCTACCGGCTCAGTGCCATCACCTTCCTCCCCGATCAGAGCAGTGCCAGCGGGATTAGCTGCGAAAGCAAAGCTGGCTGCCCCAAAGTCACCAGAAATATCTGTACCGTTCCCGTCATTTGCTAAAACCAAGCCGTTTACAAAACTGAGATTAGCCGACTCTTCACCCAAAACCTCAAAGGTGACGTTCAAAAGCTTACCGCCCGTCCCCTGATAGCCGGGATTCGGAATAAGACCTTCAAAACTCAAAGTTCCCGAAGTGTTGGAATAAGCTGGCTCACGTACCCAGAGTTGAATCATTGATCCAGACTTTGAAACGGAAGTAATCTTGACTTGATCAGGTGGAAATTGAATCAGGGCTGAGAAAGCGCTAGCCGGCTGATCCGAACTATCCGCGTAAATACCCACTGTGAAAGATGAATGTGCCGAATACGTACCGCCACTGGGAGAAAAATACTGACTAGCTGCCTGCGCAGACACAGTCATGGACAGCGCGCAGACTAAACTTAAAAGTATTCCCCCTACCCGCGGCGCCCACGATGCAATTTTTTCGCCCATAGGTGACGAAGGAAAATAACTCCGACCACTCCCAAGAAAACTAAGCCAAGTATACCCCAAAATTGATAGCCCTCGTACCACTCATGCTCAGCCGTACCAACCATCTGGACAACCCTCTCATTCCCAGCTTTATCAATAGCCTTTACCCTCACAACACGCCGCAAGTTCTGGTCGATCAAAACATGTGGGCTATTGGCCGTAACCCAGCCGCCCTGACCTTCTTTAACCTCATACCTATCAATCCCGCTTCCCTTATCCTGAGCTGAAAAAATTACCGCCCACTGATCAAACTCGGCTGGAGAACCTAGCACGGGTGTAAAAATCTCCGGCGGCTCAGTGTCTAATGGCGCCGTGTATTCACCTACCTCACCTTCACTGACCACGGTGAATTGCAACGGGCCAGGCACAACCTCAGCATCACTCCCCAGACCATCACTCAGTAAAATACGGGTATCTTCAGCTGACAAGTTCGCTACCCCTAAGCTATTCGCTTGCAGCACCAATACGAACAGCTCAGCCCGATCACCTGAATACCCACCAGGAATGGCTCCGCTAAACTCAACTCCACCCGCCGCCGCATGTGGTCGTTCGATCCATAAACTCACGGCAGAGTTGCCATCGCGTATATTTATAAGCCTAAAACCTTCCGGCAAGTTAATCTTGCTCTCGATAGCCGCGACGGTTTGTCCGTGCGTATCCAGAAATACGCCAACTTCAAAAGTTTCATTAAGCGTAACGGATAAGTCTGACATGCCGAAATAAATCTGTGCCATACGTCTAGCCTGACCAGTAATAAGCCATGATCGCAAAATCGACCAAGTCCAACCTACCGTCACCGTTCAAATGATTCTGCTCCTTAATGCTAAAAGCCGGACTGAGTTCTCGCTTATACCAAAAACCCGCAATCGCAAAATCGACTAAATTAACTTGACCGTCTTCATTTAAATCACCCTTCAAATAAGTCTCGTCTATTACGGGTACATTCTCATCTGCCACAGTAAAAGTCTGCGGAGTGCCAAAATCACTCTGTCCGGCCAGGCCGCTACTTCGGCTCATGACCGTATAATTGCCTAAACGTAAAGCCTGCGTTGGTAATGAATAACTATATTTTCCAGCTTCGTCCGCTGAGGTCTCAATCAAGTCAACGGTCTGACCGTCTAAAAAAATACTTACTAAACTAGCGGGTGCCGTTTGACCAAAAATCGAAATGCTATCACCTCTTTTTACTTGTGACTTAGTCAGACTCAAAGTCGGAGATAGGTAAATACCGCTAATGTTTGTAATATTTTCACTAGCAATCGCTACCCTGAAGGTTCGGACCGCTGAACGATGCCCGGCAGTATCTTCACCGTAAATCACAAAATTATATGTGCCAGTACTCAAACCAGTCAGCGCCATTTCAAAGGTACCATTTGATGCCGCTTCAGTATCTAGAGCGAATTCACCATCTTTCAGCAAAGTAATCCTACCCCTTGGAAAGGCGGTACCCGCAAAAGTCACTAAATTATCTCCAGCCTCCGTACCTCCATCAACAGGTCCAGGTGATCCACCACCCCCGCCTCCGCCGCTACCACCAGCTCCACCGCCACCAGCCGCTACTGGCACCGAACTAACTTCAGACGAATAAGTATTCTGGTTTAAATTTGCATCGTTAACCTTAATCACAAAGTAGTAAATGGTGTCATTGGTCAGACCCGTCACAGTTGTGGAAGTAGAGACTCCAACGCTGGTATAAGTATACGGTCCACCAGAGGCCGTGGCTTGACCAACGGAATAGCTAGAAACTACGCCCCCGAAATACGTGGTTGAGGCCGTCCAGCTTAAATCCACCTCTGTATCACCAGCTGTAGCGGTAATCACCGGAGACGTAAAGTGAGCATAGCTCTCAGTACCGGCCCGACCCACAAACGCCCCACCAGCGCTGTAGCCGCTCTCAATTCTAGCACCGGTCTGTGAAAACACCGCAAACGACGAAGAGCTAGAATAACCACCCACTAAAGTTAAAAAAGGATCACGTAAAATAAAATCGCTCCCGGAATAATCCTCCGCTAACACTAAAGCGGAAGGCCAGAGCATTGCTGCCATGAGTAACCAGGCCAAAATCCTCATAGTCGCCTGAAGTGACTAGTTATTAGCTTCATTTTCAGCACTTGCGCCTGCCACGTCTGGCTCCAGAGGGCTACCAGTGTCTGCACCTAAGCTGATAGGTGCTACTTCAACAATTTTATTTGCTACTGGATCATATAAAATAGCTTTCTTGGCATTCGTATACAGCAAAACCCTGTCGCCAGTCTTGGCATTCGCAAAAAAAGTCTGGTCCCTGAGCCGTTCAGGATCAGCCACGGTAGCCACCGTAGGAGTTTCATCAGTGGGTAAAACGATTAATTTACCAACATCCATAATCAGTCTATCGACCTCAGCTGCCGCCAAAGTGTCGGAATCAGTCTTCAGCGTTTGCATTTCCAAAAATAGGTAGACGCCGGCTGCAATCGAACTCAGCAACAACAAGACTAAAACCGGCACTATGAGGCGCTTCCACCACGGTTTTCTCAAGCCTGAGTCTGACATAAAATAGAATCAATCATTTAAACACATTCTAGCATGTTCAAGCTCCCAGAGCTACAACCAGCCTTAATTTAATCATGTCTGCATTTTGTCCTGCTCATGACTATGCTTGAACCAGATCAAAGTACGCTGTAAGCCGTCAGACAATGACACCTGAGGTGCGTAACCCAATTCGCTTCTAGCTAAACTAATATCAGGGCAACGGCGCATCGGCTCTTCATTAGGATAACCATCCGGATACGGTATTTTAGCTATAACTGCCGTCTGAACTAAGGCACACACAGCTTGAGCTAGCTCATTTAAACTGACCTCATGTGGGTTGCCGATATTATGTACCTGAGCGCCGTGCTCCGCTAGCATAACTTGCAGAAAACCGGTGATTGCATCAGAGATATAGCAATAACTCCGTGTCTGCAGCCCATGCCCGTGAACCGGCAGAGGCTCGTCGCGTAAAGCGCAGGTTAAAAACTGCGGCACTACTCTGCGATCATCTGGACGCATGCCTGGCCCATACACATTGAATGGACGAATGATCTGAACCGGAATACCAAACAGCCGCTGATAAGTAATGGCTAGAGTTTCACTCATGCGCTTAGATTCATCGTAGCAAGCACGAGGACCCAAAGTAGAGACTTGACCCATGTAGGTCTCAGGTGTGGGAATGGCATGATCCGGTGGATCTCCGTAAATTTCACTGGAACTAAAGACTAAAAACTTGTGCAACTGTTGGCTTCTGGCAAACTCCAATAAGTTCTCCGTACCGTGAACTGCCGCCCGAATAGTTTCCAATGGAAATTTAGTGTAATACACCGGTGAAGCAATACCCGCCATGTGCACGATATAATCCACCTTCAAATCTAAACTAAGTGGCGCACAAATATCCGTAGTAATGTGAGTAAAATTTAGGTCATATAATTCTCCAAAAGTATTTAGACCCGTACCCACAATCGAACTATCAATAGCGATCACTTTGCAAGGCTTGGCTAAAACATGCTGATTTAGGTGCTGTAACGCAAGCAAAAAATGACGTCCTAAAAAACCTGAACTCCCAGAAACTAACAAGGTTTTACCGCTAAGTTTATGCGCCTGAGCACCCAAAGCTTGCACTATGGCCTGCAGGTCAGCAGCTAATACTTGACCAAACATATTGCAGGGAGAGTATCACACTACTTTTGGCTTTGGAATTGGCAAAATGAATTTACCCCCAGCCTGTTTAAAGGCTTGATTTTTATCCATTATCGGCTGTGCAAAATTCCAAGCTAGAATTAGCAAATAATCCGGCGGCTGCCGTTTCAAAGCCTGCGAGCTGACCACAGGAATGTGCCGCCCAGGTGAATATTTACCCTGCTTGAGCGGACTATCGTCCACAATGTAGTCCAGCAAATCTGGTCCAATACCGAACACGTTCAGTAAAGTATTCCCCTTGGCCGGTGCACCGTAAGCTGCAATTTTTTTCCCAGCCTGTTTCAAATTCGTTAAGAGTATTAGGAGATCAAGCTTATTCTGCTGAATCCGAGCGGCATATTCTGTATACAGCCGTATACTCTTCAGACCGAGACTAGACTCAGAACGCAAAAATTCCTGAACAGCTGACTGGATCTTATGCTTAGCGGATGCGAATTTAACGTATAGCCTGATCGACCCACCGTGAGTAGAAATTTTTTGCGCATCAAAAATCCTTAGCCCATGTAGCTTAAAAAACGTATTTAAGGCTGCGACACTAAAATATGACAAATGCTCATGATAAACAGTATCAAAAATATTTTGCTGCAAAAAATCAACCAAATAAGGAACTTCAACGATAAATACACCATCCGGCTTGAGTAAGTACTTCACGCCTGCCGTAATATCAGCTAAATCATCAACATGAGCAAAGACGTTAGTAGCGGTCACGATATCTGCTGCCCCTACTTTGCGTCTCAACCGAGCAGCGTAAGCACCAGAAAAGAATGCTACTTCAGTCGGGATTCCTGCCCGGCGTGCCAACTTAGCCACAGCCCGGGCTGGATCTACTCCCAACACCTTTACACCGTGTCGCTTAAATGGCGCCAAGAGGATACCGTCATTCGAACCAATGTCGATAACTAGTGAATTGGCGTTAAGCGCGAAACGCTCCGTAACCTGCGCAGCTAAACTCTCAAAATGAGCCTGAAATACTGGAGAAGTAGAAGAAGCGTAAACATACTCAGCGAACATTAGTTTTGGCAGTACCACATCTTGAAGTTGCACCAAGCCACACCGTTGACACAGAAACACGTTCAAAGGAAAAAACAGCTCCGGTGCATGCAACTGTTCCTGACTCAAAAAAGCATTAGCCAAGGGTGTCTGCCCAAAAGCTAAAACCAGCTTCAATTTGGTATGGCCGCAAATACGGCAATTGGTGCGGTGTTTAATTAAGCGCGACATATCACTCAACGTTTAGGAAATAGCTTGGTTGGTAAGCCACACCAAGCGCTTAAAATATATAAACCCAAGACCTTAAAAGTTTGCATGGCATACACCGTTGATTTCTTGAGACTGATAGAGGTATGTTCCTCATGGTAATCACAACGCACCGGCACCTCAGCAACTTTAAAATCGTAATATTTTGCTTGAGCGATGATCTCGAAGCTGTATAGGTAATCGTCAGAGGTACCCGCGAAAGTAAGCTTATCAAAAAGCTTAGCACTATACACCCTAAATCCCGAATGAAACTCTGTTAACGGTAGCTGTAAGATCAAGCGATCGATCGTGCTCAAACCCAGATTAGCCAAATACCGCGCGTACGAAATCCCGTCCCGCAAAGGCTGCAAAATATGCCCAGCAAAACGTGAACCGAGCAAAAAATCGAGCCCTTCTGCTTCCATCTTTGCCACTGCCAGGGCCGCATCCGTACTAGCGTACTGACCGTCACCATGTATCTCAACCATATAATCAGCCCCCAGCTCTAAGGCTTTGGCCAAACCAAACTTCAGATTCCCGCCGTACCCCAAGTGAGTGTGGGTAAATGCCAGTAAACCCAAACTCTCAGCTACCGCCAGCGTATTGTCCGCTGAACCGTCGTCAACCACAATGAGCTGCGTGTATGCCGTTTTAGGTAAACGCTCCAGCGTACGCCTAAGCATATGCACGCAGTTGTACGTCATAATCACGCCGATGACTTTAACTTTATCGTCTAACATAATCTGGAATTGGTTCAAGTTGACGCCGCTCAGCCACGGTATCTAAATATTCTTGAATTTCTGGTCTATCCGGCTGTAAGCGTTTAGCGGCATCAATAGCTTCCTCGGCTTTATCATACAAACCCATCCGAATATATGCCGAAGCTAAAAATAAATAATTACTCCCATTCCGCTGACCATTCTCAATGGCTCGCTCTAAATACATCATGGCCAAAATTGGTGACCGGCCATCATCAAAGCTCAATTCCCATTCACCGAGAATTGACCAAATCTTACCTATCTCTGGCCACTCAGTTACCACGCGTAAATATGTCTGAATACTCAAATCTGCCCGGCCAAGTAAGTTAAAGGTATCTGCTGCCAGGATTAAATCGGCTTTGTCTCCAAACTCAGTCAGATACCCCAAACGCTCACCAGCGTTATCGTAATTCACTCCGTACATCTCAATCACCTTCTGATTCGCCGGAATGTTTCTGACGAAGATAATATTGTACACATCAACATGCACAATCACCCATTCAGGATCATTGGCTCTTCGATACAAAAAATCCCTTAACCCCGGCGCCTGATCGTAAGCGTAAAAAAAGAGGGTATTAAATTGATACTCAGCTTGTTTGACCCGCCAAATCTCCTCATCCTGAATCATGGGTAAATATGTCTTTTCAGTAAAATCTATAGAATAAGCATCACCAAAACGATTATCAATGAACACTCGTTCTTGTGGGTACAAATAAAAAATTAAATAACTACCAATATCTGGATCGTTGAAAACTGGACCGTGTAAATCTTGCTCAATAAAAAACTGAGCGGCATCAAGGGAGCGTTCCGTTAAGCCGGCACCAAGCAAAGTTCGCGGAATAATTACTCCACTGAAACGGAGTGCAACCAAAATTATCCAGAACAAACATAAAGTAAAGATCCCCAACCTACCTAAACCTATCCATACGGCCGGGTACTTATCCCGTAATTTAGCTGACTGACCCTCAAAAACAGGACTTAAATTAGCTGAGACCGACGGCAAAAACATGAAGCTGAAAAATGGTAAGGCGCGAATCAATTTGTAAGCCAAGAGAAAACTGGCCGTTAACCCAGCCAAGAAAAAGACTGGCCGACGGCGCCAAGCACAGAATAAAGATAAGCCAGCAATAATGCCACTCAAAAAAAAGATCGGAATAACCAGATCAGCAGTAAGAGAGCTATTACTCAACCAGGTAGGTATAGATTGATTCTCTGCGATTAGAATTGGAAATTCTCTAAAGACATTTAGACGCAAGGAGAACAGCGCTCCCTGAATACCGTACGGACTAACCAAACACGCCAGCGCTAAAAGCGGCGTAATAATAGCTAATTTGCGCATCAAGGGGTCAGTTCTCAAACTACCTGGAGACTGAATAATTTTCTCAACCAAAAATCCAGCCGTCATTAAGACCCCAATGCCAAAAAACAAATGTGAGTTAACCCATAAAATCTGCAGCGGTATGAGCAGATAGATAGAGTTTTGTCGCGGCTTATCTTCAGCGGAAAATAACAAGTAAATAAAGATCGCAATCAGCAAATAACTAAAAATCTCTGGGCGCACTTGGGTACGAGCGCTCAACATCAAAATCGTGGGGATTGACAACCAAGCCACGACCCAAAAATTAGCCCGTTTCAAAGTGGCGAAGAAGAGTACAGCAAAAGTAACCAGCCCAAGAATTACCTTCAGGATCACCAGGCCTCCGTAGCCAATAACCTGATACAACCAAAAGAAAACAACACTGCTCAGCCAATGATGGTTAGCGAACGGTTGCTGCGGCTCCGTGTAGGAATACAGATTTTTAGTCAGAACATCCGTGTCGCTAAACAACACGCGACCATTCTGAATCAGTCTAGGCAAATCATCTCCAATTGGGAGCTCAATCTTATGCAATAAGACTAAACCGTAAAACAGCAAAGATAAGCTCAGTACTAAAATTTTTGCCCAAGTCCAAGTCATGCAATAAACTCAAAGATTACCTGCAGCTTAACAGGAAAAATCTTAAGTAGAAACAGGTGATGTTGACACTTCTGCAGGAACTGGATCTGAGCTGACAGGCTCTGATGGGGTGTTTTCTGGAGCTTCCAGAACTGGAGTCGGTAAGACCGGCTCAATCACTTCAGGCTCAACAGGGACTGTTTCAGGGTTAGCCACATTTTCCTCAGCATCTGTCTGCTCGACGACTGGCTCGCCGCCAGTGTCCCCCACCTCATCAGTTTCACCAGCGATCTCTGGCTCAGGTACGGTGAGCTGTTCGCTTGGAACATTATCCTCAAGTGGCGCAAAATCTGGGTTTAAATTGTCTGGCGTAGTGGCATCAAATGGATCGATTACAGCCCCATTCGTAGGTGGCTCAGAAATTACCGGCGGCTGGACAACCGGAGCGCCAACGCTAGACTCAGCTAAACCAGCGTCCTTAATGGCCAAAGCAATCCAACTAAACCGTAGATCAAAGGGGGCAGCTTGACTGAGTGTCACAGTAAAGCCCGTCGTACTCTTGTCTGTAATGACATAACGAAGGTCACTGGCTAAGTATGCTTGCTCTGCCGCTGCCATATCCGCAATCAATGTCTGATCAGCAGCCTCAAAGTTCACGCTGGCCTGAACAACCGGCTGAGTCAGATATGCTTCTGTAAAATTCACTCTAACCTGCTTAGCGCCCGCGTGAATCAAGGCAAAACCGCCCATGTCAGCGTTAAAGTAAGGTCTACCGATCACCACTAAGTCGCTCAAGAAAGTTACCGCGTTGCCAAATGAACCGATCGTATCCACTTTTATTCCACCCGCAAAACTCGCCAAGCCCTGCACGGACAGATCGCCAGCCAAATCTAGGAAAGCCATGTTTAGGCCGGGCTGATCTTCCACCGCCGTAATCCTACCGAGTAAATCGGTCAAGCTGCCGTCTGTGATAACCACAGACGCTTCCACAGCAGCTAAACGTAAATCTAGCGCCTGCAAGCCAGCCAGCATCGAATCATTAATGATCAGCTGGGAATCAATATGCTGATTAAGTGTAGCTAATAACGTTGTCGATTGCCCAGTCACTTGGCCGGACAGAGAGAGCGCGTAACTCTCAACCGCCGCGACCATATCCCTCACATTCACCAAGTCAGCTGCAGTGACTTCCGTAGTATCGCTACTCAGGCCATCAACAGCGTCAGACAAAACCGCGATTCTGTCAGCGAAAATATCCAGGCCCGTGATGGTGTTGGCGTTGAAACTATCAGCCGTGACTGTGCCACGGAAATAGGCGTTGCCGGTAGCGTCAAAGCGAATAACTGCATCGTCTTCCATGATATTTTCAGGCTCTCCGTCAGCTTGAATCGCCGGTATTGCTGCCGGCCCCTTAATCACAAACTCTCCGTCAGCATTCAAAACCACCTGAAGCTCGGTACCAGTGACTGGCATCAAGATATCTGTCTGCACGGCGTTAGCGATGACTCTTGGAGTAATAATCTCCAGTCCGGCCGCAATTCTATCGGCTGAAATCTCAGAGAGTTCTAGTTGATTAGATAGTGCATCTTTTTGATGCATGAAATACTGCAAGGCTTGAGTGCCAACATCTGGTAACTCCAATGTTTCGCCGACCGTCTCAGTATCCGTAAGCGCTTCTGCACCTGAATCAGGTGGCGCCACTAAGCCAGAAAGTAAAGTCTTAATTGAAGAACCGTTAGCGTAACTGGTCTTAATGAAGGCTGTTACAACTGGCAATTCCTCATATGCGCCCGCGTAACCGGTAATCGCCTGACCTACAACCTGACCAGCCTTAGTAGCCCGCATCGCCACACCCGGGACAGATGAACTAGTTAGCAAGTCTCCAGGCTGAATCGGGCCATTTTCAATGGAGACTTTTACCGGTACACGACCAGCCAAAGCCACCACAGCTGCGCGTTTACCATAATCCTCAATACTTCCCATGACGATACTCGGTGCAGTAGAGATGACACCAATCGCCGTTGGGTCATACGGACCCGTACTCTTCTTAACCCCGGCTATCAGGGTTGGATCTAAAGACACCACGTCACCAGGCACGATCTCGTCATCATTAGTGGAGTAAATTTCCGCAATGTCAGCGCCAGTGCCCTTGATGGTCCATACACGTACCTCTCCGCGGCCGCCGGTTCCACCGTTACCGCCGTTTTCACCAGAAGCACCACCACCAGCACCACCACCAGCACCGCCGCCCAAAGCGCCTCCATCCCCTCCAATTGCTCCAACACCAGTAGCTACTCCACCTCCACCACCACCTCCACCACCGATGATACCGGTTCCGGCAGTACCGGCAGTACCAGCCGTACCGCCAGAAGTACCACCCGCCGCCCCAGTGTTAGACGTATAAGTACCTGCCAAGCCACCATTACCACCACCACGACTTGGGCCATTAGCACCAGCGCCACCTCCGGCACCACCCCTCAATGAGCCGCCACCGCCGCCAGAAGTGGTAGTGCTTGTACCACCGCCGCCAGCTCCACCAAATTGAGCGTTACCTCCACCGGCTGCGTTGATTGTTCCGCCACCGCCACCCGCACCAGAAGCGTTAACAGTTGCGGGCAGAGGTCCACCACCGGCCACATTGGTGGTGCTACCGTTGGTACCTACGCTTGATTCTCCACCTCCACCACCACCGCTGCTCACTGTAGCCGCCACCTGTCCGGCTCTACCGCCACCGCCACCAAAAGCTTGTTGATAAATAGTTCCAGTACATGCCGCACCAGTACTAAAACAACTTGACGCGCCCGGATTACCAGGAGACCCAGCATTGTTGTTCGAAGTGGAGCCAGCACCACTCGCACCACCTGCACCAACGTCAACTTCAACTGTAGACGCTAAATCAGAAGCATCGAAATACTTTTCCACGTACGCTCCGCCACCGCCTCCGCCACCGCCGGCTCCAACAGCATTATTACCCCGTCCACCACCGCCTCCGCCACCGCCGGCTCCAAAGATTTTAACGAAAACTAGAACTGCATCGGCTGGTTTTGTATATGTACCATCTGCGGTATAAACGTTCTCAGTAATTGGGGCGATATCATGAACCGTGCCGTTCTCACATACTTTGATCTTGGTCTCAGAAGTATCGGCGTAAATATTATAATTACCAGCCGCACACGTAGGATTGGTGTCTGACTCCGTAAACTCAACACCTAAATTAGACGCCACCACTTGGCCAGTCGGCGCCAACGTACCCACAGTCCCTGTATCTGTAACAGTCAACAAGTCATTACCGCTAGTGTCTTCTATAGTTAGCGTTCCAGAAGCACTTTCAAAGATCCTAACGGTATTCATCTGGAAAAAATTATCACCTAGGTATAAGCCAGTACCGATATTAGAATCTGAAACGTTGACGCCGTATCGTATACCATTATCAACATTAGGCGATGTAATTAACAAGCCACTAGTCAGGGTATTAGTAGTGGTTTCAGCATTATTGATACGTATCCCGGCATCCATAGACGTGTCCGCCGCACCGTCCTCCCAGTTGATGACAATCCCGTCAAATGTGTCTCCAGAATCTCCAGACTCAGACGTTAGATCTAGACGTAAAGCATCAAAGTCGTCAGTACCATTGCCATCATCAATTTGATCAAAATCAAAGGTAAATCCGTTTTGGCTGTTTTGAGCAGTATAGACAAAAGTTACGGTTTCAGCCTCGTCAAAAGTAACAGAAGTAACACCCGTCGGATCGCCGATGTCGTTAAAAGCCGTGGCCCCTCCCGATCCACAGCTATCCCATTTAAAATCTCCACCACCGGAAGTTTCAAACTGTAAACATTCACCGTCAGCTGGCGCTCCGTCTTCTGTGGCGTAATCAAGATCATCAGCATCCAAAGTGCCGTTTAAAATATCGGCAGATTCAATATTAGTAATCGAGTTGCCTGTGCCATTAGCATCGAGATCTATGCCGGTAAGTGCGCCAGCGCTAGTAATTGCCCAACCGGCACCGCCCGTAATCGCGACCGTAGTTGAAGCATGAGCATTACCAATCGTGATTACATCAGCAGCGGTGGCGTTAGTCGCGATATTGATCGTGTTGGTTCCGCTCGCAGTTACGCCTCCGATGTCGATGGTGGAGGTGACAGCCGCATCATTAAAATTAACGGTCGTAGCGGCGCCGAAAGCGTTAACGGTCGTGGCATTAGTATTAATGAGGTTAAAAGTTGCCGCACTCGTAGTCAAATCACCACCGTTAACGGACACATCACCTGACACATCTAGCGTTACCGTGCTCAGATAGACAAAGTCACCCTCACCTTCCGCCGTAACAGACCAATCATCACCTCCGGATACGGCAACCGTCGTAGCAGCGTTCAAATTACCGATAGAGATCACATCAGCAGCAGTGGAATTAGTAGCGATATTAACTGTGTTAGTGCCACTGGAAGTTACGCCTCCGATGTCGATGGTGGAAGTTACAGCAGCATCGTTGATATTCAGGGTGGTTGCAGCATCAAAAGCATTGATGGTGGTTGAGGCCGTGGCTAGGAGATTAAAAGTTGCAGATGAGCTTGTCAGGTCGCCACCGTTTAGAGCGATGTCACTAGCAGTCGTGATTAGACCAGCTGACGTAATCGACCAATCAGCATCAATGATCGTAATACTGTCGGTAGAGCTACCAATGTTAATGACATCGGTATCTCCCTGAGTTCCAATAGTAATTGTGTCGCAGGCTGCAGAGTTACACAAAGATAAAGTGGTAGCACTTGTTCCAGCTATCAATAATACTCCAGCTGCGTTAGTGTCTAATCCAATACCCGCGGCCACAGTGATATGTCCGGTCGACGCTACGTCAAAGTTAGTGAAGTCAATGGTAGAGGTAGTACCGACAAGTGAGTAAGTGGTACCGGTGATGTTATTATCTCCAATTGAGAGAGAGTTAGTATAATCAGTATCCGTAATATCTATGGCGGTGGTAGCCGTAGCGCTAGCTGAGAGCGTCATGACTCCCGTGGCCGCAATTGACCAATCATCACCACCTGTTATGGCCACCGTAGAAGAAGCATGAGTATTACCAATCGTAATGACATCAGCCGCTGTCGCATTAGTCGCGATGTTAACGGTATTCGTACCGCTATTAGTCACGCCACCGATGTCGATGGTCGAAGTTACCGCCGCGTCATTAATATTGAGCGCAGTAGCCGCATCAAAGGCGTTGATCGTCGTAGAAGCAGTTGCGAGCAAGTTGAAGGTCGCCGCTGAACTCGTCAAATCACCACCCGTGATAGCGATATCCCCTGCTGTCGTCAAAGTTCCACTGCCAAGGAAGCTAAAGCTAGGATTAGTAGTCGCATTACCAAAAGCGATGTTCTCTGAGGCATTGGTAGTATTGATGTTTATGTAGTTATTAGTCCCTTCCTGAATGTCTAGAGCATCTGTAATATTGTCAGTTAAGGTGGAAGATAGAGTATCTGTTAAGAAAGCAACTGTACCTGTGCCATCCTGGAAGGTTATGGTCTGCTCATCAGTTGGATCAGTAATAACAAACGTTGTCCAATTGTCGTCATCCGTTGCACCCTCAAAGACAAACGGGGTAGCTCCTAGAATCTGAGCCGCTCCGGTTGTGATGTTACCTCCTGAGACCGTGAGCCCAGCTGAGCCCGTGATGAGGCCGTCAGCGGTAATGGCTCCAATGCCTGTCATGGCTCCCGTAGCTGAAATATCCCAGTCAGAAGAATTGATCGCGACAGTAGCCGAATTATTGCCAAGCGCCGTCACTCCGGTTGATGACAAAGTAGTAAAAGCACCGGTCGATGGAGAATTGGCACCAATCGCAGTGCCATCGATGGCACCTCCGTTGATGTCGACAGTAGTAGCGGTCAATGTGCCCGAGTCAGTCAGTTCTGAGAGTGCAATGCCACCGTCAAGGACAGTGATCTCAGCATCAGCGACGGTAGTGGCTCCAATAACAAGAGATAACGAGGCTCCGTTAATGATAACGGTGTCATTAGCAGCGTCACCAATCGTTATAGCATCCGCATCAGCGTTAGTCCCAATCGTTATAGTGTCGCAAGCAGCTGAGTTACAGACAGAGACTGAAGTCGCGTTAGTGTTGCCGAGAGCAAGGGCCCCAGCTGCGTTAGTATCGAGCCCAACGCCAGCCGCAACCGTAATCGCACCCGTGGAAGCTACATCAAAGTTAGTAAAGTCGATGGTCGAAGTTGTACCGATCAGTGAATAAGTAGTACCGGTGATATTGTTATCACCGATCGACAAGGAGTTGGTGTAATCGGTGTCAGTGATAACGATGGCGGTTGTCTGAGCTCCGGTAGCCGCTAGAGTGATTACACCTCCAGAAGAAATGTCCCAGTCAGTGCTATCGATTGCAACAGTGGCCGAGTTGTTGCCAAGCGCCGTGACTCCAGTGCTCGATAGTGTCGTGAAGGCACCGGTTGATGGTGATGAGGCACCAATAGCCGTGCCATCGATGGCACCACCATTGATGTCCACAGTGGTGGCGGTCAGTGTGCCGGAATCGGTGAGCTCGGACAGAGCAATGCCGCCGTCTAGGACATTGATTTCTGAGGATGAGATCAATGTACCGGCGTTATCGATAATGTTAGTAAAGGTGCCACCAGCGTCAACGATCTTAATGGCTGCACCCACAGCATCATCAGCGTCAGAGTTATCTAGCACGAGAGTAGCATCAAGCCCTTCGGTTGAGGCTAGATTATCGACATAAAGACCGAACTGACTCGTAGTTGCCGCTCCAGTGTCTGAGGCTGTAAACGTGAAGATAACACCATTCTCGGCAGTATCGTTAGTCAAAGAACGAGCAATAGTAAAGGTTTCTCCAGCTAGCCCAGTTACTAGGAAGGCAGCATCAAGAGCAGCTGAATCAATGATCTTATCAAAGTCGAGAGTGTCATTAGTCAGGTCAGCGTTATCGATGTTAGAGATAGAGTTACCAGAACCATTGGCATCAAAGCTAGCTCCAG